>WRDS01000043.1 GCA_009779675.1 Coriobacteriia bacterium
AAGAAAGCTCTGCAACACCGTCTTCGCTGTCTTGACGGGCAACACCGGATACGTCTGCCCTGCGGCCTAAAAGGGCCAGGCGGGTCACAGCACCCATCAGCGGGCGATTCTGTCATCCGCAGTTGGCTGCTACCCCAAACCCACATGTGACCCGCATTTTGTCCCATATTCAACTATCAAAGTGCACCGAGAAAATCTCTCAAAATCTTTCAAAAACCTATTGACTCTTCATAGCTGGCCTCCTATGTCTTGCGGCATAGGAGATGGTAGCCACCGTCAGTCAACAGGTGTCCGCATGCTTCCGGAACGTTGTCCGGATAGAATCGGAACGTTGTCCGCGTGCTATCGGATCAGTGTCCGCATGTCATTGGAATCAGTGTCCGCATGCCGCCGGAATACGCATTCGTCGCGCTCATCGCCGTCTCCGAGGTGCATGCCCGGCTCGGGGCCGTGATGAGGGAGAGGCCTTGGAGCAAGGACGCCGTTATCGCCGAGCTTGAGAAGATAAAGGTGGTCACCGCATCAGGGGGCAGGCGGCTGATGAGCCCGGCCACGAGGACGCAGCGGCAGATACTCGAGGCGTTCGGCCTTACCGAGGACGACCTTACGGCCTATGTCACCGGTGTGCCAGGCACATAGGGATGTATATGCCTAAACCAGGGCGGAGTTTAGGTTGTAACAAGCTATACAAAACACCGCAAACTACCTGCGCCGCGAGGTGATTGCTCTCTCCGCCTCTTTTTTGCGTGTCCGAAAAGTGTACCGGCTTAACCCGCCACATCCCTCATATTCCAAAATCTGCCTAAGCACTCAAATTCCCGTCAGATTATGGTTAGGTCTGTCTCCGCTCGCCCTGGCAGCTGATACCATCTGCACCCTATTGCCCCCTCAAATTCATAGATCTCGCCTGTCCCCGTGGCCAAGCTAAAAGAGGCTCCGCCAGGATGCATGGGGGACTACCCTGAAGCAGATGTCCACAAACGGTGCCTTGCGCGAAGGGCGTGGCCCTGTGCCCTGAGCCCAAGGCACCGTTTGCCTCGTCGATGGACGCCTTGGCGCGCAGGCCTGTCCCATGCCGGGGCCGCGAGGCCATGCCCGCCAGGTGGCCGTGATAAGGGTCCTTCTGTGTCGCGGGAGGACTTAGCGTTGCCGGCCTCAGCGGCCAGGGAGCGCGAGCGGCAGGCTTGAGCAGCAGAGCATGACGAGCGCCATGAGGTTGTCGGTGTTGCGGAAGCCGTAGCCTCTCCTGACGATCAGCTTGATCTTGTTGTTCATGGCCTCCACCCGGGCGTTGGAGACACCTGATGAGACCGCGGCCAGTATGGATGCCTTGCGCCTCCCCACCTTCCGACCGAGCCCCTCGAACACGTCGATGCCGCAGCTGGCCGCACGCTCGAGCCACAGGTCGAACCCTGCTTCCGCCGTATCAGGCGTCATCTTGAATATGAGGCGCAGTCCCCCTTTAAGAAGATATGACCGATGATTCGGTCGAAGCCTCCTGCGTGTTAGCCGTGGGTTGGGTCGATAATCAGGTATCCCTCACAAGTCTCCTCATCAGGAAACGTGCCGAAAAGCTCCATGATCGTGCGCACCTTGGTTTTTGTGTCTGCCATAACCGCTCCTTAGCCCAGTTGGTTTCTGCAGTTATGGTACGGTATGCCTCTGACATCGTTATACCGCTTGTTGGGGTTCAATTTATCGAACTATGGTGGGCGATACTGGATTTGAACCAGTGGCTTCCACCGTGTGAAGGTGGCACTCTCCCGCTGAGTTAATCGCCCATATCCTGCCTGCTACACTTGCTGACAGATTCTATCGGTTACCTATCTAATCGGGCAACCTTGTGTTCAAAACGCTCTACGCCCCGGGTCATTTTGCAAGCTCATGCAAGGCTTCATTAGGCCATCTACAAATACGTATAGAGCTTGCCGTACGGACGGTGGCTTATAGGCACAAGCCGCGTGAACCCCTTGGCAAGCACCGCCTCGAGGTCAAACCCGACCGCCTCGCAGTACTCGGCAAGCAGCGGCCTCAGCGCAGCCATCTCCTCGTCGGTGGCCGCGAAGATGCCACACTCCTTGCCGACCTGCCACGGCTCGACCTCCCCACGCAGGTAGATCTCGCCGCCGTGCATGCCCGTGCCGAGGTACCCGCCTACGAGCGGGCCGTCCAGCGCAGACTCCATGCCGAGCAAAACGAGCAGCCCGCCCGCCATGTACTCGCCAAAGAAGTCACGGGCCTTGCCGCCGCAAATCATGATCGGTCGCAGGTCCTCGTAGGCTTTCATGTGGATCCCGACCCGATAGCCGACGTCGCCTTTGATGAACACCCGCCCTCCGCGCATGCCGTACCCCAGCACATCGCCCGCGTTGCCATGGATGATGACGGTACCGGCATTCATGGTGTTGCCCACGCCGTCCTGGGCGTTGCCAAACACCTCGAGCGTGGGGCCGTCCATCAGCATTGCAAGGTCCTGCCCGGGCGTGCCATGTACCTCTATGCGCAGATCCTTGCCTTTGATGCCCGTGCCGATGTAGCGCTGCCCGTTGACACCAACAAGCCTCACGCTCTTTGCGCCAGCACCAAACGCTGCCCGCACCGCCTCATTGACCTGCCTGTAGTAGATCTTCTGGCACTCGACCGTCGTGACATCACTGTCAGCTATCACGGACGGCCCGCGTTCGTAATGGCCCTCGATGGGATTTTTCGTTGTGGCAGTATTCATCTCGCCTCTCCCCTAACGCCCTGCGGGCTTGACATCAAGGATCTCGCAGGTCTGAGCATCAAGACCCACGGCACGCAACCGCTCCCTGCTACCGCGCAGCGACTCAACGGCGTTCACGCCAAGCGCCCCAAGTATCTCTTGCAGCTCATGGCTCCACGCATGCACCAGGTTGGTGAGCCGCTCGGCACCCCACTCCGGATCGACCCTGCGGGTGAGCTCGGGCTTTTGGGTGGTAAGCCCCCAGCTGCAGTTCCCGGTGTGACAGCCCTGGCAGAGGTGACAGCCAAGAGCCATGAGTGTAGCCGAGCCGATCGCCACCGCATCTGCGCCAAGTGCGATCGCCTTTGCAAGATCCGCCGATGACCGGATCGAGCCTGCAGCCACGATCGAGGCACGGTTGCGGATGCCCTCGGCACGTAAGCGGGTATCCACCGCAGCGATAGCGATCTCTATCGGAATGCCGATATGGTCGCGGATGATGCTCGGCGCGGCACCCGTGCCACCCTTGAAGCCGTCAAGGTAGACGTAGTCGGCTCCAGCACGCACTATCCCTGAGGCGATCGCGGCGACATTGTGCACAGTGGCGATCTTGACACCCACTGGCTTGTACCCACTCGCCTCCTTGAGCGAGTAGATGAGCTGCTTCAAGTCCTCGATCGAGTAGATGTCGTGGTGCGGTGCCGGGCTGATCGCGTCGGTCCCCTGCGGGATCATGCGCGTGACCGAGACCTCCCGGTTGATCTTCTCGCCCGGAAGATGCCCGCCGATGCCCGGCTTGGCACCCTGGCCGACCTTGATCTCAATAGCCACGCCACGGTTGAGGTATTCCGGGTTGACCCCGAAACGCCCCGAGGCGACCTGGACGATCACATTGTCCTGATACGGATAGAGGTCGGCATGAAGCCCGCCCTCACCGGTGTTCATAAGGATGCCACAACGCTCCGCCGCCATTGCAAGGGACTTATGCACGTTAAGCGACACCGAGCCGTATGACATCGGCGAAAACATGATGGGGGTGTCGAGTCTCACGTTCTTCTCGAGGCCCGTCCCGGGTCTCACGCGGAAGCCGCCGCGCCCATTCGGCTCGACCTCGACCCTGTCTGGCTTGCACCCCAAATAGGTGCGAAGCTCCATCGGCTCACGCAACGGGTCGATGGAGGGGTTTGTGACCTGGCAGGCATCAAGCACCAGATGGTCGAAGATGCTCAAATATGGCTTGTCGTTGCCCATACCGGTCAGCATGACACCGCCTGACTCGGCCTGACGCCAGATGTTTTGCCTCAGCCCGGGCATCCAGTTAGGGTTCTCCCGTAGGGCAAGCTCGTTTTTCTGGATGCTGATGCAATGCGCGGGGCAGTACGTCACGCAGCGGTGGCACGCGCGGCACCGGCTGTCGTCTGGAAACGGGCGCCCGTTAAACGTGTAGACGCTCCAGCCACACTGCTGCACGCACCGACCGCACTTGTGGCACTTGTCGTAATCGATGTGGACCCTGAACGCGGGTTGAATGAGACTCATGGGCATACGATCAGCTCACTTCGACAGTTTCGCGGCTGTCTTTAACGTCCGCCGCGGCGCAGGATTCGTCACCGGAGGGCGGATAAAGATCGCCATGGATCGGCCAGTCAAGACCTTTGACACGTGCGATAACCGGCTCGCCGGCTTTGGGGGCCCAGGCCTCATCGGGAGAGGTCAGCACCTCGCGTATGGCGCTTTCCTCGGACGCGACCATGAGGATGCTGCCCTGCCGAGCAGCCGCAAGCGGACGCAGCTTGATGCGGTCGTTTAACGCAACCATGCCCCCATTGAAGCCGAGCACGATGGCGAACGGGCCGTTGAGCATCGCGGGGCCATAGACGGCGCGTAGGCTCTGCATGACAGCCTGTTCGTCCTCGGGCATCCGGTCGATCTCGCTCCACAGCGGGCTCGCAAGCACTTTGCACGCAAGCTCAAGCGGCAACTTGTGACACCGTAACAAGAGGTCGAACAGGTACGCGACGACCTCGGTGTCGGTGCCGAGCGTGCACTTGTAGCCAAACGCGTCCAGGTAGCGGCTGTTGATGCCGTAGCTCGATATCTCCCCGTTGTGCACGATCGACCAGTCGATCAGGGTAAACGGGTGGGCACCTCCCCACCAGCCCGGCGTGTTGGTCGGAAAGCGGTTGTGCCCGACCCACGTATGCCCTTCATACTCCTCCACAAGGAAGTAATGGCCGATCTCCTCAGGGAACCCGACCCCCTTAAACGCCCCCATGTTCTTACCGCTGGAAGCGACAAAGGCACCGTCGACCGTCGTGTTGATGAACATGACCACGTGGACGATATAGTCCTCGGGCGTCATCCCCATCGACTCGAGCCTGCTTTCGGAGAGCGTCAAGAAATAACGCCATAAAAGCGGGGCATCGACAATCCCCTTGACCGGACGTGTGGGCAGCGGCTCGGCAAGATCGACCACGAAGTACTGATCGAACACCGCCTCCGCCGCCTCCTTGCCCTGGGCATCGTGGTACATCATGTGAAAACAGAAATGATCGGGGAACTCCGGGTAGATACCGTAGCCGGCAAACCCGCCGCCGAGCCCATTGCCGCGATCGTGTTGGGCTGCCATCGCCCGGATGGCAAGCTCACCGCTCATCAGGCTTCCCGACTCGTCACATATGCCCATCAGCCCGCAGCCGCCATGGATCTTAAATGGCGACTCCGCCGAGTAGGCCGGGCGCGATCCGTATTCCATCTAGTCCTCCCCTTCCATCAAACGCATGACCGCGTCGCCGCCGGTTGCCGGAAGCGGGCCGAGTCCAAGCTTCTTCCGTGCGCTTTCCCTCGGCTTGCCGAGCAACCCGGTCTCCATGAACATCCGATAGCTCTGAGAGATAGCCTCCGGCGCGCTGCCGCGCTTGAGCGAGAGCTCCTTGAGCTTGCGGAACACCTCGGCCATACCGATATCGCTGTGACAAAGCTCCAAGCAGGTGAAACACTCGAGGCATTTCCACAGGTTGGGATCGTCTAGGACCTCGTCGAGCCTGCCCTCGATGAGCGCCCGGATGATGTCGTTGGGCTGGAAGGCCGGGTCGATCTTGCAGACCGGGCAGTCGTCCTTGCACGCCTGGCAGCTGTCGCATTTGTTGAGCAGGGCTACGTCGAAGTCCTCGGCGAGGCGGGTCTTGTCGGCAGTCCTTTGCTGCCATTTCTCAAGGAACGGCTCGACACCCACCCGGTGCATGTCAAGCCCCAGCTCCTCGGGGCTGTGCCCGTAGGCAAGACCGATCAGCTCCGAGAGGTAGAGCACGGGGATGTGGATCTGCTCGTTTGCGCGTTGCAGCGCGGCCTGGTTGAGGTCGAACTGCTGGAAGCAGCTCGGGCAGACGACCACAAGCGCGTCGGCCCCGTTGCTTTGCAGGTCGTAGAGCTTGCGGCGGTTGAAGGCGAGTGATGCCTCGCGCTGCCCGACGCGGTCGAGGTACCCGCCGCAACACTGCATTTTGGTGGGATAATCGACAAGACGTGCGCCGAGCGCGGCGACAAGCGCCTCGACTTTCGTGGGGCTCAGCGGGTCGTCCCACTTCACCGCCGGCTGGGGGCGCAGCATGTGGCATCCGTAGTGCACCGCGATGTCCATGCCCCAGAACGGCTGCTTTGCCTTGCTCGCGATAAGGCCTGCGCCCATCTGCTCGGCAAGCCACTCGGCGAAATGGATGACCTGGAGCCTGCCGTTGTACCGCAGATCCTCCTTGCCGAGCCGCTCGTTCACGGCATCGCGCTCCCGCCACTGCGTTTGGAGGTGGCTCTGCGTTTCTTTGAACGTGGAATAGCAGCCGTTGCACGGGGTCACGACATCGAGGCCTGCGCGCTCGACGATCGCCAGGTTGCGGGCGGCCGCCGTGAAAAACGAGTCGGGGTCGTTCGCTTTCACGAGCGTGCCCTCGGGGCAGCAGGTGTGCCCGGGCAACTCATGGACGCGAGCGCCCAGGTCATCAAAGACAAGCCGCACCGATTTTTCGATGAACGGGAACCTCGCGGGGATTGTGCACCCCCAAAAAACTGCGAACTCTTTCATAGTATGTGCGCCTTTCTCTGTACCTTGCCTGTTCGGTAGTGCGGTGACGCGTGGTGCGGTAGTGCGCCGTGTGTCGTGCGTGGCACACCGCGCATGAAGCGTGATGCGCATATAGCCTAGATCATTCCCTGGTGAACACGCTCCTCAAACACAAAACGCCCACACAAGCCCCATTAGGAATCCAACGTGGATCCCGAGGCCGTGCGAGCGTCGTTGCTCGGCGTTGACTATAATGATTATAGCACGTCAGGCCGCACCATGGTTTGAGGCGTGGGCGTATGGAGCGTGGGCGCGTCCGCTGAGTCTCCCTGAATGTCTTTCCCGCCTTTTTCGATGCCCCTTTCAGCGTCCTTCTTCTTTTTGATATAGAGCGCCGTGCCGGTGCCTGCCATAAGGACAGCGATCACAGCAGCGTAGAACCACCACTGCGTGTAAAACGGACGATCGACATACGGCAGATCAAGTGTTATCGAGAGGATCGTCTCGATTTTTTCAGCCGCGACGCTCGTCACGACCTGAAGCCTATCGATCTCTAACTTCCGGCTGTGGTTCTTGTCCGAATACGGATACCTCACCAGGATATCGCAGATCTCAACATCGCCGGAAAGCGGCGTCACGCCGGTCATCACGGCAAGATGCTGCTTGCCGTTCTTGTAAACCAGCTCAGTCTCTAGCCCGTCTACCAGGCTCGCAACCGTGACCGCCCCCTGCGTGCCTGAAACAACCTCGATCTGGTATCCATAAAACTCCTCGATGCCCTTAACCGAGAGGGTCACCGCGTATATCGTGTTCCCTTTTCCTGCCGAGACGACCGGCTCGGACAGGGAGTACTCGATTTTCGGGCTGACGGTGCTGAGATTCGCGTCTTCGGTGTCGATGATCGGTGCCTCGTTTGTCGGCTTCGCAAAAGCCGTGCCGACACCCAGCAACAAGATGCAGACCACTATGAAAGACAGTGCGAGCTTTCTCATAAGCTCCCCTTCTTTGAGCCTTCTTCCAAGTCTTACCGGGTCCTTCTCGAAGCCGCTCACGCGACCCCGGATTAAAAAGACGTTGCTGCCCCCCTGAGAGTCCGTCAGGGGAGCAGCGGTAACTATTGTGATCGGCTACTTGCTACGGTCTGCCCGATCTCTCTGACTTGCCTGCCTGCAGGTTAGAGGCCCAGATCGCTTGCAAACACCATTCTGGTCTCGAACTTGTCGAGGCTGCCCTGGTCAAGCTCAAGGATCCTGACACCACGCATACGGTGGTTGTTCGCAGTCGTGCCACCCAGACCGTATGTCTGGTAACCGGTATTCGCGGAGTACCCCAGCTTCACGCCGTGGTAGTCACCGACATAGTCATTGACGTGCTCGTGCCCGACGAACATGCCCAGCACATCGCCGCGCTCAAGTACTGCAGTGAAAAGTCCGCTGTTTACGTTTGCGGGGCACTCGCCCTCATTGCGCTCGCCCGTTACACCGTACTTGTCCTTTTGCGCCCACATGGCTTCCCACTCAAGAGTGGGGATGTGGTAGAACATGAGCGACGGGATCTTCTTGCCATACTTGGCCTCAAGCAGCTTGGAGGTGTTCGAGTACCACTGGATCTGACCAGGCCGGATCCAATCGTATCCGCCGATCCCTTTGCCCGAGTCATCGTAGCGGTTCGAGTCAAGCGCCCAGACATTGAACAGCGGGTTCTTGCCGGTATTGTCGTAAATCAGCTGGTACATATCGCCAACGGCGTGGGTGTTCCTGCCGTTGCGGTCAAAACCCTGAGCGCCGCTCATGCTTGCGCGATTGACGTTGTACTTGAAGCTGCGATAGAAAGCCAGCTGCTGGATCTTGTTCCAGCCGGAGTTAAGCGCCGTCGTGGCATCCTCGTCGTGGTTCCCGTAGGTGACCATCCATGGAATGCCGCGTGCCTCCATCGGAGCAGCTATCTGGGTGATGTAAGCCTGCAGCTGGTCTGCGTTCATGTTCCCGCCGAGCTGATCGCCCGTGATAACAACCAGGTCCGGCTTCTCGGCATCGAGCGCCGCATTCATCAGGTTCCTTGTGCTGGCGTTCATGTTCGGCTTGAGAAGGCCGACATAATCCTGGATGTCGGTCATCTGCATGATCTTGAATTTGCCGTTTTGGCCAAACTTCAGCTGGCTTATCCTCTGGGCATCGAGGATTGCATTTGCGATCTTGGTGAAATCGGCGATGTCGATAACACCATCTTTGTTCAGATCGTACTTGGCAGCCCGCGGCCAGTTTGGAGAGGTCTTGTCGACCATGAAAAACGTCATTGCCGCGGACAGCGTCTCGATCGTGAACTCGTCGATCAGGCTGTCACTTATGATCTCAACGGCCTTGCCGTCGATGATCGTGAGTGCAACCGTTCCGCCCTTCTTGGCAGCAACGGCACTGGCGATACCGATGCCGCCTGCAGCCTCGTCCGCGCCAGCGGTTGCTGCGACCTTGAGCAGGTTCGAGTAGTCAGCGTCGCCGCTCGCCATAAAAACGACGTTCACGAGGTTCTCAACCTGCTCACATGCAAGGATAGTCACACCCGGGACTGCTTCTACCGTTACCTTTGAAAATGCGGTCTGGTCATAAGAAAAGCTCAAATGAAACGCGTCAGTCCCCTCGATATCGTAGGAGTAGACACGGCCCTCAAGCGTCTCCCCGCAGATAACCGAGTCCCTCTCACCAAAAGAAATCCCGATGCTTCCTTTCGCGACCGGCTCAGCAGTTGCGAATGCGCCGGCAGGTACCAGCGAAAACATCAATGCCACCCCGATCAGCAGTACCAACGCTCTTTTGAATCTTTGTCCCATAACAGCAGCGCCTTTCTCGAAGAAGCGGGCTTGCGTACGGGACAAGCGTACGTGGTGTGCGCAACCAATCGGTTAAAGCTGCGTAAACATACGGTAGGGTTCGTTGTTTTTTTGTAAAGGGGACGACAGCGCTTATGAGCAACATGGATTCGAGTTGATTGTGGGTCGATTGCTGGCTGCTCCTGGCCGGCTGCCGACCGGTTGCTGGCTGGTTTTCTGACTAGACCTCGTCTGCCAGCATGACCGCCTCGGCGACCTCGCGGAGCGTGCGCCGCTTGTCCATCGCGAACCTCTGGAGGCGCTTGAACGCCTCGGGCTCGCTCATCCCCTGCGCCATGAGGATGCCCTTGGCCCGGTCGACGACCTTGCGGGTCTCCAGCCGCTCGGTGAGGCCGGAGACCTCCTCGGCAAGTGCGCGGGCCTCGGCGAACCGGGAGACCGCCACGTGCATGGCCGGGATGATGTCGGCCGCCGAGAAGGGCTTGACCACGTAGGCCATCGCACCGGCATCGGCCGCATCCGCGACGTATGATGCCTGCGAGAACGCCGTGACCATAACGACGGGCGCAAGTCGCTCCTCGCCGATGATGCGCGCCGCCTCGATCCCGCTCATGCCTGGCATGGTGATGTCCATGAAGGCCACATCGGGGGCGAGGCTGCGCACTAGCTCGACCGCCTCGGCGCCGTCACGCGCCTCGCCTACGACCTCGTGCCCCTCGGCAGCAAGCATGTCTTTGAGATCCATCCTGATGATAGCCTCGTCCTCTGCGATGAGCACCCGCATCAGACACCGCCGCCCATGTCGCCGTCGTCGCGGCTGTTGTCGTCATCGCGGCTGTCGTCATCGCGGTCGTTGCCACTGTTGCTGCCGTTGCGGCTGCCGTCGTCGCGGTCGCGCCCACCATTCCCACCACACCGAGCGGGAGCAAGCGGCAGACGGATCGTCACGACCGTGCCATGCCCGCTTGCGAATGCGAGCGTCCCGCGCAGGTCGTCCTCGACCATCGTGCGCACGATCTCAAGCCCGAGGTTTGCCGAGCGGACGGGATCGAACCCCTCGGGAAGCCCCTGCCCGTTGTCGCGCACGGTGAGCGTGAGCTCGCCCGCACCACGCCTGAGCCGCACCTCCACCTCCCCCTCGTCGCGCAGACGCAGCCCGTGCTCAAGCGCGTTGTGGACAAGCTCGGCGAGCGCGAGCGCAAGCGCCGTCGCCGTCTGCGGGCCGACCTCCCCGGACTCCCCCTCGACATGCACGATGATCGCCGAGTCCTCGCCGAGAAACCCGCGTCGCACCAGTCCGGCCACCATGTCTGCCGCTTGCGAGAAATCGACCCGCTCCTCATCCGAGCCGGCCAACAGGTCGTGCACGACCGCCATCGCACTTACCCGCCCGGTGGCCTCCTCAAGCGCTCGGGCAGCGGGCCCGTCGCTTCGCCGAGCTTGGATGCGCAAAAGGGATGCTATCGTTTGGAGGTTGTTCTTCGCCCGATGGTGCACTTCACGGATCGTCGCTTCCTTTACCTTGAGTTCGGCCTCGCGCCGCCGGGCCTCCGTGACATCTTGCACGAGGACGAGCACGCTCTCGGCAAGCGCTATCGAGCGGTACATGAATGTGCGGTCGCCGAACTCCACGTCGGCCATGATCGCCCCCGTCGTGCCGAGCACGGGCGCGATCCCGAACCCGCCCCCCGGCAGCGACGATGCCGCTGTTCCCGGAAGCGGCCCGTCGTGCCCCGCGCTCCTCATGATGTTGACCGCATTCGGCGACGCGTAAGCAACAACACCGTGGGCATCCACGCGCATGACGCCGTCGCCGGCGGTCCGCTGCGTCGAAAACGGCTCTCCGGTCTTTGCGTCGCGCAGGGGTTGCTCGGCAAGCAGGCCGAGCAGCTCATCGCCCGCCGCCATGAATGCCGCCTCCATCGCGCCGGAGGACTCGGCGACCTGATCGGCCAGGTTGCAGACGACGACCGCGTAGGGGCGCTGTCCGCCGATGGGGTACGCCGATGTGGTGTACTTGATGCCACGTGCAGTGCGGCTGCGGCGCGGCGCGGTTGCGCGGGCCGAGTCGAGCGCCTGGTATGCCTCGGGCTCCTCGGCAGGGTCAAGGGTGGTGCCAGAGCGCGTGGTCGGCACCGGGGCGATCGCGGTGTTAGGACGCGCATCGGCAATGACAAGAAGACTGCCGTCGTCCTGGCGCACCGCCAGCGCAACGTCGCCATATGCGAGGTCGGCCAAGAGCTGGAGGTTCTCACCCATATTGCCGAGGTGCGCCTCGATGCCTGCCGAAGCCGTGCCCGAGACCATGTCCGGGGTCATGCGCGCAACCATGCCTTCCATGTCCTCAGTATAAGTATTATTCCGCCGAGATGCCCGACTTTGATGGCAGACTTTATCGGCGGCGAAGAGGATTTGAAAACCGATGCTACGCTCCCTGTTGAGATGCCCGACTTCGATGACGGCGAAGAAAGAGTGCGATCCCCGCGCACCCCCGTCTTTGGCCTATACTATGCGAGCACCTGTCTTAACGCGCTGCGAGCGCGTTTCATTCGACGGGTATGCCCGGGTGGCGGAATGGCAGACGCGGAGGTCTCAAAAACCTTTGTCCTATGGACGTGTGGGTTCGAATCCCACCCCGGGCACCAGCTGTTTCACCAGCTGGAATGTGATGGTTTCATTGATATCACATCAAATCAGAACAGTCGTTTTGTCGCCAAAAGTCGCCAACAGCATCAAGCTTCCTGAGACTGCACGGTTATGCATACGCTCTGAAAGCGCGTTTAATATCTCGTCTTCAAGGTCGATTTTCGTCTCCATAACGATCTCGTCTCGTAGCTTTTCTGGTATGTCAGCAGCCTCGGCAGCCATATAGAATATGTCGCCCATACTAACTCCTAATCGAACGGGTGTTCGATTCTAGTACAAGTTGTTATGGAATGCGATACTTTTTTGGATTTACTACTGCCGGAAGTGATTTTCATGGTACTCCCTTGCGAAAAAAGATGATGAATATGAATGTGGAACAATTAGGCGAGATAGTAAGCATACTTATCAAATAATTGATAAATAATGCTATGCTGATCAATTGAATACGTTATCAGGGATACTATTTCTGGAATAGAAAGCCATCCTCGAATGCGTTGGGGAACATGAATCTCTTTTCACCAATATCGAAGGTGACAAAGATACTGCCATCTTCCATCTTGGTAATTGTTCCTTCGCCAAACGACTTGTGCTTAACGGAAGTGCCTTCATTTATGCTCGACAGATCAACGGAGATTTTCTTCTCGACAGGTTTCGGTGCATCATAGAGCGATTTGCGTTTTGGGCGAGAGGTTTCCGCCATTCCTGCGGTAGCCTTCTCTTGTTTTCCACTCTTGCTCTCAGATGAAGGCTTTGCAGGGATCGGCTTATCCGATGCGACCACTTCAACTGGCATATCGTCAGGCGCATGAATAGCACCGAGCATTGATCCTTGTTGTGTTCCGAACAGTAGGTCATATTCTTCTCGTGTGATAACGGTGTCGTATCCACCGACAGCCTCGCCTTCATGTTTATCAATCCCTGCATAGGATAAGCTCGAATCCTCATACCGCTTGAACTTGTAGACGGCATCATTCATCAGCGAGCCATTGAAGACGCCAAGAGAAACCAGCAGTTCAAAGTCTTTTACATCTAAGCCAGTAACACGCTTGAATAATCCCGGTTCTAGTTGGGTAATTACATCTTTTAGGCTATGCTCACGAAAATCTGTCAAGTACATAAAGATAGGAATGCGGGTCGCAAACTTGATGAGCTTTTCTTGTATCATCTTACGCTTGGACTTGTATTCTTTTTCTTCTGCGGTAAGCTCTTTCTTTTCTTTCTTCGAGAGCTTCTCTCCACTGGCTTTTGCCTTCTTCACTTTTTCGGAGGCTATGATGATTTCACTAATCTCATTGTTCAGGCTGCGGAATCCCTCAATACCCATTAAGGCTTTCATGGCAGCTTCGTTTGCCATAAGGCGTGAAAGGGTGTCGTTGTCTACGTTGACAAGTAACGCACTTTCCCAGCGACGGGCAAGTAGTGTTGCAGATGTTCCTGCCATAGCAATATCAAGAATGTCACTAGCACTTATCTGCTTCATTGTGCTTCCGTCATAGGCGATAACTGGTAAGAAATTGATGAACTCAGCAACTTTTTTCTCAGGATTGCTCTCGTTCACATCCAGCCTGCAACTGTAATCAGAAATCTGACGTAAAGCACGGTCAAGTGCGAAATCGAATATGTAGCACTCGTGCTTCATGATCTCTCGATCACCTGCGCCCACATCGACTTCCCACGGACTCTGCACCCTGAATGCTGCTTGGAAGTAGGTTTCTGGACTGGATAGATTGCGGAGCATGAATATGCCAGTCCACGGTTTCACTGTAACCCCTGTTGTCAGTTTGCCGCAGGAAAGAGTAATCGTCTTGCTTGTCAGCGGATCTCGCATAGATTTTTGTACAGGAGCAAGTGCGTCTACGCCAATACCTGCTCTACTGCCTGCACAAACATTGATTTCATAGTCGTGGAAGAAAGTGTTTTGTCTTTGCTTGAGCAGATTTCGCATTGCAAAGCATGAAGCAACATTAGGCAAGAACCATAACGTATGGGAGAGAATCGACAAGAGCCGACTGTTTGAGTAGGGCATCTCCGGCTTCTTTGCACCGAGCTTCAAGTCATCAGTTGTTGTGCCGAGATATGCGCCTCGAATTAGATCGAGCCACTTCTGAACGTACTCCTCATGCTTGAACTTTGCCTCGTCACCTTTGCCCTCTGCGGAAAAGAATACGTTTAGGTCAAACTCATCAAACTCACCTTGCATAACTATCTGACGAATGCTGTCTGGTATTTTGTAGGTCATCATTACCATGCGGGGAAGTGCCGCATAAGGATTTGCCGGAGGCTCTACCCAGCCTTCCTTTGCTCTTTGCTCGTCAGAGTACGTCCAGTTGTAGATTTGATCCTCAATGAACTCTCCAGAGTTTATCGCTCTAAAAGGAGTGCCAGACAAGTAAAGGTAGTTTGATGAAGTGATAGGCAGCCACGATTCGTTTATGGCGTTGCCCTCTTCATCGCGAGCATACTGCTCAAGGTCGAGAGCTTCATAGTCATCCTCATCTTCCTTCTGGAAGATTTTCTTTGCGCTGTCACGCCATGCGCCGAAATGGTACTCATCGAAGACGACCATGTCCCAATGAGTTGTGTGCACCCATTCGTTCTTAGCTTTGATACCGCCGGAATCACTGGTTCCCAGATAGTCTTGAAACGAGCCAAAGCAAACGATTGGTCTTGATTTGTCAGCAGATTCGAAGTCCAGATCAGAGGTGCGGCTGATAAACTGCCAGCCCTCGAAGTCAACGTGTGTGAGCAGGTCTTCTTCCCATGCGCTCTGCACAGCAGGCTTGAAGGTGAGAATGAGCACTTTTGACATGCCCATGCGTTTTGCGAGTTGATACGAAGCGAAGGTCTTTCCGAAGCGCATCTTGGCATTCCAGAGGAACTTTGCAGAGCGCGTCCCACTTTCCTTAGCTGCTGACTGGAAGTATTCAAGCGTCTTGCTGACAGCTTCTTCTTGTTCAGGGCGCAGAGGAAGCTCGCGAGTGCGACTTTCGATGTTTTCTACCTTGTCGCGAACGGCAATGTAGGTTGCTTTCAGACCATCGACGCTGCAGCGGAACCATTCGCCACCGACGCGCTCAAACCGACGCCTGTCGAGGGCGCGGTGAATATCATGATCGCTGAAGTTTCCACCATCTGAGTACATAGCAGATTCCTCAAACACGATACGGTATGGAACCTTTCCATCGGGTCGTTTGGTAGGATACTGCTGCGCAACACGTTGCTGCGCTCCAATAGTTGTGTAACCAACCTTTAGCAAGCCCTCGTATTGAGGGTGACTATCCTCATAGGCATAAACGGTTGGTTGTGCTTCTGGACGAAGTGGGAAGAACTCCGCATTAGGCATTGTCGCTATCTCCCGCTTCTATCGCTCCTCGCAGGTAGTAGGACATCTCTTCGTCAAAGTTGGAAACATAATCAGCGTCCTGTTGAATACGGAACTGCTCGTAAGCCCTAGAAGCCGTTCTCATCGCATCTTCATGCGATACAACTCCTTTGCCGTCCAGTACACGACGACGATTATTGCTCAGGAAGTTGTCTGTTTCGGTCAGCCAATCTTGCATACTCATGGGTATGCCGTCTTCTGCCATCAATTCAGCATAGTCGATAAACATGGTGACAAGGCGGTTGAGTCGGTTCAACTCCTTTTCGTTAAGATAGTTCTTGGCAATACCAATATCGCGTTTGAGTATCTTTCCGTGAGGAGCATCTTTCCATGTGGTCAGACCCATTGTTGGGTGATCGAGGCTGACGCGCTCTGCGATAAGCTCTGCTGCTGTCTTACCCGTGACAGCGAAGTGGAGTTTGTTTTGCACAAAAGCATAGAACGCCTTTGTTGTCTCGCTGTTCTTGTCGTAGTCAAAGCTACACTGCTCGAACACATCAGCGATCTTTTGATAGGCACGGCGTTCACTTGCGCGAATCTCTCGAATCTTCTCAAGCAGTTCATCGAAGTAGTCCTGCCCGAATTGCCGTCCATTTTTCAGCAGATCCATATTGAGCAGATAACCCTTTTGGATGTATTCCTTTAGAGCTTGTGTTGCCCACTGGCGAAACCTAGTTGCCTGCTTTGAGTTGACGCGGTAGCCGACTGCGATAATTGCATCAAGGCTATAAAACTCAGGCGATCTGCTTACCTCGCGGTTGCCCTCTTTTTGAACTAGTGCAATTTTTGCACATGTTGCCTCACGCTCAAGTTCCTCTTCATCGAAAATGTTATTAATATGCTTAGTAATCACGCTTCGCTCAGCATCGAATAGTTCGGCAATAGCTTTTTGGGTCATCCAAAATGTTTCATCCTTGAAGATAACGTCCACAAAGACATTGGTGTCGCCAATGGCATAAAGAGCGATTTTTCCCTCATTCACACTTATGATATTACTCATTGCTGTCACCGCCGTTAAGTTCCATCGGACGAACGATACTTTCAATGAAGGCAATCTCTTCTTCAGTAATGCCATATTTCGCATAGAGTTTTTCATCAGTCCATGGCTCAGAGAAGTCTTGGACAGGAACGAAATGATAGACTTTTTTGGTAGCGTGTTGAGCGGGCTTGTTTAGCAACACAAGAAAACGGAAAAAACGTGTGGAGATATATGACATCAGACTCTTCGGCTCTTCAGGATTGTCAAAGTCACCAATGTATAAATATGTTTCCGTACAAGCTGATCCCGGTTCGCCAAGAAATGGTTGACCGAGAATGACCTTGCCCCCTAATCCTGTACCACTTTCAATGCTAGTAGAATAATAGCATTGAAAGTGGTACAGGATTAGGGGGCAAGGTCAAGGACACATAGCGCGTAATTCCCATGTGGCGCCGTTATAGCCACATTGCGCCGTCACCTCGGCCTGGTGGCGAACGCCGAGCTCCACTGCTGCGCCTGTGCGGCCGGGAGGAACCTCCTGTTAGACGAGCCCCTCCTCCGCTGCACGACGCGCTCGTCGGAAAGCGTCACGGCCGCGGCAAGCTCCCCGGTCTTGGTGACCTCGGCGATGCGACCTACTACGGCACCGGTGCTGCGCATGATGGATATGACGCGCCCGGACTGTATCTCGCATGGGTAGACGTCCTGGCCTTGCGCGTCCTTGATGGGGCCGTTGATGGTGATGGCGCCCTCCATGTCGAGCCCGCGCTCGACGGCGATCTTTGCGAGCACCCTTGCGTCGCTTGTGTTGCCGTCCGTCGGCTCGTTGCCCCACCGCTCGATGCCGTAGTCGCGGAGCTTGTCGTTTATCGCCAGGTTGTCGCGGTACGCGTTAGGTGCCGTTGACTCAGGCTCGGTGTGGCTCACGAGCGCACGGTTGATCTTAGGCCCCGGTGTCTGCAGGCCGTCTATCACCCTGCGCCTGTCCGCCACGCAGTAGTGGCCTGCCACAAATTCTGGCTAAACGCGCCAGTTGCGCACCGCATACACGTAGGCTGCGACCCGAGGAGGGAGCCGCAGCCCACATCTTGGTCTTGTCGTGTACAGACCTTGCTGGCCGCCCCTGTCTTATGTGCCTTGCCGACCTCACTCAGTCGATGAGCATCGCCCTCAAGGTGCCCATGACGTTGTCGGATAA
>WRDS01000044.1 GCA_009779675.1 Coriobacteriia bacterium
TGGAACTCAGGCGAGAGGCCGTCGCAGATCTTCTGGTAGTACCGTGCCTCACGCTCAAAATCGATGCTGCCGATCTCGGCGGCGAGTTCTTGGCGCCTTAAAGGAGAGGCCATCAAGGGGTAGAAGGTCGTCTGGTTGGCACCCGTGGCCTTTACCCGTTCGACATCGTTCGCAAGGCTTTCCTCGGTCTGGCTGGGGAAGTTGAATATCATGTCCACATTGAACGACGGAAACGCTCCGGCGACCGTGGACACCAACTCAAACAACTCGTCTGAGCTGCCGTACTTCTCGTAACGGTCCATCTGTTTAAGCAGTTTGTCATCAAAGCTCTGGATGCCCACCGACATCCGTTGCACCCTGCCTGAAAGCGCGGTGATCATCTCGCTGGTGAGGTGGTTCGGGTTGGTCTCCGATGATACTTCGGCGATAGAGGGAAAGAGCCCACGCGCCAGGTCGAGCGTCTCCACAAGCTCGTCAAGCAACACGGTCGGGGTGCCGCCGCCGATGTAAAACGAGTGGAAATCGTATCCCAGCTCGGCAACTCGGCGCATTTCGAGCCGCAGGTCTTTAAAGTAGGGTCGAGCAAGGTCTTTTTTGAGCAGGAACCGGTTGAACGAGCAATAGGTGCAAAGCCTCTCACAGAAGGGGACATGCGCGTATAGCACGTAACGCTTCTGCGGGTCTGGCTCGGGAAGGGCGCCATGCTCGATCGGCCTTGTTGCGAGGTACCGGCTGTTAAGGATGCCGAGTGCTCGGCGGATCACTTTTTCAGAAAACACAGGCTTACTAGCTCCAGTCTCAATCGTGTCTGGGTTTCAATTGCGTTTTATCGTGCTTGGGTCCTGATCGCGTTTTGGCTTCGATCATGCTTGGGCCCAGCTGTTAAACGGGCTTCGGTGTATGCTGCACCGAAGCCCGTTTGCTTACACAAGTGCCACATCAGTCCTAGTGGCCCTTATCGTTCTCCTTCCACAAGAAGATCATCCTGGAAGGATCGAAATTGTAGATATTTGCCAGATAGGCGTGCACTGCGGTGAACAGCAGGATCGCCCACATGGTCCAGTAATGCACAATGCGGATACCCATCAGGTTTCCGCCACCGATGCCAGCGCCAAAGAGATCAGCGAAGAACCTGGTGCCTGCGGCAAAAAACGCCCAGTCGCTTGTAGGTCCCCAAAGGGCGAACCCTGTATACGCGGCAAAGAACGTAAGCGGGACCGTGATGAGATAGCTCATCTTCTGGGGCCCTGCGTACTTCGCCGAGATAGGATGCTCCTTCTTGAAGAACGTATAGTACTTGATCCAAGCGATGAACTGGTGACGGTTTGCCTCCTGAGGCAGCCAGTTCTTGTAGTCGATATCCTGCTCTCTTGTGCTCGGCATGACTGCCGACTTCACGAAGAAGGCAAGGACGATACGGACTATCAGGTTGATGATAAGGGTGAACATCCAGAAGAAGTGCACACCGCGTGCAGTTCCCATAAACCCGGGGAAGACCGGGTAATGGATGTAGAGCCCCGAAAGCGTAAGGAAAAGCATGGCAAGTGCGTTGATCCAGTGGTAGAGCACGAAGGGCATGGGATGCGCCTCACGGTAAAGTTTGTGCGACATCTACCTCACCCCCCACTTACGGGTGTAGACCATACCCTGCTTACCGGTTTTGCGTTCAATCACGTGAACGCCGCACCCGACTCAAGGATCGAAGCTGCGTGCGATCCGCCCAGCCTCAATGGGACGCTCAGGATCGATGACCGGGACGCCGATCAGCGCCTCTTCCATCGGGCCACGGATGCCGTCGGCATCGCGCGGGCTAAGATCCCATGTGGACGGTGTGCAGACCTGGTAATTGGCGATCTTGCCGCCGGAGACGTTCATCCAGTGGCCGAGGGCCCCGCGTGGGGCTTCCCAAAGGCCTGCGCCCTTGCCGTTCTTCTCCTTGAGGGGCTTGTGGAACTCGAGCTTCTCGCCGCTCTTGATGGTCTCGATGAGCTCGGTTACCCACTCAAGCGACCAGTCGGCGATGACGGCTGCTTCGAGGTTACGGGCAGCGATACGGCCGAGAAGCGATACGAGCACCTCAGGCTTGCCAGCTGCGCCAAGGGCCTCAAGCGCGGTGTCGATGAGCGTCTTAACAGGAGCAACGCCCTTGAGGTATGCAACCACCATACGGGCGAGTGGGCCGACCTCCATCGCAGCGCCATCGTAACGCGGGGCCTTTGCCCACGAGTACTCCGTCTTTGGGTCATAGCCCGTAAACGCTTGAGGTGGAACGGTCTTGCCCTCGGATGGATGGAGCGCCTTGCCGTCCCCATTGAGCCATGTGTGGTCGACGTACTCAAGGATCTTGCCCTCATCGGCTTCCTCGACCGAGAGCCCCTTCGACGTAAAGACTGCGCCGCTTGGCAGGTAACGGTCAGGAAGCTCGCGGGATGCGCTGTCAAACACGCCCCATGCCAAGAAGTTGCCGTGGCCGCCGCCATAGGTAAGCGCGTCTTTGTAGAAGGGCGCGATAGCGAGCGTGTC
Organism: Coriobacteriia bacterium; assembly: GCA_009779675.1. Lineage (GTDB taxonomy): Bacteria > Actinomycetota > Coriobacteriia > Anaerosomatales > PHET01 > WRDS01. The sequence continues at coordinate 2,524 of WRDS01000044.1, forward strand.
CGGGATCATCGTGCTGTAGATCCAGTCGTGTACCCGCTTGAACCGGAACAGCACGTCGTCAAGCTTCTCCACAGTGGGGACCCATGCGGTCCCGCCGGGGATCGAGGTCATGAAGTGCGGGAACTTGCCGCCCATGAGCGCGATGATCTGTGCTGCCTCGGCCTGGACCTCAAGGGCCTCAAGGTAGTGTGCGACAGCGATCAGGTGAAGCTCTGCCGGCATGTCCTCAGGATAGCCGGGGTGGTCAAGGTACCCATTGGTGAAGATCGAGAGGTCTCCGCCCTCAACGAGCGTCTTGATGCGGCTCTGGACAGCGGCAAAGTTCGCTGTCGAGGTGCCAGCGGCTTGAGCGAGGTCATACGTTGCGGCAATGTCGGCCTCAAGCGCCTTGGCAGGGTTGACATAGTCGAGCGCTGCAAGCGTATAGAACCATAGGATGTGGCTGTGCAAGAACTCTGCTGCCTCGATGAGGTTCCTCACCAGGCGTGCGCCGCCAGGGAAGTCGACCCCCAATGCCGACTCTGCAGACATCGAAGAGGCGTGGCCGTGTGAGATCGGGCAGACGCCGCAGATGCGCTGTGAGATGAAATAGGCATCTGAGGGATCGCGACCCTGCATAATGGTCTCCATGCCGCGGAACAGCGTGCCGGAGACCCATGCGTCGGTGATAACGCCGTTCTCAACCTCACACTCAACGCGCAAGTGACCTTCAATGCGTGTGACGGGGTCAATCACAGATTTCACCATTATTTGTCGCCTCCCTTCTTGCTAGCACCATGCTTGCGGTCCCAATCCTTCATCTTCTCCATTGGCGCACCCGCTCCGATACGGCCAGCGGCCTTCATGCCAAAGCCGTGGGCAGCGAGTGCGGCAACTGCAACCCCACCGACAACAGTTGCTGCTGCAGCCGGGTTGACAGGCTTTTTCATTCCCAAGCCGATATTGCGGAAACGCCCAAGGAACGGCGCGTTCTCATCGACCCAGTTGAAGTTGCCACAGCCGATGCAGGGGGCACCGGACTCGACACACCAGCTTGCCTTGTCGTTCCAGCGGACGACCGGGCAGTTGGTCTTCGTTTGCGGGCCTTTGCAGCCGACCGGGTAGAGGCAATAGCCTGCCGCTTCCTCGGGGCTTCCGAACTTATAGACGAACTCGCCATTCTCAAAGTGCCCACGGCGTGGGCAGTTGTCGTGAATGGTCTGGCCATAAATGGACTTTGGACGGCCTTCCTCGTCCAGCTTGCTTGCGAAAGCCGCGGTGACCTTGCCGTCTGCATCGATGCCGCCGAGCATGACCGCGTCGATGATCATGGCGACAACCCACTCCGGGTTGACCGGACAGCAAGGCAGGTTGATGACGGGGGTATTGATGTTCTGGCTTGCCAGATACTGCGAGACACCGGTCGCCCATGCCTCAGGCTCTTGCGGGTAACCGTCTGCCTTGACGCTTGGAACCGAACGCACCCAGCCGCCATCTACGGCGCAGGAGCCGACCGCGATGATTGCGGCAGCCTTTGAGCCGATCTCCTTCAGGCTTTCCAAGCTCGTTTTTTCTGCGACACGCAGCAGGTTGCCGTCAAGGCCGGTCATTACCGAGCCTTCGTAGACGAGGACGAACTTGCCCTCATTGTGTGTTGCGGTCTCGTGCAAAGCCTCTTCTGCGTGCTCGCCCTGGGACATCGAGATGGTCTCCATGTAGTTCAGGGAGAGGATGTCCAGAAGAATAGTGGCGATATCAGGCTTCGTTACCTGAGCCACCGACTCTGTACACCCTGTGCACAGGCCGCCATCCATCCAGACCGCGGGGAAGAGGCTTGAACCCGCTGCCCCTTCAACCGCAGATGCGATTGCGGGAGCCATGCCTTCCGAGAGTCCAAGAATCGCGGTCATGGTTCCACAGAACTTCAAGAAGTCACGGCGGGTGACCCCGCGAGCCTCAAGCTGATCATAAAAACCGAGATCTTTTTGTGCCATGCATACACCTCCTTGTGTGATTTGTGACAGACCATGTTCGCTAGAAATTATTCACACGCTCATTGATTTTTGAGGAGCCGTTGCGGGCTACCCCGGGTCGTAGTAGTCTCCCTCCTTCCCTATATCAACCTGAACGTGTCTGACCGATTCCTGGTAAGCAAAGCAGCAAATAAGGTGTGGTGCCGACAAACGTGCACCAGGGAAGAGTGCCCTCGGGTATACAGCGGGCAGAATATCATTTTGTTGTGCGGCGGGCAGCAAAAATGGTGCCAGCTATCTGCCTCAGGTGCACCAGACTCCCGATATCCATTGCGCGTAGACGTACCAGACCCCCAATACCCACTGCATGCAGGCGCAAACCGCCAAACTGCAAGAAGCCAAATAGCAAAATCAACCAAACAGTAACACACATAAGCCGCAGGCATCTCCGGTAATTACCTAAGCGGCTCCTCAATCATTTTACACACGTAAAGGCACACGTAAAGTACCAGAAAAAAGAGCCTGTGATCTCATAGGGCGCAAAGTCGCCTTGCGATCTGTATATCGGCCGCCCTTATGCACGGTGAGTTGCTTTTGTAAAAGGCTGTCAGCGCAAGTATGGATCAGCGATGTCCTGGAGGAATTGGGCCACATCGATCATGTCGCCGCTATAGTCAGCGCCTTTAGCTTCGCCTGCGCCGACATAAAAGGTTGCCATCCCCGCGGCCTTTGCCCCCATGTCGAGATCAGGGTCGTCGCCGACCATAAGGCAGTCCTCGCAGCGCATCCCGATCGCTTTGGCGATATCGGAGAAGTACCGGATCTGCGGTTTACACGCGTATGAGTTCTCATAGGACGTGATGAAGTCGACCTCGGCAGTATTGACCTCGGCCCAACGGGCCCGCTCGTCTATTGCGGTGCGCGGGAAGATCGGGTTGGTGGCGATCACGCGTTTTGCCCCCATGGCCTCAGCCGCTCTGAGGGCATCCAGCCCGCCTTCACGAGGGCGCTTATCGCCGAGAAGGGAGGGAAACGCGCCGTCGTAGAACCTGACGAGGGTCTCTGCCGCTCGGCCTGTCGACAGATCAGTGCCCGTCAGTTCGCGGAATGCGGAGTGGAAGGCTTGCGCATTCGTTTTTCCAGGATGCGCGGTGACCATGGCATCCGTTGCCTTCATGACTGCCCCGACGGCCTGTTCAGGCGTGCTGCCGACAAGCTTGGCAACGACCGGGCCCAAGAGGCCGAAGTACTCCCTGAGGAAAGCATTCAGATCGAGGTCAAGCAGCGTGCCGTCAAGGTCAAAGAGGACTGCTCGGTACATTACGGGCCTTTCGATGTCGGGCGTAAAGCCGCGTGGGTCATGTGATCGGCATCACTGGACCATCCTAACATCTCCGGATGGGGCGGATCCCAGGCCGGTTGGATCCGCGCGCTAAAGTTATCTACAGCGGTTAGCCGATACTGTGATCATGGACACAAAAACCAGTATAGAAGGCACCGCTGCAAAACTGGGTGCCCTTCCGGCACTTTCGGGTCTGCAACCGGAGGGCCTCACAGCATTGGCAAAGATCGTAAAGGCCGAGCGCTACAAGAAAGGGGAGCGCATTTCAGGCCCAGACGACTCTCATGCTTGCATGTACCTGCTTGTCTCGGGCAGGGTGAAGATGTGTTTGACCGCCGGTGACAGCCGGGAGGTCGCGCTCTACCACGTAGAGGCCCCTGCTCACTTCAATGAGCCTGCGCTTGTGAGATCGCCGTTAAGGACTGCCGATGCCGTCGCCCTCACCGATGTCGAGGTGTTAAGCCTTTCTGCCGAGAAGCTGGGCGAGGCGATCCAGATGGAGCCGAACCTCGCGCTGTCGATCATCTCGGCGCTCTCTTTGCGCCTGAGGCAGACGGTCTCACGCCTTGAGGACATGGTGTTTTTAAACGCCACACAGCGCGTCATGCGGATCGTGTTCAACGCGGCGTCCACCGAGGCCGAGTCAACCGGCAACCCGGTGATCGAGGGGATGACGCATTACGATATCGCCACCCTTGCCGGTACGTCACGCGAGACGGCGAGCCGTGTGATCTCTTCGCTGGCCCGCCAGGAGGTCATCTCCACGCAGGGGCGTCGGATAGACGTAGACCTTCAGACGCTTTCGGGCATGATACAGCAGAGTCAGATGTAGCACGCCGAGCCAAGCCACGCATGCCGAGTCACGCACGTCAAGCCGAGTGCGCCGCCCAACGGTCAGGTGCCTTTTCAACGGTCAGGCGCTCGCTCCCTTGCCAGGCGCTTCTCTTTTCCCCTCAAAGCGTGCGACACACTCGATGTGGAATGTCTGGGGGAACAGGTCGACGGGGATGACCCCTGTCAGCGTGAACCCTTCTTTTGCGAGCCTTTTGACATCTCGGGCAAGCGTCGCCGGGTCGCAGGACACGTATGCGACTGTGCGAGGACGTACGGAGCTAAGAGCGCCGACGGCCTCCTCGGCAAGGCCGCTTCTGGGGGGGTCTACCATGGCAAGGTTGAAGTGCCCGAACCGAACGGCTTCCCGGCCTACGTCTCCGCAGACCACCTCGGCGGACAGCCTGTTGGACTCCAGGTTCCTCACGAGGTCTTTGACCGCAGGGCCGGATGACTCGACCGCCGTGACGCTCAGGCCAGCCTCGGCTAAAGGAAGCGTGAACGTGCCTGCCCCCGCATAAAGGTCAAGGACCGTGTCGGTCCCATCGGGGCTGAGCGCCTCAAGTACCAGCTGGGTAAGGCGCTCTGCCGCCAGGGTGTTTGTCTGGAAGAAGGAAGGCGATGACACCGCGAAAGAGTAGCCTCCCAGGCGCTCGCGCCACAGGCCCTTGCCTGCAAGGACCTCGGTCTTTGCGATATCACGGAGGGCGAGGTCGCCGCGAAAGAGCACTCTGGTCAGGCTGGAGAGCGGCAGGGCTTGGCCGAGGACACGGCTTGCGGCAGCCCGCGGGAACGGGCCCGGGGGCGTCCAAAGCGCGAGCTCAACATCCTTTGTGTGGTGTGCGACCCTGAGCGAGGCTCGGCACACTCCAAGGTCGCCTGAGCCGGAAAGGTACCTGAGGGCACCGGATATCGCCTTCGGTGCCTTCTGCAGACGCTTGGGAAGCAGGAGACATGATTGGATCGGCACCACCTCTTCAGAGCCTGCCGAGCAAAACCCAAACGCTGTCGCGCCGGAGCCCGTGTCGGCAACCAGCTCGATCTTGTTCCGATAGCCAAAGCCATTGCCGTTGCCAGCGGTTACAGTCTCGCCGACGACCTCAGAGGCGTTGGAGACCTTTCCGATCCTTTGCAAGGCATCGGCCACGATACTTCGTTTCGCCGATAGCTGCGCCTGGCGCGAGACATGCTGCCACTGACAGCCTCCACACGCTGCAAAATGAGGGCAGGCAGGCATGACCCTGTCGGGGGACGGGTCGATGATATCGACGATCGCTGCCCGCACGAACCGCTTACAGTCTTTCGTGACATCTATCAAGACGCTGTCCCCCGGGCAGCCTCCAGGCACAAAAACGACGCGTCCGTCGGGGAGGATCCCAACGGAGTCGCCTCCAAAAGCAAGTGACCGGATGTTTATAGCAAAGGGCAACAGCAGCAATCCCCGAAGAGCAAACAGCAGCAATCCCCGAAGGGCGAACAGCAGCAATCCCACAGCGTGGTTGCAGGCATCATCCTACCCGAATGTGGCCTGGTCTGAATATCTCTTAATAGTGCAGCTGCGGTGGCCGATACTGATAAAGATAGTAAAAAATGACTACGTAATTTTAATGATAAGTTAAGCGAAGGACACCAAACAAACAAACCAAACAGACGCACAAAACGAGAACGTTAAGCAAAACAGACCAAACGAGACGCACCAAGCAAAACACACCAAACAAGAAAGACCAAACGGGAGATGCCAAACGAGAGGATCTCTCGTCATTCACTGAGGGGGACGATTCATTGAGGGGAAAGATGGTACTTATAGTGCACGAAAACGCGGCCTTTGCGCAGCAGGTCCAGAATATGCTGTTGCGCACGGGAGCAGGCGTGCATGTGAAAGCGGCTGCCTCAAGGCCAGACGCGCTTGGAATCCTGTCGACTGAGACGCCGAGTGCGATGGTGGTCGACGCGGGGCTCGCCGAGACAAGCGGGTACGCGCTCACCCAGCAGCTGAAACGAAGTCCCCAAGCAAGGAACGTCCCGGTCATCATCGTGACCCCTGAGCCCAGTGAGGCAGCCTTGCTCAAGGCCCGTCAAGTCGGGGCGGCTGCGCTTTTGTCGTCGGTCGGGGCGTTTGATGTGATCGCTAACCGAATCATTGAGCTCGCAGAAGGGAAGGCAATGACTCCTATCGGGATCGGTTCCACCGCGGTTTCTGCTCCACCGCCCGCGGTTTCACCGTCGCAACCTGTACCGCAGCATGCGCCACAGCATGTGGCTGCACCGCAAGCTGGATCGCAGTATGCAGCTGTGCCGCAGGCTACGTCGCAACATGTGACTGTGCCACAGTCTGCGTCCGTAGCCACACAGGTGGCTCCTGCACCGCAGGTGGCCCCTCAGATGCAGCAGCCGCTTTCAGGTTACACGGGGCCAAGTGCTTCTACGCCCGAGGATGCGGGCAGTCCGCAGGCTGGCCCACCAGGTGTCGGGGACTTGTCCAAGCAAAAGGCCCACGACCAAAAAGGTGCTCCGTCCATTGACGATCTGCTCCGCATGCTGCTGGACCGTGGTGGCTCGGATCTTCACATTACGCCGGGAAGCCCTCCGGGATTCCGGGTGGATGGCGAGATCGTACGGGTGGATAGCGCAAGGCCGCTCATGCCGCGTGACACAATGGAGATGATCTTCTCGCTCCTCTCAGAGGAGCAGCGACGCCGCTTTGAGACCGACCTCGAGCTTGACTTCGCCTACTCCATCCCCGGTCTCTCGCGTTTTCGTGCCAACGTCTTTCAGCAGCGCAACTCTGTCGGGGCGGTCTTCCGGGTGATCCCGATCGAGATCCCGACGATCGGGGCGATGCAGCTTCCCCCGGTGTGCCGGAGCCTTGCCGAGCGACCGCGGGGTCTTGTCCTCATCACGGGTCCGACGGGCTCCGGGAAATCGACGACGTTGGCTGCGATGATCGACCATATCAATGCGACGAAACCGGTTCACATAATCACTCTTGAAGATCCCATTGAGTTCATGCACCGCAACAAGATGGCCTATGTGAACCAGCGTGAGATCGGGGAGGATACACACTCGTTCTCGGCGGCACTCAAGCGCGTCCTGCGCCAAGACCCGGATGTGGTCCTTGTCGGCGAGATGCGTGACCTTGAGACCATCTCGGCGGCGATCACCGCAGCTGAGACCGGTCACTTGGTGCTTGCGACCCTGCATACGACTGGCGGCCCGGAAACGGTGGACCGCGTGATTGACGTGTTCCCGCCGCACCAGCAGCAGCAGGTCCGGATGCAGCTCTCCTCTACGCTTGAAGGCGTGCTCTCGCAGATCCTTCTGCGCTCAAGTGACGGGCGCGGCAGGGTTATGGCCATGGAGGTCATGCTCGGCATTCCGGCTATCTCCAACCTCATCCGTGAGGGGAAGACACATCAGATGGAGACAATCATCCAAGGCAGTGCCCAGGTCGGGATGCAGACGCTTGACCAGGCGCTCAAGGCGCTTATCAACGCAGGAAAAGTGACCTTTGACGAGGCAATTGGGAAGGCAAAGAACCCCAAAGAGCTTGCCGAGATGCTTGGGCGCAGGCTGTAGCTGTAGGCTGAGGCGGCGGCGGCAAGCCTCGGCATAGACTGACTGACTCGATGAAGCGGGCCCTGCTAGCGCAAGGCCCGCTTTGCCGTTGTGTGGTACTGTTCGGTTCGAAAATACGGAGGTGTGCTCGGGTGAGCGATGCAGTCTTGATGCCCGTGTATAACGAGGCACCCACGGTCGCAGCAGTGCTTCAGGCGGTCCGTGAGAACTTCGATGGCGTGGTGATAGTTGTCGACGATGGAAGCAATGACGGCACCCAGGTCGAACTCGCCAAGCATGATGATATCGTGGTGGTTCGGCTGGGCAAGAACCAGGGCTACGGGTGCGCGTTGCGCATCGGTTTCGACGTTGCCGAGCGCCTTGGGGTCTCTCGTTTGGTGACAATGGACTGCGATGGCCAGCATGAGTCGGCACACATCCCACAGTTTCTTTTAGCGCTTGAGCAGGGCTATGACATAGTGTCTGGGAGCAGGTATCTGGCAGAAAGCGGTGTATCGGGCATCGCCCCTGCTGACCGGCGGGCGATAAATGCGCAGATCACGCAGATGATCAACTCGGTGACCGGATGGGGTCTTACGGATGCCTTCTGCGGTTTCAAGGCGTATGCAATGTCTGCACTGTCAAAATTCACGCTTATCGAGCCAGGCTACGGAATGCCGTTGGAGCTGTGGGCAAACGCCTGGAATGCCGGGTTGACGGTGACCGAGCTCGCGGTAGAGCGCATCTACCGTGACCAGAGCCGTAGTTTTGGCCCGGTGCTAGACGATCCGCAGCAGCGGCTCGATTACTATCTGAATGTCTGGGACAACGCGCTTGAGAGGTCTGGGCATGGCAGCTGAACCGGTGTTTGACAGGTCAGGGATGGCAGCTGAACCGGTGTTTGATGCCGTGTGCGTCGGTGCCCATCCAGACGATGTCGAGATCGGCATGGGGGCGACCATTGCCAAGCTCACCTCCGCGGGGAAGAGCGTGTGCATCGTTGACCTCACTAACGGTGAGCCGACGCCGTTTGGTACACCGGAACTCCGTGCGCAAGAGTCTGCGGCAGCCGCAAAGCTGCTCGGTGTGACGGACCGCTACACCCTGTCGCAGGCCAACCGAGAGCTTTTCGATACCGCCGAGGCGCGCACAGAGCTAGCCGAGGCCCTGCGGCAGACCCGTCCGCGGCTGCTGTTCGTCCCGTACCCCGAAGACACCCACCCGGATCACATCGCTGCTGCCCGCATAGCCCTTGGCGCACGGTTTTACAGCAAGTTCACTAAGACGTCGATGCGCGGGGAGCCGTTCTATCCGCCGAGGGTCTTTCACTACATGGCGATCCATATGCGTGCGGTCGTTGTGCCGTCGTTTGTCGTCGAGTGTGCCGAAGGGCTGTCCGCAAAGATCGACTCGGTGTCGGCTTATGAGTCGCAGTTCGTTGCAAACCCCGCCAATGCCGGTTTTATTGATCGCGTCCGTGATACGGCACGGTATTGGGGGCAGATGGCCGGAGTTGATGCTGGCGAGCCGTTTTTCGCACCTGAGACCGTTGCCCTGAGATCATTCGAGGATGTTTTGTAGGCAGCGGGCAGGGTGATGTTGCGGCAAGGTACCTGGATCCATGAGCAAGGTACGGCAGGGTGGCATGCGGATAGGGCGCGTAGAGCAGACGGAAGGCAAACGGCAGATGGGAAAGACAACACCTCCACCCGGGCACGGGGACCTGCTCATCGATCCACCCTTTGAGCAGTGGGCGGCGCTCGTGGAGAGGAACCGCCAAAGTGCTGCCCGTCGCGGCTTTACGGTTGCCGGGGTGTGCGCACAAGAATACCAGCGGCAGGCGCGCGCCGAGGCCCTTGCCGTGTCAGCGGGCTGCTCCGAGCGATTGGGGATCCCGATCCGACCGCTCGGCGATCCAGACGGGCCTATCATCGCCACGGGGCACCAGCCGGAGCTTTACCACCCCGGGGTATGGATAAAGGATTTTTTGCTTCAGCGTTTCAGCGACGAGCAGTCTGCCTCGGCTATTGACGTGGTTGTGGACACCGACGGGTTCGAGGCGGTGGGGCTCACCGCCCCCTGTCTGCGCTCAGAAGGCGATCCATGCGGGCAGGACCGTGCGTCAGATGCCAGTCGGCGCGGGCAGGACCATGCATCAGACGCTGGTCGGCGTGCGCAGGACCGCGCCTTGAGCGTCAGCCGGTGCAGGCAGGACCTTGCCCGAGCCTCTGCAGGATGCTGCTATGCTGCCGCTCCGGCACCTACCGCCGCAGAGGTCCAGGCATTTGCTCAGTCGGGCAAAGAGATGCTTGAGACGCTGCCCGTGGCAGCTCCCGGGAGGTGTTTTGCGAGGTTTTGCGCGGCGCTTGCCCCCGCGAGCGAGGTCGCCGAGAACCTCGGCGAGGCGGTGACCATTGCTCGGCGGCGCTTTGAGTCCTCTGCAAAGACCGATTATGCTGCGCTCCCCGTTTCGCACCTTGTGAAAACGCGGTCATTTGCCGCGTATGTGGCGGACATCGTGCTCTCGGCCACGCGTTTTGCCCAGGCTTACAACTCCGCGCTCGGCGGGTATCGTCGGACAGAGAAGGTGCGCACGCCGGCCCAGCCCTTCCCCGATCTCGCTCTTAGCGGCAATCGTGCCGAGCTGCCGTTCTGGTTGATCGGCAACGGCAGCCGCGAGACCTTGTCCGCCGAGCCAGACCCCGCCTCTGCCGAGGTTCGGCTGGTGTGCGGCGCGCGGACCGTCGCAACACTTCCTGCCGACCCGCTTTTGGCGACAGGGGCCGTGCATGCGCTCAAGGGGGCTGTCGCGCCCAAGGCCCTTGCGCTCATGCTGTTCATGCGGCTGTTTGCAAGCGACCTTTTCATCCATGGGACCGGAGGGGCCCGCTATGATCGGGTCACGGACGACGTGTGCCGCAGGTACTACGGCGTAGAGCCGCCCGGGTTTGTTTGCGCATCGCTCACGCTGCATCTTCCTTCGGGGATGCGCACGGTCTCAGGCGACGAGGTTGCGGCGGCGAGGGCGAAGCTCAACCGGCTCAAGCACAATCCCGACCAGGCGCTGGGTGAGGGCGCGCTTGCCGAGGGGGGTGCGCCCAAAGGCGCATCGCTTGCCGATGAGCACCAGCGCAAAAACGCACAGGCCCTTGCGCTTTGCGCCGAGAAAACCGAGCTGGTCGCTGCAATCGCTCGGCCAGGGGCGGACAAGAAAGAACTCGGAACCCGCATCCGCGCAGTCAACATCGCACTGGCGGCGATCGTAGAGCCGTACCGCCTGGAGCTTGAAAATGAGCTCAGGGTGCTAGAGGAAGGACATCGGGCTACCGAGGTCCTTCTAGACCGGACCTATCCGTTCTGCCTGTGGGATCCTTTGGAAGTCAGGGAAGTCAGCCTCTTGGTCCCATCTGGTCGTTGACATAAAGCTCAGGCTCCTTCCCACGGAGCAGCCCTATGAACCGCTGGTGGTGTGCCGCGTAAACGACCATGCCCATGAGAAGCGTGAACGGCCAGTCGTGCGACCTAAGCACAAAAGATGCTACTGGCAAGGTGAGCGCAGCTGCCACCTGTCCGGCCATCATGTACCGCGTGATCGCGATTGTGGCAAGTCCCACGACCACAACGGCCACACAGAGCCGCCAGTCGTAGACAAGCAGGGCACCTCCGCCGGTCGCAAGCCCTTTTCCGGTGCGCCGGAACTCCTTTTTGATGAGTGCCATCCAGATGGAGTAGTTGTGTCCGACGAGGGCCCCTGCAGCCGCTGCCCATACGGCCAAGTATGCGAGCAGCGCCGCCTCGCCTTTGAGCGCCCCAAGTGCGAGGGTGGTGGGGAGAAAGAGCTTGGCACCAAGCCCCGCCAGCACTTTGGCGATTGCCACGGGGATGACACCCTTGAGCACATCGGCGACCATGGCGAGCACGAACCACTTCCATGAGCCGGTCGACCGACGCACGTTCATGGCACCGACGTTGCCGGAGCCGTGATCGGTGACATCCTCACCGTTTGCCGCACGCACAATAAGGTAGGCGGAAGGCACCGAGCCCAAGAGAAGCGAGGCCAACAGGGTCGCAGCAGGTAGCAAGAGCAGGCTCAAAGACGGCATCAGCGCCTCACCGGGACCTTGAACGTGATCGCGTTGGGCAAAAGGGTGATCTCGTACCGAGTCTCTGCGAACACCTCGCCGTCCATCTGCGCCGGTATCGGCGTCTCGCTCTCAATAACCGCCGAGAAACGACGGGACATACGGACTACCTTCATCTTCGTGTGCTTGCCAAGGATCACAAAGGGCAGTCTGGCCAGGGCTTGGGACAGGGAGAGCGGGTCGATCATACAGACATCGAAAAGCCCGTCGTCAAAGATCGCATCAGGGGTGATCTTGAATCCCCCGCCATAGGTCTGGCCGATGGTCATTGCGATGATGAGCGCGTCAAGTGCCTGCGCTTCCTCGCCGTCGAAGCTCACATTTACGTGGATAGGGGAGCGGTCGTTTGCAAGGATATGCAGCAAGGCCGAGAGATAGAGCCACAGCCCGGCGCGGTTGGTCGTCTCTTTGTACTGGATGGCTTTGGCGGTGACGCGTGCGTCCAGCCCGGCTGCAAAACTGCCGCCAAAATAAGTCCCGTTGCACACGCCGACATCAGCGGTGCGCAATGCGCCCGTGGTGAGCGTTAGCGCAGCAGCTGCCAGGTCATTCGGGATGCCGAGCGTCCGCCTAAGGTCATTGCCGGAGCCCGTTGGCAACAGTCCCATGACCGGTCGCTTGCTTTCGTCAAGGTGCATAAGCCCGTTGAGCACCTCGTGCGCTGTCCCGTCGCCGCCGGCACAAACGACCAGTCTGCGTCCGGCACCGTCGCGCCGAGCGACCTCCATGGCATGCTGTGGGCCGGTTGTGACCAAGGTATCGTGGTCAAGGTTGCTCAAAAGGCGCTCTATGGCAGGAATTAGCCGAGCGGTCTCCCCATGCCGCGCATACGGATTTACGATAAGCAGTGTCTCAGCACGGGTCACAGGCATCTCCTGACTCGGTTCAAAAGAAGCATACCTTAAAGTCTGGCACAGCGCGGAAGGTTGCGGTGTAGTGCAGCCTCATACAATGCATCGAGCCGTAGCGGGCGGGTCGTAGTGAACGTATCGGTTTTCATGCGTTTCTAGTCTAACTCTGTATGATTCGATAGGATGCACACATCAGAAGCAGGTTGTTTTTTTGAAGAGGATCTGGTCGTATGTGCGAATCGAAGTCCAAGAGAGTCTGCGCGGTCCTGCTGGCAGCGATCCTGTTGATGTCGGCCTCTACCGCGTTTGCAGCACCTGCATCTGGCCTGCATGAGGGCATCACGCCTGCATGGGACACGTGGGATGAGGTTCCCATTGACTATCTCCCCAGCAACCGTCATGTGCCGACCATTGACGATGACTTCAAGGACGATAGCGTGGTCGTGGTCTTGAAACATGCCTATAGCGAGGTCAACAAGGAGTGGGCCGCAGCCGACTTCAAAGTAAGGGAGATCAAACCGGTAAGCGAGCTTAATATCGGCAGTTTCAAGCAGTCGGATATTGCAGAGATCGAGGACCTGTCCCGCGTTGACAACCCTGAGGGCAACGACTTGGTCAACTGGGGGCGCTTCCATTCGATCCTGCGGATAAAGCTGAGGCACCCGGGCAAGGCGAACGTCCTGGCCGCGATCATCGCTTTAGAAGAGCTGGACATGGTCTTGGCAGCAGAGCCGGACTACAACGGTATTGCGGTTCCCGGCATCGTTGTTCCAGGGGACTACTACTCAGGCCCCATCACCCGCGTCGCAGGTGCCGACCGCTATGCGACCGCCATCGAGGCCAGCAAGGCGGACTTTGAGTCCGCAGATGCTGTCATAATCGCCACCGGCAGGGGTTATGCAGATGCACTCTCGGCATCCGCCCTTGCCGGTGCCCTTGACGCGCCCCTTCTCCTCACGCGTCCGGATGTGTTAAGCGACGGCATCGTGGACGAGATCGGGCGCTTAGGTGCCAGGCAAGCCTATATCATGGGATCTGCCGCTGCGGTCTCGGCGGGCGTGGAAAGCGCGCTTATCAGCGCAGGCTTCGCTGTCGAGCGCGTCGCAGGCACCGATCGCTACGCGACGAGCGCCGCTGTCGCGCAAAAGATCGCGACTCTTGAGGGCACCGCGTTCACGAAGAGTGCCTTCTTGGCCAGAGGCGACGACTTCGCAGACGGTCTTTCGGCATCCCCCATAGCCTACAAGAACAAGATCCCGGTGGTCCTTACCCCTCCGGCCATGCTTGCTGAGGACGCTCTAGGCGCCATCGAGGGCCTCGGCATCACAGATGTCACCATCCTCGGCTCTACCGCTGCTATCTCCTCAGATATCGAGGACGCGGTGAAGACCCTTGGCACGGGCTCGGAGGTCAGGCGTATCTCTGGGGCCAACCGTTACGAGACGGCACAGAAGATCGCCGAGTACGCGCTCGAGAACTCCCTTGCCACCAAGGATTTCATCGGCGTTGCCACAGGGCAAGACTTCCCCGACGCGCTTGCTGGCGGGGTCGCGACCGGCAAGCACGGCGGCATACTCGTTCTCACTGCCGCAAGCGCGCTATCGTCCGGCTGGACGGCGTGCCTGTCACGTGCGTATGCGCACGTGAGACCTGACATCCAGGTCTACGGAGGGCGCAACGTGTTGTCCGATAGCGTTATGAGCCGCCTAGACGACCTTCTGCTCAGCGATTCCATCCCAGACGGGACACCGATCCCTTTCACTGCCAGCAGGATGTGGGAGCAGGGCTCAGGCTATCAGGGCTCTATGCAAGATGCCCTGGTGGTGGCATCAACGGATGAGCTGGATGCCTTCTTGAGCACTAGTCAAAAGGTCACCCACACATATGACGAGGCATTCTTCGAGGGCAGTGCGATCATAATCATATTCCCGCCCGGTATCGACATTTCGTTTGCCAGCAGCTCGCTTGCAATGCAGGTTGACTCGTTGACGAGACGCAATGATGAGGTCTGTATTGGGTTAACAGGGCTGATGCCTTCTGGCGGAGTGGCACACGATGATGTGCATAACTATTACATTATGATCGATGTGAAGAAAGCCGATATCGAGGGAGTGGATGAGTTCAGCTGCCTTCTCCTGAGATACGACACCTATTAGCAATCGGACAAAGGGTCGAGCCGACGCGCTAGCGATGCAGCTACATGCAGGTGGCGGCGGGACTGTTAGCGGCGGGGCGTGCTAGCGATGCCAGCCTGTGGTAGAGTGCATTCTCGCCGTTATCCGCCCTCTTAGCTCAGTGGATAGAGTGTCTGCCTCCGGAGCAGAAGGTCGCAGGTTCGAATCCTGCAGAGGGCGCCACATGACTCAGATTTGAACCCGAGGGAAATGAAGTTTTGGGACTGGGAGAACTGACTGTCTACCACATGATAATCTCGTACATTGAGTTTCTTGGTAACGACATCCCTGTTGGACACAATGTCAGTTCCTGCACCAAAACAGGTTCAAAAACAGCTTTTGACCTGCGCTTACATTGTTTCTGTGTGCTTCCCATGCTACA
>WRDS01000045.1 GCA_009779675.1 Coriobacteriia bacterium
GAGTCGGCCGGGTCCGAGCCATCATGCGGGTTCTCGCCGTCGGCCTGGTTCTCGAAGAAGTACTTCGGTTGCGCAATCTTGCCGATGTCGTGGTAGTACGCGCCGACGCGTGCGAGCAGCGGGTTGATGCCGATCGCCTCGGCCCCCGCCTCTGCGAGGTTCGCCACCGCCATCGAGTGCGCGAACGTGCCTGGTGCCTCGGCCATCAGCCTTTTCATCAGCGGGAACGACGACCCGCACACGGTGAAAAGCGCGTCGAGCCGCCCATCACGCGTCCGCCTGAGCAGGTAGATGCCGCCCAGGAGCACGAGCACCGCCACGAACGCGCTCAAGGCCCCGTACATCATGCTCAGCACCTGCACCGAGAGACCCGCTGCCACACGCGGCATCAGCGCGGTAAGCGCAGCAGCGCCCAGAGCCGCGAGGGCCCCGGCAGTGATCGCACCGGTGCCGAGGACAAGCGCTCGGCCGATGTTCAGGCCCGGCAGGGCGCGACCGCCTTGCAGCAGGTGCGGCAGCCGCCGAGCGTAGTGCAGGTGGGCGGCCTGCCGCAGGTGACTCCTGCGCCCGCGCCCGCGAGCGTGAGCGCGCCCGTGCCCGCACCTGCCGCCAGCTGAGCGGTGGCTACCCATCGCCCCGCCCCCCGTGCGCGCCCGTGCGCCGCCCCTTGCGCTGCTCCTCATAAGCCTGATACGCGGCAACGATGCGCTGCACCAGCCGATGCCTCACAACATCCTTGCCGCTCAGATCGACGAATGTGAGGCCGGAGACGCCCTCAAGGATCGCCCGCACCTGCATGAGCCCGGACCGGCCCCCCGGCAGATCCACCTGGGTGACATCGCCCGTGACCACCACCTTTGAGCCAAAGCCCAGACGGGTGAGGAACATCTTCATCTGCTCGGCAGTGGTGTTTTGCGCCTCGTCCAAGATCACAAACGAGTCGTTCAGCGTGCGCCCCCGCATGTAGGCGAGCGGCGCAATCTCAATGGTCCCGCGCTCAAGCATCGCCTGCGACTTCTCGCTGTCCATCATGTCGAAAAGCGCGTCGTAAAGCGGTCGCAGGTAGGGGTCGACCTTCTCGGTAAGCGTGCCTGGCAGGTAGCCGAGCGACTCGCCCGCCTCAACCGCCGGACGGGTGAGGATGATGCGGCCGACCTCCTTGCGCTTGAGCGCAGCGACGGCCATCGCCATCGCCAGATAGGTCTTCCCGGTGCCGGCAGGGCCGATCCCGAACGTGATGGTGTTCGACCGTATGGCATCGATGTAGCGCTTTTGGCCGCCCGTCTTTGGCCTGATGGCCTTCCCCTTGTGCGTGAGGATGACATCCCCGTGAAGCGCGGTCGGGGAACAATCCCCCTGTCGCATCAACTCGATGGAGCGCTCAACGGAGTCAAGGCTCAGACCCTCCCCCCGCTCGACCAGCTGGATCATCTCACTAAAAAGAGCGGAGACCACCTGCTCATCACCGGTATCCCCGCTGATGGTGATCTCGTTGCCCCGAACAGTGATGTCTGACTCGAACTCCGCCTCTATCAGACGCAGGAAGGAATCCCCGTGGCCGAGAAGACCCGTCATATCCAGGTCAGGCGGGACTACAAGCCGTATTTGCGTCGAACTCACGATGCAGGCAGGCACCTCGATCCATGTTTGGAGCCAAAGGCATGCGCACGGGCGCGAACGTTGCGCACACGCAAGCCCTCAGCCTCAGCCGGTTCTTGCAGCCGACTTTTACGGTTCTTGCTATCGCCTACCATTGTATCACTGGGGTCACCACTGGGATGCGATCCCGTTTGAGTCACGCAGACCCAGCAGGCACCCCAACGAACAACGGATGCCTCAATTCCGAGTGACCCTCTCAAGAAAAAGCTGCACTTCATCAAGCGCCTCGGGATCAACCAAGACCTCATTATGCGTGGCATGGTTGAGCGTGAAAAAACCCACTTCTCCGGGAAAGCAGCCTGCCAGCCGCTCGGATGACGCGTAAGGCACCACCTTGTCCCCCTTTGAGGCGACGATCTGGACAGGACAGGTCACCTTTGGCGCATACTCCTCTGAAGGGAGCTTCTGTCTGACGAGCAGCTCCATGAGCCCTCGGAAAACAGGGAGTGCGTTGTTGTAAAGATCAGTGCCGTTTGCGTATGGCGCTATGGCGACCAGCCCGGCAACAGGCCGATGCGCGGCAAGATAGGTGGCGGGGCCTGTCCCAATGCTGAACCCCACCGAGACGATGCGGCTGTTGCCCATACCGGGGAGGGTGCGGGCGTAATCATAGACCGCAAGCGACTCCTCATACATGTTGAGATAATCGGCCTGCCCTTCGTTTAGGCCGTACCCCTCATAGTCGACCTGCAAAAAATGGTAGCCCTGGAAATACCTCCAGCCGTCGCCTTCCTCGCGCTGGCGCATGCTTTTGTAGGAGCATTCGCCGTTCCCTCCAAAATAGATGATGAGTGGGGCATCCTCATTTTGCGACCGACGCAGCATGCCGTGGTATGTCTTGCCGTTTGCAGCAGTGAACCCAACCTCACTGTAGCCTGGCATGCCGCGCAAAAACGCCCTGCTGCCGGGATCTTTGACGCGGTAAAAGATCATCCTGTCCTGCGCCAGGTACACGCAGCCGCAAAACGCGCAAAAAACCAGAAGAATGGCAGCAAGAACCAGAAGGGCGGTACGGACACCCTTCGCCCACTTCCGATGATGCAAGCCATTGCCCACGCGTCAGCTCCTGCCTGCAGAGACAAGACCCTCAGCCGAGAAAACCCCCAAACATCACCCCTTCCACCGCCAACTTCCGCTTCAGCGCTGTGCCCTTGCTGCCGAGCCCACTTCCGCTTCGCCGCGCCCTTGCTACCAAGCCCGCTTCAACTCCAACATGCCCCTGCGATGAGTTTATCGCTGAAAGAGCCGCCTGCACCATGGCCATTCGGCGGAGGTTTTCCGCTTTTTGCGTGTGGTTCAGTGAAATTGACCCGCCCGCGGCCTCCCGGGGCGGGCGATCCCCCTTCACGGCGCTACTTCTCATACACGCTCTTGGCTTTCTCCCTAATCCCGTATTTCCGGCGGCAGCTCAAAGACTGCGATCTTGTTCCTGGCAGCGGCCTGGTACCGGGCTACCACCTTCGAGCCCTTGAGGGCCTTGCCGACCTCCCTCTGCTTCTGCTTGTCTGACCCCGAGGACCTCTCGATGCGGTCGAGCCCGGCCACGACATCGTCCTCCAGAGGGACGGTGCCGAAGGGGCTGTCAACACCAAGCGCCGTCTTTCCGTCTGGCTCGTCCCCGCCCAGGAACATGTAGACCCCTCCGTCCTCGAGCAGGAAGTCGCCCTTGAAGGCGAATTCTATATGCGACCCATCTTCTGAGATGCCGCCATACTTCGTTAGGGGGACCTCCTGCCCTGCCTTCAGGCTCCCTTTGATGACCTTGAGGACGGTCACGTCATAGTCGGTTACGGGCATCGAGAACTGGCCAAGGTACCGTGTGCCTGTGCACCTTTCAACACGACCGAC
Source organism: Coriobacteriia bacterium (assembly GCA_009779675.1). Classification (GTDB taxonomy): domain Bacteria; phylum Actinomycetota; class Coriobacteriia; order Anaerosomatales; family PHET01; genus WRDS01. Next base: position 3,508 of record WRDS01000045.1, read on the forward strand.
CAATACGTGACCCTTATCTGCGACCATTAGATCAGGGTTGCTCAGGTCATATATGGGATCCGCAAGCCCGGCAACCACGGGAAGGCCGTTGATCGTGCGAGACCCCCACTCCGGATCCGTGTAGGAGGAACCCGGCGTGCCCTTCGGGTCTGGGCGGAGGACCATCTCACGCACTGCAGCATGGACATCCGGCTCCCCGGCCGCAGCAGGGATGCCCGCCTCCTCAGGCGCATCCTCGCCCAAGCGCCCTGTGGCCACGACCACAACCAAGGCCGCGATCAGGCCAGCGGCCAGCAACAGCCCTAGCGTCAGTCCTAGCGTTTTGCGGGACATATATCGCCTCCTTGTCTTAATACTGCTTGTAGGCCGCGTCATACGATGCCTTGTCGTTTGCCGAGAGAGGGGTATGGCCGTTGATCGTGTACTGATACATAAGGTCACCGGGATCACTATGGCGTAGGCCGAGGCAATGCCCCATCTCGTGCGCGATTATGCTTGTGAGGCCTGCTGGGGAATAGCCGCCCAGGTTGACGGTGTTAAGCTCGATCTGTGGGTCGCCTGTGTACAGTGGCCATCCCGGGTTTGGGTTTGCCCTGCCGAGCCAGTTAACATTCGGGTAGCTGACATCCATGATCGGGACAATGCTGCTGGGGTCATCGTTTGCGACTGCCTCCCGCACCACACCGGGCCTGTAGCCGTTCCAGACCTGTGACGCAGGGTAGGCGAGGTCTGCGTACTTCGTCTTGCCTGGCTCGAGGTCATAGCTTGCCAGCTCGGCCCTGTAGTTCAGGTGCCCGCCGTCAAGGAAGTGATTCACCGGGTAAGGCCAGGTGCCCGGGTAATCGGCCATCAGCCTGGCCTCCCCGTAAAGGGTGTTCAGCACCAGGCGCTCTGAGAGCTGCTCGGCAGAGACATCTGCCGCCGAGGCCTCCGCAGACCTTGGGAAAATGCCCAGCCCCCAGTAGTTCCCGCTGGCGTTGATCGAGTGTGCCGGGATCGGGTCGGCATCCAGGTTGGTGTCCCCTGGGAACAGGCCGTTCAAAGGGCCGTTGCCGGAGAGGTTGGAGGCGTTGACGGCCACCGTCGCACCGCTGCCGACGACCCTCATGCCAGAGGCACCGTAGCCACCGGTGACCCCATTGGCGCTGACCTGGCAGGACTGGAAGGAGTGCGTGCCCCCGCCCCCGCCAAAGATGAGGACACCGTTCACCGTGTTGTTGGAGATGATGCTGTGCGTAGCTGTCACAAATGAGCCGGTGTCGGCATAGACCCCGTAGGTGTTCTCCCGGAACCCTCCGTTGTTGACCGTTGCAGAAGTGTCCGGGTCGGTGTGAAGCCCGTAGGTGTTCCCGTCGAACCTCGAAGCCGAGATGCTTGCCGAGGCACCTTGCATGAGCCTTATGCCGTTGGTGGTTCTGTTCCCAGGTGAGCCGTTGAAGCCGCTTTGTGTGATGCGCGAGATCTTGCTGGCCGAGCCCGAGTAGACGAGCAAGCCGGTGCCTGCCGTGCGCATGACGGTGACATCGCTGACCGTCGGGTTCGCGCCGTTCGCGAGCACAAGCCCGGCCTGCACATTGGGCCCGTTGTCGATGTAGGCCGCATTCCCTGCATACCTGATGTGCGCGTGCTCAAGGACCGAGGAGCTTGCGGTGCTGCCTAGGAAGCGCACCCCCACCCACTGCTCGGCAGAAGGAGCACCTCTCCGTCCGTAATAGGTCTTCCCCCCGAAGTCGTCGTCATGCACCGAGGTGAGGACGACGGGCCTCTCGGCGGTGCCCTGTGCGATAAGCTTGCCCCGGATCCTGAGTGCCTCGGAAGAGGACCAGTGCTTGTAGACCACGCCGGGGCGCATCACCACGGTGGCACCCGGCTCGATGGTGAGGTCACCGATGTAGGGGATGCCCAGGTCCGGGAGGTCTAACGGGCGCAGGGGGTCTGTCTCCGTGCGGCTGCCATGCAAGTGGATCCCCCGGATGGAGCCTGCGTCTCCGACGAACCTGACGTTGACAAAGGTGGGGCTTGAGTTGGCATCAAGGGACGCCAGGTAGCCAGTGCCAACTGCCGAGAAGTCCGTATCATGAACCGTCGGTGAGGCGGTCCCCTCTACCGCAAACGCCTGGGGAACCCCCCACTGCAAGATCTTTGAGAGCACAGGCGAGCACCCGGTGAGTATCTGTGTGCCGATGCCTGCACTCTCTGTGATGAGCACGCTCTCGACACTGGGAGAGCAATTCCCGCCGCCTATGAGGAGGGCTGTGGAGTAGCTCGCGTCCTGGCCGCTTACCGTGGATGCCCTGGCACTGCCCGCGTAGCGTATCTCGGCATGCTTTATGACAGACCCGCTCGCAGCGCTGCCGATGAGGCGCACACCCATCCAGTCGCTTGGGGCGGCCCCGGGCAGCCCGCTCCCGCTCGGTCCGCCTGCCTTTTGCGTGTCGTCGTATAGCGACGTGAAGATGACCGGCATATCGGTCGTGCCCTCTGCGGCGAGCTTCCCGAGCACGGTGATGCCGGCCCCGTAGTTGCTGTTGCCGCTGAGGTAAGCCGCCTTGTAGACCGCGCCCGGCTCGGCTGCCACTTTAGCGCCCTCGCCTATCACGAGGTCGCCGTAGTACGGGAGCGTGGTGGCGGACAAGGTGAGCGTCGGCGCCACGCTGCGGGTGCCAGTGAGGTAGATCAGGTTCCAGCCGTTGCCCTTCCCGGTCACGTCCGTGAGGACAGGCGTCGAGTTCGAATGCATCGAGACCGCGCGAGAGGTGTTCTTGTCAAACGAGGAGCCCGTGACGACCGGTGCCGCAGACGCATCTAGCGAAAGCCCGGTCGAGCCCCCTGACTGGGTGATGTTGGTGAGTGTCGGCGCACCGTCGAGCACCTGGATGCCGGTGCTGCTTGTCGCAGTGACGACCACGCTCTCTATGGGGGCGGGCACGGCACCGCCCCCTATGAGGAGGGCGGCCTGGTAGTACGCGTTGCCCACCCCGCCGCCCGGGGACTGCGCGGGCCTGCCGGCGTAGCGCACCTCGGCGTGCTTCAGGCTCGATGCGCTTGCAGCGCTCCCCTGGAAGCGGATGCCCATCCAGTCGCCTGCGGCGACAGCACCACTGCCGGTGGCACCGCCCAGCGTGTTGTCGTTTACAGAGGTGAAGTAGACCGGCATGTCGGTCGTGCCTTCTGCGGCAAGGGTGCCGAGCGCGGTGATGCCGTAGCCGTAGGTGCCGCTGTTGGATGCCTTGACGACGACACCGGACTCGATGGCGAGCGTCGCGGTCGCAGGGATGGTCACCATAGCGGTGAGCACATACGGGCTGTTCTGCACCGTCCATGTGGTGTCTTGGGACACTGTGCCGCCGACGAACGTGGGGTTCGGCACCTTGAAGGAGCCGGATGCCGTCCAATCGCTCCAGTGCCCCGCCATGAGGGGGTTCGTATAACAGCTTGTGCGCACACGCACATAGTAGAGGGTGTTCGGGGTAAAGCCGGCATCAGGCACCGGGATGCGGGCAGTCGGGGCACTCCCGGTGCTGAACACGCTCGCGATAGCGGTGCCGGTGGGGGTCCCTGAGACCTCTATCTCGTACGACTTCTGGGGCAGGTGCGCATGTGCATACGTCCATCTCGCAGTCGGGATCGCGGTCGTCTCCCCTGACGGGGAGGTGAGCGTCGTCTCAGAGGCCCCCGCTGCGATGAACGTCCTCTCCTCCCACCCGCTGAAGTGCTCTGCCTGGGGGGCCGGGTACGAGCTTGCGCGGGCACGGACGTAGTAGGTGGTGCCAGGGTAGAAGCCGCCCTCTGGCACAGGGACAGGGGCACTTGTCGCCTCTCCTGCACCTGCAAGGGAGGCCACTGCCACGCCGCCGGTCACAGTCGCGACCTCGACCTCGTAAGACATCTGGGGGGCGCCTTGTTCCTGGGTGTACTCCCACTCGGCCACAGGGTCTGCCGCCACACCGCCTGTCGGGGAGTTGAGGTTGATCACCGGGACCCTCGGTGCGGTGAAGTGCGTCTCTTCCCACTCGCTCAGTGACACGGGGATCTCCGGGCCGGCATCGCAGGCGACGCGGACTCGCACGTAGTAGACGGTGTCAGGGATGAGGCCGCCCTGTGGTGTCGGGACGGCCGCGAAGGCCTCGCCGCTTGGGACGGTCGCAGAGGCGATGATCGAGGCGAACAGGGGTGATGCGGAGACCTCGACCTCGTACATCGACTGTGTGTGCCCGTCCTTCTGGGTGTAGCCCCAGCGCAACAGCGGGCTCGCGGTCACCTCGCCGGACAGGGGCACGAGCGTTATGGCAGGCGGGTATGACGCGATAAACTTTACCTCGTCCCACCCGCCGAACTGCCCCTCTGAGGGGTGCTCATAGGCACTTGCCCGCACCCGGGCCCAGTAGGCGGTGCCTGAGACAAGGCCTTCTGGGGGCCCAGGGACAGGCGTGCTTGTCGCATCGCCTGGGCCAGATATGTGTGCGATGGCCACACCTGCCGGGGCGGTCGCGACCTCGGCCTCCCATGCCTTTTGCGGGAAGCCGTCCTCTTGCGTGTAGTCCCAGCGCAAGGTGGGGTCTTCTGTCACCTCACCAGGGAGCGGGGACGTGACAGTGACATCTGGGAGCGCAGGGGACTTGAACGTGAACGACCCCCACCCGCTCCAGACAAGCGTGCCGGTGCCCGGGTCGCAGGCGACAGAGACGCGCACGTGGTAGGTGGCGCCTGGGGCAAGGCCGCCTGGCGGCACAGGCACCGAGGCGGATGTGGCGCTGCCAGGGCCGTCGACAGAGGCGATGGCCGTGCCGGTCGCCGTCTCTGCGAGCTCGACCGCCCATGCCTCCTGCCAGCGTCCCTCCGCCTGCTCATACCCCCATTCTGCGAAAGGCGTCATGGATGCCGTGTTCGACGGGGAGGTAAGCTGAACGGTCGGGGCTGATACCGTCGGCGTGAACGCGTGCGGCGTTGACCACTCCCCCCACCACACCGGCGTGTTCCCGTTCACATGGCTTGCGGTGCGCACACGGACGCTGTAGGTGGTGCCATGTAAAAAGCCGCCCGTGGGCACCGGGACGGCGGTGGTTATGGTGCTTCCGGTGCCTGCGGCTGACGCGACGACAGCGCCCTCAGTGTCCGTGACCTCGGCCTCCCAGGCGCTCTGTGAAAGGCCGTCCGCCTGCGCGTAGCCCCAGAGCATGACCGGCCCAAGCGTCGTCGTCGCACCGTCGGACGGGATGACCACCGTCGTCACCGGGAGGGGGGAGGTGGGCGTGAAGGCGAGCGAGCCTGACCACCCGCCCCAGACAAGCGGGACGCCCGCGTTGCCCTCGCAGGCGGCAGACACGCGTACATGGTAGGTGGTGCCAGGGACAAGGCCGCCAGGCGGCTGGGGCACCGGGGCAGATGTGTCGCTGCTCACGGCAGAGGCGGAGACGACAACCGAGCCGCCGCCGTCTGCCTCTGTCCTGACCTCGAGCCTGTAGGCGCTCTGGGGGAGCGGGGGGCTTCCTGCCTGCGCATAGCCCCATACCGCTGTAGGTGTCATGGATGTCACGCCGGAAGGGGCCATGAGCGTCACGGCAGGTGCGTCCGGCAGGGGGAGCGGCACGGTGAACGTGGCCTCGTCCCACCCGCTCCAGCGCAGGTACGGGTAGTAGTTCGTGCCCTCGCCCGCGTCATAGGCGACGCGCACACGGGCATGGTAGGTGGTGCCGGGGACGAAGCCGCCAGGGGGCTCTGGGGCCGGGATACCTGAGTTGCTGTCATCGTCGCCTGATGCGCGGGCGACGGTCGAGGCGCTCTCAGCGCCCGTCTGGACCCTCGCCTCCCAGGCCGCCTGGGGGATGTTGTCTGCCTGGTAGTAGCCCCACTCGAACGTCGGGGTCGTGAGTTGGCTGCCTGAAGGGGACGTTATCTGGGCTTCTGGCCGTGCGGGCAAAGGCGCGTCTGCGTAGACGGCCTCCCATACAGGAGCACAGGCGCTGCTGCCCGCGTTGAACTCGGCGTACGTGCCAGGCCCCGCCGAGATGCGCACCGCCTCGTCGCCTGACATCTGCCAGTTTGCCACCATGTCGGTTATGTCGAGCGCGTGGTGGTAGCCGTAGTCGTTGTTCCAGTCGGGCCCCTGCATGAGGTCTGCCTCTGGTGACGCGTGGTCGCTTGTGACCTGCCCCTCGCCGTTCATGTAGCCGTTCCACGTGAGCCAGTCCAGGGGCGGCGTGTAGCCCTCGCACGCCTCGGCCGTGATAAACCCCGGGCCGTCCACATAGCCCCCGTAGAGCCAGAGCCTCGCCTCGGAAAGCGAGTAGCCCGGCGGGACCCAGTAGCCGGTGAAGAAGGACGCGGGCGGCCTTAGGTAGGCGTGCTCGGTGACGCCTGATGAGAGGTAGTCGTCGCTTGCCCACACGTAGTCGCACCAGCTGAAGTTCGAGTCCTCCCAGCCAGGCACCGAGGAGACGGTGGTGGAGAGGACCTCCCAGGGGTCTGCCTGGTAGCCGACGAAGTAGAGGCTCGGGTCGATGCGGCACGGGTACACGCGTGCGGGGTCTTGGAGCCACCCCTCGTCCGCCACCACGCTCAACGTGCAGCCTGACGGGGTGATGCCGGTAAGCTCATAGCGGACGGCGGTCGAGAACGAGCCTCTCGCCTTCGGCCTCGCAGAGTCCTCCATATAGGGCGTGGGGATGACGAATACTGTGTCGTCAGTGCCCGTCTTCGTGAATGTGACCGAGCCGTCCTCTTGAAGTGCGGGGACGATGCCGTCGAACCCGAGCGTAAACGACCATATGTGCTCGCCGTTACTTGGTGCGCGGTTCAAGACGATCGTCTCTTTGAGCCCCCTGGGCGTGGACCCGTACTCGAGCGTGGAGCCGATGAACGCCTGCGGGTACGAGACCGTCCTCGCGCCGTCAGGGCGTGCGGACACGGCCCCTTCGGACGCGTGCGCGCCGCCTGAGCGCGCCGATGACACCGGGCGCATGGAGACAGACGTTCCGGATGCCTCGATAGCCACCGGGACCTCGGAGAGAGAGGCCGGGAGCGTTATGACAAACGCGTTCGCGGCGTTCACCCATGCGGCGGGTGCTGTCCCTTCGCCTTCCCTTCTCTCAAGCGCTGTGTCGACCGGCTCGAGCCTGCCGGTTGCAGGGTCTATGTAGTTGAGCGGCATGCTGGAGTACTGGGCCCTTATGCTGCCGTCGGCGAGCCGGTACTCGCAGCTGAAGGGTGTACGGTTCTCGGTTATCTCGGCTGCAGCGTGAGGCACGGGGCCGTCAGGCGTGCCCTCTGCCGGGGCGGCAGATGCCTCGGATGCCTGGAAGACCGACGACCAGAGCGCCTTTATGCGGGACACGAGCGACGGTTTTGATGCCGGTTGCGCGCCTCCCTGCGCTGGCCCTTCGGACGGGGGTGATGCGTGCGCTGGCTCTTTGGATGGCGCTGCATACGCGGCTTGGACGGCGAGGGGGTTCAGGCCTTTGAGCACGGAGTAAAGGGCGGGAGCGGGCCTTGCTGCCTCAACGGCCGCTGGGGCCGGGGCGGGTGCGCTTTGCGCGGCGGGTGGGAGGGGTCCGGCGAACGCGTGGGATGCCGGGCTCAGGGCAAGAGTAAAAACAAGGACGAGCGAGACCAGGTGCAATCGGCGGCGGGCATCCGTTCTAACAGCCACAGGCGCTACGGCAGGCACCGCCCACATCATGGCCTTAAGCTCTCTCTCTCTCTCTCTCTCTCTGCGCACCACATGCCTGGCGCTTCGTGCATGCCTTCGTAAGCATCTTAAGACCTCCTGGGGCTGAACCTGTGCGGCACCTGCTTTTTGACTCCTGTGGGTCGCCTTGCACCCTTGCGGATCCTCAGAACAGCGTATACGAGCCGCCGTATATGCGCAACTACTGCGCCATGCAGTCAACAAGTGGAGCAGCGTGCAGCCTGAGTAGACATGAACCGCACGATTCAAGTGCATCCCAATCGTACGATTTGATTGCTTTGAATCGTACGATTGGGGCTCATAATCGGGTAATCGGCGAAAAGGAAGCCATCAAACCTACGAGATCAACACAGGCCCAGCAGCACTCCCAGAGAGGATATCCGGCGCAGCCATGCCGTTGATCTGCGCCCGGACAAGGTCGCCTGGGGCAAACCTTCTCGGGGCAAGAGACGCTGGCGCGTTGCAGGCTGTCATGTTTGCAGTATCCGCAAGGGCCGAATCATTCCAGGTGTCGTCCGCATCAGCTTCGGAGTTCTTTGCCATACGCACCTGTACGTACTCGCCTCTGGGTGTGCCGGTTGAACGACTATGGTCAGGGCTCTTTGCCACGCGCACCCGTGCGTACTCGCGGCTGACCCCCTCAAAGCAGGGCTGGCCATCGGCATCTCGGCACTCTTTTTCCAGCAAGACCTCGACCGTAGCGCCTTGCATCCCGCGAAGCCACTCGCACCGAAGCCTCTCCCCCAACTCCCGAAGATGCGCGGCGCGGCGTGCCCGCACCTCCGAGGGCACCTGCCCCTCCATTGCCGCTGCGGGCGTCCCGTCTCGGCGGGAATAGCGGAACACGTGCAGCTTCGTGAAGCCGATGCGCTCGCAAGCCTCAAGCGTCCGGGCGGCATCCGCGTCGCTCTCGCCGGGAAAGCCGACGATGATGTCGGTGGTGATGGCCAGGCCGGGCATGGCCTGCCGGAGCCGAGCAACGATGCGCTCGTACTCGCTGACGGTGTAGCTGCGACCCATCGCCCGAAGCACCGGGTCGCTCCCGCTCTGTAGCGGGATATGGAGGTGGTTGCACACCGCGGGCAGGGATCCCAGCGTGTCGGCCAGCTCATCGGTGAGATCGGGGGGCTCGATGCTCGAAAGCCTCAGGCGCACCACCCCGGTCTCGGCGACGCGGCGCACAAGGCCGGCAAGGCCGACCCCGCCGCTCGTGTAGCGCCCCAGGTTGATGCCGGTGAGCACCACTTCCGCGACCCCGGCAGCGCACAGGGCCTCTACCTCGGCAAGGATCGAGGCGAGGGCGGTCGAGCGGGGTGCGCCGCGTGCGTGCGGGACGATGCAGTAGGAGCAGAACGCGTCACAGCCGTCCTGGGCCTTGACCGCGGCGCGCGTGCGGAACTCCGCGCCAGCGCGCACAGCCAGGTCGGGGCCGTGAGCCGGATCGGGGTCGCATGGCGAGCCGGGCGCGTGCGGCAGGTCGGGCGTATGCGGCAGGTCGGGCGTGTGTGGCTGGCCGAGCCCGTGACCGGGCCCGCAACGCAGCCCCAATGCCTCGCCGACCACGCGGGGGACCTCCGCCTTGTCCGCCACAACCGTAACGCGTGTGCCGAGCGCAGCCAGCCCGTCCGCGTCGAGGGCGGCCAGGCAGCCGGTCACCACCACAAGCGGCTCACGGTGACACCCGAGCGCACGGCGCACAGCCTTGCGCGCTTTTGCGTCGGCCTCGCCGGTCACGGTGCATGTGTCGACGACAATGGCATCGGCCTCGTCGGGCCCCGTGATGCGCGCCCCAGCAGCGAGCAGCTCTGCGATGATCCGCTCGCTCTCCGCATGGTTCACCTTGCAGCCAAGCGTGGTGAATGCGACCGCGGGGGCGGGGGTCGAGGGGGTGTCCACTTACGACCCCAGCACGCCGAACGCCCGCCCAAGGGCGTGCTTTGCAAGCGTGACGGCAACCACCGCTGCGGTCTCGGTGCGAAGGATCCGCGTCCCGAGGGAGGCGATGACCCCGCCTGCGCGCTGGAGCGCATCGACCTCTGCGCCTTCAAGCCCGCCCTCTGGCCCGATCACAACCGCCGCCTGCACCACGAGGCCGTGCGGCAGCCCGCCTGCCGCCAGCCCGCTTTCCTCGAACACCTGATGCACGCCGGGGACGCTGCGCGCATCCGCATCCTCCCAGGCGACTACGACCAGATCGAAATCGGCAAGCGCATCAAGAATGGTGCAAAGATCGACGGGGTCGCGCACGTCGGGCACGGAGTCGCCATGGGACTGCTCGGCGGCGGCCTTTGCGATGCGCCGCCAACGTGCGCCTTTCTCGGCGCGCCTGCCCTCGTCCATCCGGACGATCGTGCGCGCTGTGACCACCGGCCAGATCGCATCGACACCAAGCTCGGTGGCCTGCCGCATAACGAGGTCCATGCGCTCGCCCTTTGCAACACCCTGCACGAGGGTGAGGCGCGGGTGCTCCGGTGCCTCGTCAGGCAGCGGCGAGATGTAAGAGACGAGCATCCCGATCGGCGCGAACCCGCTCACGCGGACAATGTGCTTCGCACGCCCCGCGCTCTCGGGCTCCACGACCCCCACGACCTCGATCTCCTGGCCCGGTCGGAGCCTGAGCACGTTTCTTGCATGATGGAGGTCCGCCGCCGAGACCGGAAGCGGCGAGGGCTTCGCGGGGTCAAGCCCGGCGGTAAGGAAGAACCGGTGCCTCGACATGCCTACCCTGCCAGCCAGTCCAGCACGCGCATCATCCTGTCAGCCAGTCCCGGAGCTTCTCAAGCGGGTTTTTCGTGGTGGTCGCGTCATCGCCGAACTCCTCGGCAAGCTGGGTCATGAGCTCCCGCTGCTTCTTGGTGAGCTTTTTGGGCACCTGGACCGCCACGTGCACGATCAGGTCGCCTCTCGTCTGCGAGTTGAGTCGGGGCATGCCCTGCCCTTTTTGGCGGATCGTGCTGCCATGCTGCGTGCCCGCAGATACCCGGACCTCGTTCTCCTCCAGCACGCCGGGGACTTTGATCTCTGCGCCGAGCGCCGCCTGTGTGATCGAGATCGATGCCTGGCAGTGCAGGTCGTCACCCTCGCGGTGCAAATACTCGTCGGGCTTGATGCGGACGGTGACAAGGAGGTCGCCGGCTGCCGCCCCCCGGATGCCCGCCTCCCCCATCTCGCGAAGGCGGATCTGCTGGCCGTCGCGGATGCCTGCGGGGACCGTCACAGTCACGTGCTGGCGATCCGGGATGCGGCCCGAGCCCGCGCACTCCTCGCACGGCGACTCGATGATCTCGCCGGTGGCCCCGCAGTTCTCACAGGGGGCCGCGGTCTGCATCGAGCCGATAAACGTCCTGCGGACAGTGACTTTCTGCCCCGTGCCGTTGCACTCGGGACAGGACTTCACCTCCGACCCTGCGGCAGCACCCGTCCCCGCACACTCCTCACAGGTCGCAAGGCGGTCAAGCACGATCTCGCGGTCGACACCCACGGCGGCCTCCTGCAAGGTCACCAGGATGCGCATCGCCATGTCACGCCCCTCGGCACGCGCCCGGCGGGCAGAGCCGCCGCCGACAGTCCCCCCGAAAAACGCGCTGAAGAGGTCCCCCATGCCGAATCCGCCGCCGCTGGAGCCGCCGAACCCGCCGCCAAAGATATCGCCGAGGTCGACATACGAGTACCCACCGCCAAACCCGCCGCCAGGGCCAGGGGCACCAGGGCGGCTACCGACGGTGCCAAAGCGGTCATACTGCTCGCGCTTGGCGGGATCGGAGAGCACGTCGTAGGCCTCGTTAGCCTCCTTGAAGCGCTCCTCGGCATCGGCCGCCTTGTTCACGTCAGGGTGCAGCTCGCGCGCTTTTCGGCGAAACGCCTTCTTGATCTCATCGGAAGTCGCGCTCTTCTCCACGCCGAGCACGGTGTAAAGGTCTTTGGTCTCTGACGGCACGTATGTCTCTTTTCTGGCTTTCCTGGTCTTTTAGCCGAGGTCCCCCGAGAGGCCGTCGGCCGCTTTTGGCGAAAGGCCCCTGAAAGGTCATCCGCCGTTTCTAGCCGAGAACCCCCGAGAGGCCGTCGGCCACTGCACTTACTGCATCGATCGCGCGTTTGTAGTCCATCCGGGTGGGGCCGATCACTCCCACGACCCCGTCCGAGTTGCTCGTGCCGTAGTGGACAGCCACCACACTCAGGCCCCCCAGCTCCTTGCGGGCATTCTCATGCCCGATGCGGACGGTCATACCTTGGCTTTCGAACGCCGCCGACATCGCCTCAAGCAAGGCGAAGCCGTCCTCAACGCACTCAAGCACCGAGCGGGCCCGCCCCGAGTCATGGAACTCCGGCTGGGACAGCAGCGCCGGTATGCCCACATGGAAGAGGCGGCCCCGGTCTGTCTCCTTCATGACCTCTAATATCTCTGCGAGTATCGCATCGATGACCTCGGCATCGGCCGGGTCGCATACAAAGGACTCCTCGAGCGCAGCGATCTCGGCAGCGCGCTTTCCCACATACGTCTCGTTGAGTATCTGCTCGATGCCCGAAAGCCTGCTCGCGTCAAAGCCAGGCTTGAGCTCGACATAGTGGTTAAGCACCTGCCCGGAGTCTGTTATGAGCACAAAGAGCACCCGCGTGTCTGCCATCGGCACGAGGTTGATCCGCTTCACGCGCGTGAGCAAGACGCTTGGCGCAAGGATCACCGCCATCGTGTCGGTCAGCTTTGTGAGGAGCGCACTCGTCGCACGCATGAGGTCATCGATCTCTGCGGCCTGCGGGATCGGCGTCGGCTCGCGCCCAAGGCTGGCAGACGCCTCATCCTCCAGCAGGCTGTCCACAAAGTCGCGATAGCCCGTGTCGGTGGGAAGCCTGCCCGCCGAGACATGCGGCTGCACCACGAACCCGGTCTCCTCCAGGATCGCGAGCTCGTTCCGCACCGTTGCCGGGCTGCACCCCAACTCATACCGGTCCACAAGCGTCTTCGAGCCGACCGGCTGCGCGCTTGCTATATGTTCTTCGACAAGGGCCACCAAAACGCGGCGGCGGCGTTCGTTTAACACGTGCCTCGCTTTCATCGAGCCGAGCGTCCCTGGCACTCTAGTATAGCGAGTGCTACGCGCAGAGGGAACTGGCCGCGTTCCAGATCCGCGAGAACACCTCGTTCCCAAGCAGCCACCCCCGCTCGGTGGCCTGCCATCGCCCGGATGCGTGCCTTACCAGCCCGTCGGCCTCAAGCGATGCCATAACCGCACCCAGCTCGGCGTTCACGACAAGCTCATCGGCGATCCCGCAAACAAGCCGCATGCCGAGCATGGCATCCTCGCGCAGCGCCTCCTCGCGAGTGAGAAGCTCCACCTCGCGCGCTTCACCCCACCAGCACCCGATGTCCTTGGCGTTCGCCCACCGCACCCGACCGTGCGCCGCCTCTGCCACGCCATATGCCGCCTCAACTGCGCCGCGTGCCGCCTCAACCATGCCGTGCGCCCCCGGGCCAATGCCGACATAGGGCGCTCCGATCCAATACGCGGTGTTGTGGCGACTGCACTCGGCAGGAGAGCGCGCATAGTTTGCGACCTCATAGCGCTCATAGCCCCGGGCCTCAAGCACCTGGGCGGCAACAAGCATCTCCTCTGCCTGCACGTCGGGATCGATGTCGGCGACCTCCTCGGCCTCGATGCGTAGCGCAAGCGGGGTTTGCGCCTCCACCGAAAGCGGGTAGACCGAGACGTGCCCGGCATCGATCGCACAGGCCGCCTCCAGGGTCTCTCGCCACCCGTCCCCCTGCTGCCCGGGTATCCCGCAGATGAGGTCGAGCGAGAGCGCGGCCCCGGTGGCGCACACCAGCCTGGCCGCCTCAAGCGCCCGCTCGGCGTTATGCCTCCTGCCGAGGAAGGCGAGCGCGCCATCGTCAAACGACTGGACGCCGAGGCTTATCCGGTTGACCCCTGCGCAAAGGAGCGTCTCGAGCGCAGCGGGGGCCAGTGCGTCGGGGTTTGCTTCCACGGTGATCTCGATGGCGGGTGATACGTCAAAGCATTCCCGCACGAGGCGTATCACCGAGGCGACCTGTCCTGGCACGAGCGAGGGGGTGCCCCCGCCAAAATAAAGCGTGCGCAGGCTGCCTTCCAGCCCAAGGCCCGCCCAGTCCCTGATCTCGCCAGCGATCCCGGAAAAAACTGCATCCGCTGACGCGGCGGCATCGGCGGCGGCGATGCCGCTCGCCGCGCCTGCTGTGCTCCCGGTCATCGAGCCTGCCGCACCCCCGGCAACTGCCCCAGCCGCCGCCCGAGACCCGCAGCTGCGGGGCTGGGCGGGTCTGAGCGGGATCGAGAAAAAATCGCAATAATCGCACTTGGATGCACAGAAGGGCACGTGCACATAGAGGTGCTCGGGCAGGACTGCCGGGGTTATCGGTGCAGCCTTACTCGGCAAGGTAGTGCTCATACTCGTCGAGAAGGGACACGAGTTCTGCGTAGCTCGTGCAGCCGTTTATGCGGGTGCGTGCGTGCGAGGCGGCTGGGAGACCGGAGAGGTACCAGGCAAGGTGCTTGCGC
>WRDS01000046.1 GCA_009779675.1 Coriobacteriia bacterium
AGTCGTGATACCCCCGAAAAAGAACCGGAAAGAGAAGCGCGGCTACGATGATTATCCCTACAAGGTGAGGCATCTGGTGGAAAATGCTTTCATGCGAATGAAGGAGTGGCGCGGCATCGCAACGCGCTATGCCAAACGTAGCGCATCCTTTCTCGCTGCCATCCAGATTCGCTGTATCGCCCTCTGGTTGAGTATCTTGTGACGACACGCTCTAAGAAGAATGTATTTCAGAGCCAATTGCCGGAGCAAGAGACTGTGCTGGTTGGCAATAGGGCTGAGATCTTGAGTGAGCGGAGACGATGATGTCAGGTGAGCGCAGCATTGATGTCGCTGCTCTGCGAGAGATGCTTCGAGCCCAGCGCAAAACGCAGATGAAAGGCGGCATCTACCACGCCAACCAGATCGATCTTGCGTACAACTCAAACCGTATTGAGGGCAGCAAGCTCACCCACGAGCAGACCCGCTACATTTTCGAGACCAAGACGGTTGAGGGCATCGCACCGGTCAACGATGTCATCGAAACGGTCAACCACTTCAGGCTGTTCGACTCCATGCTGGACAGTCTTGACATAGATCTGACTGCCGAGAAGATGAAGAAGTACCACCATATCCTCAAAGCGGGCACATTCGATGCGCAGGAGGGCTGGTTTGCCCTCGGCGATTGGAAGAAGGCTGCCAATGTCGTGGGCAACGCCGAGACCACTGCTCCGGCTGAGGTCGATGGTGCAGTTGCTCGGCTGCTTAAGGAGTATCCGCCTGGCAAAGCGCTGAGCTTTGCAGACGTCATCGATTTCCACTATCGTTTTGAGTTCGTGCATCCTTTCCAGGACGGCAATGGCAGGGTCGGGCGAATCATTATGTTCGAGCAGTGTTTGGCAAACGGCATCCTGCCTTTCATCGTGCCTGACAGTGAGAAGTTCTACTATTATCGCGGCCTGCAGGAGTACCCGGCAGAAAAAGGGTATCTGCTTGAGGCATGCCGCAGTTTTCAGGACAAGTACTGCGCTGCATACAGGGACATGGTCGTCTGATGGGGCGCTCAAGGAATGCGGCAACGATAATCGAGTGCAAAGGCAAAAACGAACGTGTAAGTGAACGTGTAAATCCGGTTCATGGCGTGTAATCAGGGAGCTGCAAAAGCCAAGACGCAAGATCACGGATCTTAAAACATAGAAGCCAACGATAAAAGCCAACGCCTCGGCCACTGGCATCAGGCCGAGGCTACCAAGACCTATGCAGGCAGCTTTTCATTACTCTCCGTTCCCAATGAGGATGGGGACGGTCTTGTCCACGATCGTGCCGGAGTCATCTCCGTTCTGCCAATAATGCTCGCCGTTGCCGAGCTGCCCGTGATAGTTCCAGCCCCACGCCCAGAGTGAGCCGTCATCTTTTATCGCGAGCGAGTGGTCGCCTCCCGCACTGATGGTCTTCCAATCGGTCGCATCCCCTACACGAGTTGGGGTACTCCTGTTTTGGCCGGTGCCATCGCCGAGTTGGCCTTGCTCGTTAGCCCCCCACGCCCAAAGCGTGCCGTCAGCTTTGAGCGCAAGGGAGTGCTTGGCTCCTGCGCTGACGGCCGTCCAGTCATTCCCGCTCCCGACACGGGTAGGAATATTTCTTGTCTTGTCCGTGCCCTCTCCAAGCTGTCCATGCCAGTTATTGCCCCATGCCCAAAGCGAGCCGTCGGCCTTGAGTGCAAGGGAGTGCTCCCCACGCGTGTCGGTGGTTGTGCTGACGACCGTCCAATCGGTATCGGTTCCAACGCGGGTGGGAGCATCCGCCGAGTCGACCTCGCCGATGCCGAGCTGGCCGCCCACGCCTGAGCCGCTGATGTTCAATCCCCACGCCCAGAGCGAGCCATCTTCTTTTATGCCGAGCGAGTAGTCTCTTCCGGCACTTGCTGTTTTCCAGCCAGTATCGGTTCCGACGCGGGTGGGAACAAGCATGACCCATCCGTACGGGTAGCCACTGGGCGGTTCGTATTCGGCGACACCGTGCCCTGTGTGCTCACTGCCTCCCCACACCCAAAGCGAACCGTCACTCTTGACTGCAAGCGAGTGGAGCACGCCTACGCTGATGGCCTTCCAGTCGCTGTCGTCTCCAATGCGGACAGGGCTGTTCTCCCAAATGATATCAGCGGGTCGCTCTTGCAAGACATACCCCCACGCCCAAAGCGAGCCATCGGTCTTGAGGCCGAGCGAGTGGTTGTACCCTGCGCTGGCGGCCGCCCAATCGGTATCGATCCCGATGCGGGTGGGGGTTGCCTTGATGTCCCGTGTGTCACTGCTGGACAGATCGTTGTTGCTATTCCCCCACTCCCAGAGCGAGCCATCGCTCCTGATGCCAAGGGAGTGGGTGGGCCCAGCGCTGATGGCTTCCCACTCGGCAGCAGAGGAATCCGCAGGCGATCCTGCGGGGACGGGATCGGCGGTGCCATGCCTGGAGCAGCCCACTGCGCCAAAAAATGACGCGTAGCCGAGCAGCACGCAGAGCCCTAGGCGCAGGAGCTTCGGCACTTTCCCGAGCCGACCGCCCTGAAGTCGGCCATCCCCGCTGTTTTTCATCCCGAACCTGAACCTGATCGTCATCGGTGCCCCCTAAGCTTGTAGCTTGCTCGCAGGTCACTCACAGTTTGCCCACGCAGTGCAACGCGTCTCGGCACCTTCTGTGCGTATGGTGGAGATCGGCTGTTTTAACTTTTGCATCATTTGCAGGTAGTGTATCCTTAAAACCCAGCCAAGTATCCCACCGGCAGCGGAAAGGAGGTGCGCTGGAACGGTCATGAAGGCTTTCGCCGACGTGATGATGCAGATGGGCATGATGATGACCCGGCCCGGGTCTTAGCGGCGCACGTGCCGGACTCGGGCGGCCTTAATGAGGGTTAGGTGCCAAGGCGGTAGGTGCCAAAAAGCAGGCGGCCTAACCGAAACGATCAGGGTCACTCCCATCAGGTCTTATCCACGAAAACGAAAGCGAGAATGACATGAGTCCAAGCGCATCTGACTGCACGCCTGAGCCTGACTCCGGTTTCACATCCGGCTCCAGCGATGCCTCCAGCACCACCGCCGATGGTACCCGCGCCCGCACACTCGGCTTCAACACGCGTGCCATCCACGCGGGCGCGTCCGCAGATCCCACCACGGGGTCGCGTGCGGTCCCCATCTACCAGACAGTCGCCTATAACTTCGAGTCGACGGAGCACGCCGCCGAACTATTCGCCCTCCGTGCCTTCGGCAATCTCTACACGCGCATCATGAACCCGACGAACGACGTGCTCGAGCAGCGTCTTGCCGCGCTGCATGGCGGCTCGGCGGCGCTTGCGGTCGCTTCCGGCCACGCTGCTGAGAACATCGCGCTGCTCAACCTCGCGGGCTCCGGTGACTCGATAGTCTCATCGACCTCGCTTTATGGCGGCACCTGGAACATATTCCTGCACACCTTCAAGCGCCTCGGCATAACGGTGCGTTTCGCCGAGCCCACGGACATCCAAGGCTTTGTGGATGCCACCGACGCGACCACCAAGGCGTGGTTTGTCGAGACCATCGGCAACCCTCGGCTGGATGTGCCCGACATCCAGGGGCTTGCAGATGCCGGTCGAGGCATTGGCATCCCGCTTGTGGTGGACAACACGTTTGCGACCCCGTACCTCACCCGTCCGGTCGAGCACGGTGCCGCCATCGTCATCGAATCGCTCACCAAGTGGATCGGCGGGCACGGCACGAGCATCGCGGGCGGGATCGTTGACGGCGGCAACTTCGACTGGGGCGGTGGCCGGTTCCCACAGTTCACCGAGCCAGACCCGAGCTATCACGGGCTCAGGTTCTGGGAGGCATTTGGCGACTTCCCCGGCCTCGGCAACGTGGCATTCACGCTCCGCGCCCGCACGCAGCTGCTGCGCGACATCGGTGCCGCACTGTCGCCGTTCAACGCGCAGCAGATACTCCTCGGCGTTGAGACGCTTGCACTCAGGGTAAAGCGGCATAGTGAGAACGCGCTGGCGGTCGCCGAGTACCTGCGCTCGCACCCCAAGGTCGCGTGGGTCGTCTATCCCGGCCTGGCCGACCATCCCACCAAGGCGAACGCGGACAAGTATCTGGCCGGCGGTTATGGCGGGGTCGTCGTCTTTGGGGTGAAGGGTGGCCGTGAAGCAGGCGTGAGGCTCATCGACGGGGTGCGGCTCTTCAGCCACCTCGCCAACGTGGGCGATGCGAAGTCGCTCATCATCCACCCGGCTTCCACCACGCATTCCCAGCTTACCGAAGAGGAGCTGGCGACGGCTGGGATCGGGCAGGATTTCATCAGGCTGTCCATCGGGATCGAGGACATCGAGGATATCATCGCCGATCTTGAGCAAGCGCTCGGAAAGGCGTGATCGCCGATGCGCAAACACACACATCACCCGTATGCCCGCGTCGGCGTTGCGCAGAAGGGCGTGATCGCCGATGCATGACGACTCTACGCGCCAGCCGTGGGAGGACGTGGGCAGCATCGGCGTCGTTCCCGAGCGGGCGTTGACGCTCAAAGACGTGACGCTTGTGTCCGGGCGTACGCTTGCCGAGGCAAAGATAGCTTACGAGACCTACGGCGGGCTTTCCGAGGCACGCGATAACGCCATCCTCCTTTTCCATGCGCTGTCAGGCGATGCCCATGCTGCCGGGTGGCGGGAGAAAGATGCGTTGACTGCGGGCTGGAAGCCCGAGGACGGCCCGGACTGGGTCCCATCAGTCGCCGAGTTCGGCGATCCTGATGCCGCCCCTGCATCCAGGATAAAGCCCGGCTGGTGGGATCCGTTTGTCGGCCCCGGAAAGGCTTTTGACACCAACCGCTACTTTATCATCTGCGCCAATGTGTTGGGCGGCTGTCTGGGAACGACCGGGCCGAGCAGCATCGATCCGGAGACGGGCAAGCCCTACGGGCTCTCCTTCCCGGTGGTGACCATCGAGGATATGGTTGATGTGCAGGCACGTCTGCTCGACGAGCTGGGGATCGACCGCTTGTTGGCGGTCGTCGGCGGCTCGATGGGCGGCATGCAGGCCCTGGCGTTTGCTCGGCGGTACCCCGACCGGGTGGCGACCTGCCTTGCTATCGCGACAACCTGGCGTCTCACCGCGCAGGCGATTGCCTTCAACGAGGTCGGGCGCACCGCCATTCTCGGCGATCCTGCGTTTAACGGGGGCGACTATTACGATGGCGAGGGCCCGCTTCAGGGGCTTGCGGTTGCGCGGATGATAGGCCACATCACCTACCTTTCGGATGAGTCGATGCGCAAGAAGTTCGGCAGGCGTCTGCGTGACCGGAAGAACCTCGCCTTCGATTTCGTTACCGAGTTCGAGGTCGAGAGCTACCTTGCCTACCAGGGGAAGCGTTTCACCGAGCGCTTTGATGCCAACTCCTATCTGTACATGACCAAGGCGATGGACTACTTCGACCTGAGCAGGAAGGCGGACAGCCTGCCCGAGGCGCTCGCCGGGACGCCCGTCCGCTATCTCGTCATGTCCTTCTCGAGCGACTGGCTGTTCCCGACATACCAGTCACAGGCGCTCGTGGACGCGCTCAAGTCGGTCGGTGCCGAGGTCTCGTTTGTCGAGATACCTTCGCCGTACGGGCACGACGCCTTTTTGCTCGAGCCCGAGGCGCAATACGGCTTTATCAGGCCGTTTCTTGCCTGGGCTATGGAGGAGCGTCGGGCGAGCGAGAAGCGCCGAGCAGGTGGACAGGCTTGGACAAGCGGGCAGCGTCGGGCGGGCGAGGAGCGTCAGACGGATGCAGGGAGCCGAGTGCGCAAAGGGGAGCGTGCGGGAAAGGGGGCGAGAGCCTGATGACCGCTGCCGAGCTGCTTCGCAGTGACTTGCGGCTGATAACCGGGCTTGTCCCCGAGAACAGCCGGGTGCTTGACCTTGGCTGTGGGGACGGTGCCCTTATGGAGCACCTACGTGACGAACGTGGCTGCCTGGTGCGGGGGGTCGAGCTTGACCACGCCGACATCGCCGCCGCGCTTGCGCGTGGGCTGTCGGTGGTCGAGGCGGACCTCGATGACGGGCTTGCTGGGTATCCCGACGCAAACTTCGATGTGGTGGTGCTGTCGCAGACGCTCCAGGTGATGCGCAAGCCTGCGCTCGTGTTACGCGAGATGCTCCGGGTAGGAGAGCGGGCGATCGTGTCCTTCCCTAACTTCGGGTATTGGCGGATCCGCGGCTACCTTGCGTTTCGGGGAAGGATGCCGGTCTCGCGTTCCATCCCCTTCAGCTGGCATGACACCCCCAACATCCACCATACGACCATCAAGGATTTCCGGGAGTTCGTCACTGCCAACGGCGGTGAGCTGGAGCGCGAGATCGCGCTGCTCACGTCGGATTGGCACCGTTCGCGGATACGTCGGGTGCAGATCATGCCGTCGCTTTTTGCCGACACGGCCGTTGCCGTGGTGCACGCACGGCGGTAGGGACGGTGAGGTAGAGGCGGAGGCAGAGGTGGGGCATCCGCCCGCAGCCCGATGGCGCTCGGCCACGCAGCGTATGTGCGCAGGCAGGGGCGGTGGACACCTTATTGGTACAATAAGCATGCAGCAAGGGCGTTTTTGCAAGGGGGCAGCTTGTGAGACGAAAGACACACTCGGTCTTGCGCTCGGTCTTACGCCCGGCTCGCGACGACTCTTTCTCGGCGGTCGTTCTCATCGCGGCGGTCCTTGTTGTCTGTGTGCTCGGCGTGGGCGTGGCTCTCGCGCTGGCCGGGAACGCAAAGACCAGCACATCCAATCAGGCGGGGCCATCCGCTATGTCCGAGCCGGGGCAGGATGCCGCTTCGGTGTCCAGGCATGCCGCGATTCCGGGTCTTTTGTCCGAGGAGCCCTCAGGCGGGCTGTATATCCTGGTGTACTTCACGCAGTGCGACTCGTCGTCCGCGTGCTGTCCGCAACCCTTTTATTATGTGCCGGAAAAGGATGTCCAGATGGAGCTTGCCTCGCTCATGGGCGGTTTGCCAAAAAAGAAACTGGACCTCCCTTTGCGGTTCAACGAGAACTGGGCTCGGCTGGGGTATTCGGTTGTATCAGATGGCGTGCACTGGGATGTTTGGAGTAATGGCGTTCTTGTGTCGTCCATGGAGAATGACGGTGACACGTGGGCAGTATCTGACGAAGTGTATGTTGATGCGCCGGAGCTAGTCGGCCGCATACAGGCGCTGGTACGCGAGAGGTTGGGCATCGTGCCGTTCGAGCCGAAAACAGTCAGGGGCATCGTGTCGGCGAGGCTTGACGTCCAGTTCGCGGGAGCGAAGGAAAAGTACACGCAGACGGTCACAGATACTGCCGCGCTTGCCGACATCGAAGCGATGCTGTCCGGCGCAGTGCCAGAAGATACAGGCTGTCCTTTTGCCGAAGCATATATGACGCTGACGCTGGAGAGTGGTGAGGAGGTTTTGCTGGCAATGGCCAGTGACAGTTGCTGTGCATTCTTTGTCAACGGCCAGATTTTTAACTACAAACCTGCCAGGCTGCGCGGAAAAGAGGACAGCGGGCATAACGAGATGCTGTTCAAATACTTTGACCGGATCCCAATGGAGACCAGGGGCGCGCTCAATTAGCGAGTGTGGTGCCAGCGCGGTACACTTGGTCTGTCATAAGAGAATCATGGAGGTCTTTGTGGTCACTATCAGCCAGATACGCGAAGCTGTTGGGCAAATAGCACCCAATTACGGTGTTCGTGAAGTGTGGCTGTTCGGCTCGTATGCTACTGGTCGCATGCGCCCAGGCAGTGATATTGACTTATTGGTGAGGTATGGCGAAAGCCCCGTTTCGCTTCTAAAGATATTCGGCTTCAAAGAAGAAGTCTCAACTGCTTTGGGCACCAATGTCGATGTCCTGAAGTACCCTTTGGAAAACATCATCTATCCCGATTTTGACGTTGGTGAGACAGTTGGTATCTATGCGAGCTAAAAACAAGGTATTGCTTCAGAGGGTACTTGATGAGATAGAAGTCATTGAAGCTGTTCGAGCTGAGACCGACGGCGATGGGTTTTTGGGAGACAAAATAAAACAGCATGCTGTTGTAATGGCTTTGTGAACTCAGGTGAACTGGCGAGGAGCCTTGATAATGAGACACGTGAGCTGGCTTCAGAGGTGCCTTGGGCGCAGGTAATTGGCCTGCGGAATGCGGCGGCACACGGATATGCTTCTTTGAGCATGGCGGACATTTGGAAGACGGTCACCGATGATGTTCCTCGGCTAAAAGCAAGTGTCGAAAACCTTTTACGCAGAGTTGAAAAATTACATTAGCGCACAACGGTGTCACGCCATCTGATTTGGTTGATTTGCGCCTGCCGCGCCGCTCTCAGGTATTCTTGATACATGCATGATGATGCTTTCAATACCAAGAGCCTTGCCGAAGACCCTGCGCCCGAGGGTTTCTCGCTTGACACGTTCGGCCTGTCCGACCGCGAGCGGACGCTTTTTGCCTCCCACGAGCAAGCAGGGCTTGAGCTTGCGCGTGTGGTGCGGGTAGACCGCGGGATGCCGATGGTGGCCTCTGCCACCGGTTTTGAGCGTGCCGAACTCGCGAACCACCTCATGAAGTCCGTCGGAGACTGGGAGTATCGGGCTGTGGTGGGCGACTGGGTTGGGCTCTCACGCTCCCCCAACCATGAGATGCCGGTTGTCGAGGTGGTGCTAGAGCGCAAGAGCGCGTTCTCGCGCAAGGATCCCGGTGCACAGACCGAACAGCAGGTCGTTGTCGCTAACGCCGACACCGTGTTCGTGGTGCAGTCGCTTTCCGGGAACGGCGTGAATATCCGTCGGCTTGAGCGGGAGCTTGTGCTTGCCTGGGAAAGCGGGGCCCGCCCGGTCGTCGTTTTAAGCAAGGCGGACCTTGCTCCGGACGTAGACGAGCAGCGCGCCCTCGTCGAGGAAGTCGCGTACGGAGCCGATGTCATCGTCGAAAGCGCGGTCACGGGGGAAGGTGTCTCGGCTATCGCCGAGCACATCCCGCTCGGCACGACCGCGGTGCTCTTCGGTGGGTCGGGGGTCGGCAAGTCGGCGCTGCTCAACCGGATCGTCGGATCAGAGGTGCAAGAAACCACCGAGGTACGTGCGACCGATGACAAAGGTCGACACACGACGATCGCGCGCGAGGTCGTGCTTGTGCCAGGCGGAGGCGTGATCATCGACACGCCCGGCATGCGCGCCATCGGCCTTTGGGATGCCGAGGAAGGCATCGACGCGGCCTTTCCAGATATCGAGGAGTTCGCCGCAGGGTGTCGCTTCCGGGACTGCAAGCACGAGCAGGAGCCGGGTTGTGCGGTAATTGCAGCGGTAGAGGCCGGTGAGCTTCCCACTCGCAGGCTTGAGAGCTATCTTCGCCTTCGTCAGGAGATAGGTGCACTGGAGCGGAAAAAAGACGAACAGGCATGGGCGAGCAAAGAGCGTACCGACAAAGCAATCAGCAAGGCGATCAAAAGCTTTTACCGCAACGAGCCTAAACGAAAAAACGGAGGCAGGGGCCGTTAGGGCTAGGGACAGAGGCCGCTAGGGCGCAGGGACAAGAGGTCGGTAGGGACAGGGGCGTTAGGGCGCGCCGACCTCGGCAGGAGGACGGCTGCGCTTTTTTAAGCTGTAGACCGAGAGGCTGTAGATTACGGCTATGATGATCGAGGCCGCTGCACTTGCAAGCACATCCCAGATATCAAATCGCGCATCTAAGAAAAAGAAGTGGATGGCCTCAGATATCACGAGGAGGGTGAATGCGGCCTCAGCCAAGAAATACGTGTTCTTGGGATCCAGCTCTTTTTTGAACACGCGGGGGAAAAGCGAATAAGTAAGCCCGACTCCTACCCACACCGCTGCAAAGTTCGGCGCAACCCATAAAAACTGCTTTGCGACCCCATAGTTCATTAGCGACGTATCGCGCAAGAATATGGTGGCCGACCATGCAACGGCACCAATCAAAGCTAAAATCCCATACGTCTTTTGCAGCCGGTTGCCCAGCTCTGGAGGAAGGGCATCAGGGGTAGGGATAGCGGGGAGGTCGGAGCCAGTAGCGCTGCTCTCGTTGAATGCAACGGCAGCCCACTGGCCGCATACATGCCCACTCATCATTGTTGCGAGGTATATGATGCCTCCGATCAGGATCGATCCGAGAATCACTTCATTGAACAGGACGATTGCAGCACTGGCGGCGGCCAAAATAATATACCCCCACACGTAAAGCAAGACAGTCCAATATCCGGTCTTGCTGCGTACGAGACGCACGATTTTACGAAGGTCGAAGAACGCCCCAAAGTGCCGGGTCATCGCGTAGTTCACTGTGGCTGCGGGAAAAAATGCGACTAAAGCTAGGCAATAGACGACAGTGATTACATCAGATATTAAACCAACGATCACTGGGGCAAGTGGGACAGTAACCAACGAGGAAACAAATACACCGATCGGGGCTGCAAGCGGCAGACAGCAAATAAAAAGGATAATACTGATCATGGATCCGTCGGCCCACTTCTTTGCGAGGTTGTCCCACGCGGGCCAAGAGTCATCCCCGCGTGCTACTCGGCGGATGTATTCCAGCTGTGCCCCATAGAGCACCGGTAGTATCGTAACGCAGAGAACGCACCACACGAACCCCTCAGACACGAACCCCTCAGCTGCATGAATAAGACCCTCGACAAGTAGCATAATGCCGAGGAGGCACCACAAAAGTCCCAGAACGAACCCCTCAGCTGCACGGATGAGGGGTTCGATAAGTAGCATAATGCCGAGGAGGCACCACAAAAGTCCCAGAAATGCCTTTTTTGTCCAATCGCGGTCGGCAAAAGGGGCTTTGAGCGCCCTATCGAGGTTGATCATCAATGTCTTCTGCGCCGATGAGGGGACCGGCGGGTGCTGGGGGCGGGGGCACCGGGGGCGCTGGGGGTGCTGGGAGAACAGGGGGCGCGGGCATTATTGGGGGTGCGGGGGGCTCTGCGCCATGGGCGCTGTCATTACCAAATGCAACCGCAGCCCACTGGCCGAGCGCGTTGCCGTCCATCATGGCTGCGAGATAGACAACTCCACCGATCAGGATCGCACCGACAAATGTCGCACCAAGAAAATAAGTAACCATGCAGCTGGCGTATCCGATAACAAGCCCGAAGAACCATACGCTCCAATACCCTGTCTTACCGCGCATAAGGCGCATGATCTTGCGGAATTCGAAGAACGCGCCAAAGCGCTGAGTCATTGCGTAGTTCACCATGGCTGCGCGAAAAAACACGCCCAGAGCGAGACTGCAGATGGCATTGATTGCCATGTAGGCAAACATGAGAACGTACATGGTTATTATGGCGAATGGTACCCTGACCGCGGCTGCATCGCTGCCCTCGCCCAAAGCAATAAAACCCATTGGGAGAGCGATTATAGCAGGCATCATAGTGACATAGAGAATGATAAGCGGCAGGGTGTAAATGAAAAGGGCGAAGCAGAATTTAAGCCCGTCAATCCACTGCTTCCCGAAGTCGTCCCACTCGGGCAGGGAATCATTTCCGCGTGTTACTTGGCGGATGTACTCCATCTGCGCCCCGTAGACTGCAGGCATAGTTATTCCAAGTGTGAACCACAGGAGTCCCAGAAACGTTTTTTTCACCCAGTCGTGATCAGCAAACGGGGCTGTAACTACCCTGTTAAGATCAATCTTGAGGTTGACCATTGATACCTCCTGGAGCTGCTTGCATACAGCCATCAGCGCAGAACTCGCTCAGGCCATCATCTTACAATATTTCTACTATGTCGCCCTTGGCCATCATGAGCCTCATCCAGTTCAAGACGGGGTTTAATACTCACCAGAAAACGGGCACAACATCATCGCTTACCAGGGACTTCAGGACAAGTTGCTTCTGCAGGACTGCAAAAGAGAGGTTGTTGATGCATCCCATTGCAGGTGCCGCATGGCTAACTCCGCTATGATGCTGAAAGCAGGAGTCTTTCACGCTCCGTTTGGTTTTGCGTTCAGGATCGACCGATGCACGTATTCAAGCACGGGCTTAACATACGAGGGGGCGAGATGTCTTTTTTCTCTAAAAAAGCCGAGGACGAGCTGGTTGAGGAGCAGGTTGGCAAGCGGATTGATATGACCTTGCTGCGTCCTGGTCGAACGGTGTTCGTCGTTTTTGCTGTGATTATCGGCATCGCGCTCGCTCTCAGCTGCCTTACGGTAGTCGCTACCTCGGAGGTCGCGGTTGTGACCACCTTTGGCAGGGTAACCGGCACGGCTGAGACAGGCTTTCACTTCAAAGCCCCGTGGCAGCAGTACCACCGCATCGACTTAAGCGTCCAGAAGGACACAGGCGAGTACGCCACAGCCACCAAAGACAGCCAAGCGGTGTCGCAAGAGGTCACCATCCGCTGGGAGGTAGACCCGGATTCAGTAACGACTTTGTACGAGAGATACCTCGGCAACCATAAGGAAAGGCTGCTTGACGCGATTAAGGGCGATGCTATCAAAGAGGGCAGCGCCACTCTCGGCCTTACCGAGTACATACCAAAACGCGAGCAGCTTCGGACAGCGATGAAAGGTGCCCTGGATCAGCAACTGGCGGGGCAAGGCATTCGCGTTCTTGACGTCAGTGTGGCGAATGTTGTGCTTCCCGAGGGGTTTGAGAAGGCAATTGCAGATCGTCAGGTTGCTGAGGAAAAGAAAAAGACTGCGACCATCAACCAAGAAACCGCTCAAATCGATGCGGAAACGAATCGCATTCTAGCCGAGAGCTACGAAAGACCCGAGTTCTTTAAAATCGAGTGGCTGAAAAAATGGGATGGCAAATTGCCGTCAACGCTTGTGGTCGGTGAGGACAGCGGCGACACCGTCATACCTTTGCGATGACAATGTTTGGGATCTGGATGTTTGGAGGCAAGAAGCGTACGGGCGCAGCCGCGGGCGCTGTCGCAGCCGGTGACAGCGTGGCAACCGGTAGCGGTGCAGCGGCCACAAGCGCAATCGCGGGCGCAGCCGCGGGCAGCACCACAGCTGCCGGTAACGGTGCTGCCGACAGGCCGCTCATACACTTCGATTCAGTCGTGAAGGTCTACGACACGGGCGAGGTGCCGTTCACCGCGCTCAAAGGGGTGGATTTGCGCGTCGAGCCTGGCGAGTTCGTGGGGCTTATCGGCAAGTCGGGCTCCGGCAAGACGACGCTCATCAACATGCTCACCGGCATTGACCATCCCACCTCGGGCGAGATATGGGTGGACGGGACCCCGGTGCACAGCCTCGGCGAGAACGCCCTTGCGATATGGCGCGGAAAGACCATCGGGGTCGTGTTCCAATTCTTCCAACTGCTTCCTACGCTCACGGTTGCCGAGAACGTGATGCTGCCCATGGACTTCTGCAACGTCTACAAGCCCGAGGAGCGGGTGGATGTTGCGATGGCGCTGCTTGAGCAGATCGAGATGGCCGACCAGGCGGACAAACTTCCGGCAGCTTTGTCGGGAGGGCAGCAGCAGCGGGTCGCCATCGCACGTGCGCTCGCCAACGACCCGCCCATCATTGCTGCTGATGAGCCCACCGGCAACCTGGACTCCAAGACCGCCGATGTCGTGTTCTCGTCGTTTGAGGAGCTGGTTGCCAGGGGCAAGACCATCGTCATGGTCACGCACGACGGCGACCTTGCGGCACGTGTGACGCGGGCGCTGCACGTTGCGGACGGCGAGA
Organism: Coriobacteriia bacterium; assembly: GCA_009779675.1. Lineage (GTDB taxonomy): Bacteria > Actinomycetota > Coriobacteriia > Anaerosomatales > PHET01 > WRDS01. Next base: position 13,668 of record WRDS01000046.1, read on the forward strand.
TCATCGAGGACCGCCGCCGCGAGGGTGCAGAGGCACCGTAAGTGAGCAGCCCGCGTTGGCGCAAGGTGTTCAGGGATCTCACGGGGCATCCGGTGCGGACAGCGCTCGTGGTCCTTTCGATTGCGGTAGGGGTCTTTACCGTCTCGGTCATCATGGGTGGCCGAGAGGTGCTCATCCGCGAGTTCGAAGCCGACTTCAGGGCCAGTGTCGCGCCCTCGGTCGAGTTCGACACCAGCGGCTTTGACGATGGGCTCCCTAAGCAGGTAGCCGAGCGCCACGACGTGTTAGCGGCAGAGGGCCGACGCAACATGGCGATGCGCTTTGCCCCAGGCGAGGTGGGGAAGAACGCGTCCACCGCCGGTTGGGAGACGCTGCAGCTCTCGGCGGTCCCGGACTTTGACCGCAGCGGCGTGCAAAAGATCGTGCGCGAGGAGGCAAGCTCCTGGCCGCCCAGGCCTGGCGAGATCATCCTTGAGAAGAGTGCGCTCATGGTCGATAGCTTCTCGGCGGGCGATGTGGTGACCGTCGAGGGTGCTGCTTCTAAGCGCTGCGAGTTGCGCGTGGCGGGATTCGCCCACGACATCAACACGATCCCCGCGCAGTTCCAGGGTGCCATTGCCGGCTACATCTCGATGGATACGCTGCAGTCACTGGGCGAGCATGAGGTGCTCAACCATCTTTCAGTGGTGCTTGATCCGACGCTCTCGCGTCAGGCGGCGACCCGCATCGCCGCCGACATCCGGGACACGGACCTTGCGGCGGCAGGCGTCCAGACCCTGCTCATCACCGTTCCTGAGCCGGGCAGTCATTTCCTGGGGGACATATTCAAGGCGCTGACCACGCTCCTGCTCGTGATCGGGCTCACGGTGCTTGGCCTGTCAGGGTTTTTGGTGATAACGACCGTCTCGGCGATCATGACCCAGCAGGTGCGCCAGCTGGGGATCATGAAATCGATCGGCGCACGGCGCATCCAGGTCGAGGGGATGTACCTGGCGCTCGTTGTCTCCTTCGGGGTGATAGCGGTCTTCGTCGGGCTTCTTGCCGGGCGTTACGCCTGCCAGGCGCTCATCGAGTACGCGGCGGGCATACTCAACTTCCGAGTCACAGATATGATGCCGCCGGTCTGGGTGATGGTGCTTAATGTGGCGGTCGGCATGTTTGTGCCGGTGGCCGCGGCGGCGTGGCCGATCACCCGAGGCACACGCATGCGGGTCGTGAGGGCGCTGAACGCCGCCAACGAGGTCCCGCGCTTCGGGTACGGGTTCGTGGATCGGATCCTAGGGGCGATAAAAGGCCTTCCGCGCCCGGTGGCGCTCTCTTTGCGCAACACCTTCCTGCGAAAAGGCCGGCTCGCGCTCACGCTGCTCACGCTCGTCCTGGCCTCGGCGGTCGTCATGGCGGTCCTCACGGTGCGCACCTCGATGCTGCAGACCGTTGACGACATGGGCTCATGGTGGAACTACGACGCGCAGGTGTTCTTGGCGCGCCCGTTGCCGAGCGAGTCGGTCGAGCGTGAGGCGAAACGGGTGCCCGGGGTGACGGCGACCGAGACATGGATCCAGGCGCAAGCGTCGCTCATGCGGCCTGATGGGACTGAGAACCAGGGGATATACGTACTGGGGCTTCCCGCGGACACGAAGTTCATCAAGCCCGAGCTCACGGGCGGGCGGTGGCTAGAGCCAGATGTTGTAGGCGAGGTAGTGGTAAACGCCGACGTGTTAAGCGAAGAACCGGGGATCAGGCTCGGCGACACGATCCGCCTGGGGATCAGGGGCGTAGAGGACGACTGGAAGGTCGTCGGTGTCGTCGCCGGGCAGATGATGGGTCCGATCGTCTTTGTCGACCGCAAGGTCTTGGATGCCGAGATATCGGCGGGCGGGGCGGTAACCCGCCTGCTCGTGCAGGCATCTGAGCACACCATCGATGCGCAGGTGCGAACCGCACGGGACCTCGAGACCCGCCTTGATGATGCCTCGCTTCCGATCTCAGGGTCACAGACGCAGCAGGCTCAAAAAAAGACCTACGCGAGCCAGCTCGGTATCCTTATCACCTTCCTGGTCGTTTTAGCGGGCTTGCTTGCCTCGGTGGGGGTGATCGGGCTGACCGGCACAATGACCATGAACGTGCTCGAGTCCACGCGTGAGATCGGTGTCATGCGCTCTGTCGGTGCGAGTCATGCCTCCATTTTCGGCATATACATCACCGAGGGGGTTGTGGTCGCCGTCATGGCGTGGATGCTCGGCGCGGTCATCTCCTGGCCGTTGTCTCGGGTGCTCAATACGCTTCTCGCCGGTGCGCTCGGGCTGCAGCTTTCCTACCGGTTCTCGGTCGAAGGCGTGCTGCTCTGGCTGGTCCTTGTGGTGGCGATAGCCGTCTTTGCGAGTATGCTGCCTGCATGGCGTGCATCGCGGGTCTCTATCCGCGATGCGATAAGCTACGAGTAGGTTGATATGAGTAGGTTGTCATGAAATTGATATCAAATTGATATTAGGTTGATACCAGATGATCCTCGGCTTGCCGAGGCGGCCATAGGATCTACCCGAAAGGCGGTTACGTGAGCGGTTGCACGAACGGCGGGCGGGGTTTTGGCAGCGACAACCATTCCGGTGCGCATCCGGCGGTCCTTCAGGCGGTTGTGCAGGCCTCCGTCGGGCATGCGCATCCTTACGGGGATGACAAGTGGACGCGTGAGGCGACCGAGGTCCTGCGCGCACGGCTCGGCGGCGATCGGGCGGTTGGCAACGGCGCTACTGGCGGCAACGACGGCGCTACTGGCGGCAACACTCCCGGCGCTGAGTGCGATGTGGCGTTCGTCTTTAACGGCACCGGTGCGAACTGCGTGGCGTATGCCGCGGTCTGCCGAGGCTGGGAGAGCGTGATCTGCGCCGAGTCAGCGCATGTGAACGAGGATGAGTCCACCGCCCCGCAGCACCTTGCGGGCATCAAGCTCGTGCCTGTTTCCACGTCCGATGGCAAGCTCACCCCCGATCTGGTCAAGCCGCACTTGCACAGCTTTGGGTTCGAGCACCACGCGCAGCCGCGCTTGATCAGCGTGAGCAACGTGACCGAACTCGGCACGGTCTACACCCCCGATGAGCTGATAGCCCTTTCTCGGCTTGCCCACGGGCACAGCATGCTCCTGCACGTCGACGGTGCCCGGATTGCAAACGCGGCAGCCGCGCTCTCCTGCTCGCTCGCCGACCTTAGCTCGAAGGCTGGTGTGGATGTGCTCTCGCTCGGCGGGACGAAGAACGGGATGGTCCTTGGCGAGGCGGTTGTGTTGTTTGGCGACGCCCGGGTGAGCCACCTTGCCTATGTGCGCAAGCGCAGTGGCCAGCTTGCGTCCAAGATGCGGTTCATCGCGGCGCAGTTCTCGGCGATGTACGCGGGCGACCTGTGGCTCGAGTGCGCGCAGCACGCTAACAGGATGGCTGCTCTGCTTGCCGATCATGCGCGTGCGCTCGGGATCGGGTTTGCCTGTGGGCCGCAGGCGAACGAGGTATTCGCGCTCCTTCCCGCCGAAAGCGTTCCTGAGCTTGCCGAGCGGTTCGGTTTCTACACATGGAAGGAAACGCCCGACGAGGCAGGCCGCATCCTCGTGCGCTGGGTCAC
>WRDS01000047.1 GCA_009779675.1 Coriobacteriia bacterium
GATAGAGTACTGGGTGCGCCTCCGGTACATGGATGCCCCTTACCGCCGGTTCCCGGGTGCAAGGGTTTTGGCCGAAAACCCCTGTTTTCCTTGCACCCATTATGCCTGAAAGCCACCTAAAAATGGGTATCTACCTGCGGTTTTATTGTTACGGAGTACTCCCTATATAGAAAAGAGTGAGGCTGCGTTGTTGCGGCACAGTAAGAACGTCCCTACCCGTATCGGAGATGCCACTGACTGGAAGGTGGCCAGCGCGGGGGACTACCACTCCCTCGGCATCAGATCCGACGATTCGCTCTGGGCGTGGGGGTACAACCGGGAGGGACAACTCGGCAACGGCACTGCGGGCAACTATCACTACAAAAGCACTCCCGTTCGCGTCGGCGCGGCGAACGACTAGAAGGCCGTCAGCGCAGGCGGCGAGCATTCTCTTGCCATCAAGACCGACGGCTCGCTTTGGGCGTGGGGGAAGAACTGGCATGGGTCGCTCGGTGATGGCATCGATGAGGACAATAACGTCCCTGTTCGTATCGGAGATGCTGTAGATTAGAAAGTTGTGAGCGCAGGAGGCACATCGGTGGCTGGAGGCCACTTCCTCGGCATCAAGGACGGTGGTTCACTCTGGGCATGGGGGGCCAATGAGGAGGGACAGCTCGGTGATGGCACGAGAAAACACAAAGGTGACCCCGTTTGCATAGGGGACGCAACTGACTGGAAAACCATCAGTGCAGGAGAATCCCGATCCGTCGGCATCAGGTCTGACGGCTCGCTCTGGGTGTGGGGAGATAACTACCGCAGTCGGCTTGGCGACGGTATGGCGATGAGCAAAGGCACCCCTATTCGCATCGGCACCGGCACCGGCTGGCAGACCGTTAGCGTGGGGAGTGCTCACTCCCTTGCCATCAGGGACGACGGCTCGCTTTGGGCGTGGGGTGATAACCTGTATGGCGAGCTTGGCGACGGGCGGTGAAGGAACGTACAACCCAAGGACGTGGCCATCCGCTTGATCAGACACGTGGTGCTTGATGATACGTAGTGCCTGATGACAGTGCGAGAGGACGAGCTATGCGCGGGAGCGCTGACACGAACAACAAGCCATCGAGCGATAAGCCGTCGGTTGCACCCGCAGGCTCGGTTGCACCCGCAACCACGCCCGCAAGCGACACGCCAGACATCCCTGCTCGCAGACCGGTTATCCCCGCGGAGACCATAGAGGCCGAGGCGAGGTCACGCCACAGACAAAAGCTGGTCAGAGTGGCTATCGTCCTGGCAATGGTAGCGCTTGTAGGCGTAGGCGCCTTTGGTTTCCTTCGGTTTTCCAAGCGCATGGAGGCGGCCAAAAACGTCGGTCGTGCAACGGTAATGATCCAAGAGGCCGACAAGGCCGTGGTCGAGATCGACAAGACCATCCGGGCAGACGTGACCCCTGAGCTTGCCGAGGAGGCGACTGCCAAGATCGATGTCGCCAACGAGACTACGGAGAAACTGGCCGACGCAGTCGCACTCATCGACAGCGCAAGGCCCAGCCTGAACAAACGGGAGCAAGAGCGGGCCGGCCTGCTCAAGGTATCGGCAGAACGCCGCATCGAGATGCTCGGGTATGTCCCAGAGATCCTGACTGTGAACGCGCAGGCCGCACGTGCGCTCGCCCCGGCCTCTGAGGGGTGGGAAAGCCTGCTGGAGGCCGAAAAGGTGTCTGAGCAAGCGGTGGCCGCCTACAACAAGCTCACCAAAGACCAGGTGACCCTTGCGCGCACCCTTAACGAGAAGGCGGGCTCGATCCTGGCAACGGCCAACGAGCACTTTTTAGCCGCCGAGGAGGCATTCTCAGAGGCACCGTTCGAGCGCTACCTCGAGTATGTCGAGGCGCGCATCGAACTCAACGCGCTCTCGCTGCAGTCGGATGATGCCTGGCTTGCCAATGACATCGCAAAAGCGAATGAACTCGCCGACCAGTATAACGCCGCCGATAAGCACGCGGTCAGTCTGGCTGAGGAGCTTCCCAAGACTCCGCATCGGGCCATCCTCTCGGCGTTTGAGGAGATGATAGAGGAGCAGATGGAGAAGTACTATGAGGCGCGTGACCGCACCCTTGAGGCGGATGAGGCGCTCAGGAAGTACTGAGACTAGAGGGCAGTACGCTAGAGGAGAGGGCAGCCAAAGGCGGCCTGCGGGCCGTTGCAACGAAATAACCACGCAACAACCGCGCAACAAATAGCCGCATAGCATTGCGGTTGCTTTATCATACATCGCAAGGGCATGCATACGGCACGCATAGGGCAAGGTAACAGAGAGCGCGGAGAGGGCGCGGGGAACGCGACCCATCTTGCGGAGGGCGTACATGGCGGAGATCATAGATTACGCACGGATACTTGCAGGGGACATCGGTCCTCGGCCAGCGACCAGCGCTTCTGAGCATCAGGCTGCCGAGTGGCTGGCAACGACGTTTGGCGCACACGGGCTCGAGACAGAGATCCAGGAGTTTATGGCTCCGCGCACGTATGCGTGGGCGTATGCGATCTATCACCTTCTCACGCTCGCCTCGGCCTTTGCCGCCGGCTTCAAGCCGTATCTGGTGTGGCCGGCCCTTGCCGTCTCGGCGATAGTCGCCTTCTTCTTCATCGGCGACCTTGATTTGCGCTGGGGGCTCTCCCGTATCATGCCCAAAGGGCCGAGCCAGAACGTCATTGCAAAGCACATCCCCCGTGCTCGGCGGGGCGAGCGTCTGCTGCGTATCGTTGTTGTCGCCCACTATGACTCGGCTCGGGCGTCCCTTGCGTTTGCGCCGGGGATGGTGAAGCGTTTCCCGGTGACGTTTGCGCTCATGAAGTGGTGCACGTTCCTGACCCCGGTGATGATACTCGCGATGGCGCTCCCTTTTACCACCAGGCTCGATCCGTGGATCTGGTACGCCACCATGGCGGTTGCGGCATATCTGATCATCCCGCTGCTCATCAACGTGCACCGGGAGCTGTTCATGCCGTTCGTCGCCGGGGCAAACGACAATGCGTCGGGCGTTGCAGCGATGCTTGGCGTCATGGAGGGGCTGGTGCCCTCCCCGGACGACATCCCCCTTGTGGCAGGCACCGGGAGGTTCCCGGCGGTCGGGAGCGACCTGGACCCGCTTGCCGGCGCGGGGACGTTCCCCGGCACTGACCCGCCTTCTGCTCCGGATCCGCTCCTCGGCGCTGACCCGCTCCTCGGCACCGGCAGGGGTGCCGACACAGCCGGGTCTTTCCCGCAGGCTGCGCCGGTCGGCTCCGGCGCGGATGCCTTCGGCGCGCTCGGCAGGTCGGATGGGCCCGCCGAGCAGTACGGCCCGCGCTCACAGCCGCGGGCTGATGCCCGGGCGAAGCTCACGATGGACACCGTTGAGTTCGAGGCCGTGGGGGCTGCGCGTGGCGAGCAGGGGGCGCACGGCTCCTTCGGAGCCGATGATACCGGTCGAGCATCAGCGGACTTTGGCCGAGCAGCGACTGACTTTGGCCGAGCAGCAACAGGCCTCTCCGCCGATGCTGCCAGTGGCATCTCAGGAGCGGATCAGGATCGGGCCGAGTTCTTGGCGGCAACGACGGAGCCAGCGACCGCTGGGTCGGAGTCGCGGCGCGAAGGCAAGGCGCGCAAGCTCTTTGGCAGGTTCGGGCGCAAAAAACAGCGTCCCAAGGAAGGCGACGAGGTCTCAGGCTGGCTTGGGGTCGACGAAAGCTTCGACGCACGCCAGGCGGGTCGGGAGATCGGCTCCTGGGACAACTTCGGCAGTGAGGAGGACGACGGCGACGATCATGGCTGGAAGGGGGGTTGGGCAGGCGACGATCCCATAGGCGATCCGGGTTTTGCCGCAGACGAGGCTGCGCGCATCCGCCGACGGGTGACGGAGAACATCGACCGCGAACTCACCGAGAAGGAGATATGGTTCGTGGCGACTGGTGCCGAGGAGGTCGGCTGCTTTGGCATGCAGGCGTTTATCCATGAGTATGCCGAGGAGCTCCGCGATGCGATGATCATCAACATCGACGGGTGCGGTGCCGGGCGGCTGTACTGGGTCAGCGCCGAGGGGATGCTCAGGCGCTATCAGGCGAACCAGCGGCTTGTGGGGCTGGCGCGCCGTGTCTCGCGGACTACCTCCACAGTCATCAAGCCACGTGTCTACCGTGGCCTTTCCACCGATGCGACCCCCGCTTTGGCGCGCAAGTATAAAGCGATCAGCATCATGGCACTTGACGCGGACGGGCTGCCGGCCAACTGGCACTGGAAGACCGACACCGCCGACAACCTTGATCCTGCGCTGATCAATCAGGCCACGGAACTCGTCTCAGCGATGGTTCGGGATGCCTGACGCTCTCCGTGTTTTTGGCAAAGCGACCGGCTCGCTTCTCATCGGCATGCTGCTTTTTGTATTTGCCGTAGGCGTTGCGCTGCTCCCGCTTGAGCTTCCTGTGGCGACAGGGCTTTTGTCCAGCCGCTATTCAAGGCTGCCAAAAGAGGTCGCTCGGCCATTTGCCGAGGCCGCACGCGATTATGTGGTGACAGGGGATCCCGAGGCTCGGGCAATACTCAGCGGCTCGATCACGCTGGATGAGCTTGCGCACATGGACGATGTGGAGCGGGTGCTCTTTGCTGCGAACAGGATCACGTTTGTGCTCGGAGCCGTGCTGGCCTTGTGGGCGGCGGCGGCCTGGCGGGATCCGCAGCAGGCGGCGCGCATCCTCCGCTGTGCCGCCGCAGCGCTCGGCCTGGTGCTTATAGCGGTCGTGATCATAGGGGCAATCAGCTTCGAGACGGTGTTCTCGGCGTTTCATGAGATGTTTTTTGCACCAGGAACCTGGATGTTCCCGTATGATTCAATGTTAATCATGGTGTTGCCCAAGCCGTTCTGGAGCATGGCCGCACTTGGATGGGGGTTATTTGTTGCTCTTGTGGGCATTGGCTATGCAGGAGCCGCATGGGCGCTTAAACTGTTTGCAGGACGGCAGGACAGGGCAGCAGAGTGGGCATATGGCCGAGTAGCACAAAAAGCAACATAAAAAATATCACTTAGAATATCGAAAGATGTGGGCACCTGCGTGTAGACTGACCGATGGCACGGATTAACGGAGTGCTCTTCACTGAGGTGGGAGACTTGTGCTTGTCCCGTCCGGGGCATGGCACGATTGATTGCTAAGGAGAGGACTGCATATGGCAGCAAAAGAGGGATACTGTATGAAGTGCCAGGCCAAAAAAGAGATCAAGGATCCGCAAGAGATCACGATGAAGAACGGGCGTCCGGCCACACAGGGCGTGTGCCCGGATTGCGGGACGAAGATCTTTAAGATCGGCAAGTAACCGGAGCGGATCTGTTTGTGAAGCGCGCCGTTGGTCTGCTCATGGGGCCAACGGTGGCTGTTTGTCTTCGGCATGCGGGTGTAGTTCAATGGTAGAGCATCAGCTTCCCAAGCTGAAAGTTGCGGGTTCGAGTCCCGTCACCCGCTCCATAGCCAGTCTTGCAGTGCCGGTATCCTTTTAAAAGCACCTGGATGGCCCGAGTGCCCAGGCTCAATCCTTCAGGCAGCCTAGAGGGACAACATAAACACCGTTCTCCATCTGGAGAGCGTATTCCGTTCTGGTAAGAACCATCAAAAATGACGGTGCATTCATTTTTCCTGTATCAACGGCCTTCGCAACTCTCGCGAGCTTTTCTAAGGCATCCTCGATCTCTCCTGCGCCCATCTTAATCTCCACCGCTCCCCACCGCCCATCAGCAACTGCGATAGCGCCTCATCATTCTTTTTAAATCGTTTAGGATTGCCGACGTTTTTGCCAGAGCCATAGGGCGACTTTGAACTTTGGCAGTATTCTACTTTGAACTTTGGCGATACCTTTGAGTCGTAAAACCTTTGCAGAAGTCTCCATGCTCCATGTCCAGCCATTTCTCATCGTGAAATAACGTTATGGGTCAGCTGGCGGTTGGCAGAATACCCTTCGTTATCGTGCGTCGGCTCTCGGCCAGCATGCTTCCATGGCGGTATTCCCTTGGCGGTGTTGAATTGTAGGCATAATGGGGGCACAATGAGCACACAAACTAAAAGGAGCGCTTATGCCTAAAACAGCAGACTTGAAGCTACGCATAGATCCAGACCTGAAGAGGTCAGCAATAGAGCTGTACGGCCAGTGGGGACTTAACCTTACGGATGCCATTACGATGTTTCTTTATCAGTCGGTTGCAGTTGGCGGATTGCCTTTCGCTATGAGAAGCCCAAAAAAGGCTCCGCCCTTCAACTGGGATAGTCCGAGCATCGTGAAGATCGACCCCAAAGCCGGACATGCGGTTTTGCCAGCCGAGTGGGACGCAGATGAGGACAGCGTGTATGACAGCCTCCAACCAAGCTCGCCCACGAACTCGGCGAATACCAAAGCATCGGACACCCTGGGAGCACTCAAATGAGAAAATACCCAAAAGCCGACAGTTATGATCTAAGTTGGATTGAGCAGAACTGGATGGGGCCAAACCCGCTGTGGCTTCTCGAGGACTTATGCGAGCACATGGATTTGCGTCCGGGCATGAGGGTTTTAGACATGGGTTGCGGCAAAGGGATCACCAGCGTGTTCCTGGCAAAGGAGTATGGCGTGACCGTCTTTGCCAACGACCTGTGGATAAGCGCCACAGACAACCTGCGCCGCTTCGAAGAGGCGGGGGTTGCAGACATGGTAGTCCCCATCCATGCGGAAGCCCATGCCTTGCCCTACGCAGAGGGTTTTTTTGATGTTGCTATAGCAATCGACTGCTACCACTACTTCGGCGCAAGCGAATCGTACTTTCCCGATGTGTTCTCCAAACTGGTAAAGCCTGGTGGCCAATGGGGGATTGTTGTTCCAGGGCTTAAAGCCGAGTTTGAAAAGGGATACCCGGAAACACTGGAAGAGCTGTGGATCCCTGAACTATTTACCCTGCACAGCAACGAATGGTGGCGCAAGCTCTGGGAGAAGACCGGGCTTTGCGAGATCATATCGTGCTACGACTTAGACGACCCAAAGGCCCTGTGGCAGCCTTGGGCAGATTGGGCCGTGGAGAATTTCGATAAAGAATGGGGCGAGGGCGGGGATTTTGACGTGAAGCTCCTGGAGGCTGACACAGACAACGACCTTGCACTTATTGCAATGGTGGCAAAGAAAGCCCAATAAGCAGGAATTCCAGAACGGATGTCGAACATCTGTTCTATACGGCCCCGGTCCTCCCGCATCTTGCCGTTGAATGAGTGATTGTTATGAGACGTTACTCGCGGATTTTTGCGTGCGCGCTCTTGCTGCTCGCAACCGCACTTCCTCTGCCTGCCATGGCTCTGCCTGCGGGCGGGTCGATCAGCCTTGGCTTCAGCGACGAGTACACCGCTCCCGACGGTAGGACATGCACGCACCACGGGGTGGACGTGGCGATGCCGGTCGGAGCCTCGGTCGAGGCACCTGTCAATGGTGACGTGACGTTTGCCGGTCGGGTTCCCGGGCCTCACGGAGGCACAGTGCTTGCCGTGACGCTTTTGCGCGATGACGGCAACAAGGTGACCCTGATGCCTCTTGAGGATGTGACTGTCAGCGCGGGTGAGCATGTGGCCATTGGCAAATCGCTCGGCTCTGTGGCCGCGTCTGGCGACCCATCGTCTGCAAGGCCGCATATCCATGTGAGCTTGCGCAAAGGCACCGTCTATCTTGACCCTGCTCCGCTGCTTGTCGTTGTTCCAGCGCCTTCGACCGGCGTTGCCGATCCTGCGCCCGTGTCTGTGTCCGTGCCCGTGCCCCCACCGGCATATGCGCCGGTGCTCTCGCCAGGCGGGGTGGGCGCAGGCCAGTGGGCACCAGTATCTTTGCCATCGGTGCCTTCCCCTGTAGCGGCACCTGCGGCTGCGGGGCTGCCCCTCTCGGCATCGGTTCTTGCGCCAGCGCCAGCGCTTCAAGCCGAGGTTTTCCCAGCAGGAAGCGTTGCAGCCGACGGGTTCTCCGAGGGGGCCTCATTAAGCGATGTGCCTGATGCACAGCTTGCGGTTCAGCAGCAGACGCAACCCGCTCATGCGGTCGGCTCGGGTGCGCGTGCTGCTGCGCGATCGGCATGGTCGGCTGCTCCAACCGATGTCAGGGCAGCTATAGCACCAAATGCGAAGGCTGGGCTGCCAGCGATACCGGTGTCTGCAGTGTTGGCATCCATCGCAAAAGGACTGATCCCCGTTATTGCGGCTGCTGTTATGGGTGCCGCAATGTTCCTCTCCTGCAGAGCCATCATCCGGCAAGCAACCGAAGCCGGGGAGCAAGCAGTGTCGAGCCGGTTTGGGAAATTGTTGCAGCACCTGAAAACCGGTGGTACACTCTCCGGGCTCACATCCTGCTCCGGGCCATAGGCCTTCACAGTCCCGGAGCCACTAGCCCAGAGGAGGTGACTACGTGAAGGCTTACGAATTATTGCTCTTATTCGATCCCTCGCTCGACGAGGAGTCCCATGCGGCTGCCCTGGATAAGGTCCAAGGTGTCATTATCGCAGACGGGGGCGTGGTGGATAAAGTCGATCCCTGGAACAAACGCAAGCTTGCCTATGAGATCGACAAGCTGACCGAAGGCAACTATGTCCTCATTGATTTCCACACCGTGCCGACCGCCATTGCCGAGTTAGATCGGGTGCTGCGAATTACCGACTCTGTTATTCGCCATATGGTTATCAGCCGAGAGGATCGCAATTAGGCTTTGGCGGCTAAAGACCATGCGCGAATGCAGGCGGTACCTGAATCCGCGGAATATAGAAGGTGGTACCTCAAATGAGCATCAATCGTGTTGTTGTCAGCGGGAACTTGACCCGTGATCCTGAGTTGCGTGCGACGGCGGGCGGCACATCTGTCCTCAAGATAGGCATTGCAGTAAACGATCGCCGTAAGAACCAACAGACCGGGGTGTGGGAGGATGTGCCAAACTTTTTCGACGTGACAGTGTTTGGCGCACGCGGCGAATCGCTTTCCCGGTTTTTGTCCAAAGGCTCCAAGGTAACAATCGAAGGCAAGTTGCGCTGGAGCCAATGGGAGACACAGGAGGGCGACAAACGCAGCAAAGTAGAGATTATCGCTGACGACATTGAGTTCATGAGCCCGAGAAGCGATACCGGATCTGGCGCAACGTACGCAGCTCCGGAGGCTACGCCAAAACCAGACACCACGTACGAAGACGATATTCCGTTTTAAGCACGGTTAGGCGTGAATAAGCAGCTACCATTATCGATCGCGAGAACCCCGCGAGTCGGCGGAAGGAGGTCACACGAACCATGTCCGATTACGGTCGCAAACCGCGGCGTAAATACTGCCAGTTTTGCAAAGACGACACGAAATTCATCGATTACAAGGATTCACAGATGCTACGCAAGTACATGACGGATCGCGGCAAGATCAAGCCACGTCGCGTGTCCGGCAACTGTGCGCAGCACCAGCACCGGCTGTCGATTGCCATCAAGCGTGCGCGCGAAATGGCTCTTCTGCCTTATGCAGTCCCTGTCGTCAGTGGTCGCATCGGCGGCAGAGGCCGCTAAAGAAAACGCCCTGGAGGAATAATCCATGAAAGTCATCCTATTGCAGGAACTCAAGGGCCGCGGCGGCGAAGGCGATGTCATTGAGGTCGCCCGGGGCTTTGCGGTCAACTATCTGCTGCCCCGAAAAGTTGCTATTGAAGCGACTTCCGGCAACCTCAAGCAGCTCGAGCAACGCAGGCACAATATCGAGAAGCGTGAAGGCCAGCGCTTAGGGGACGCACAAGGAATCAAAAATGCCCTTGATGGCAAGACAGTAAGAATTGTTGTCAAAGTCGGCGAAGAGGGGCGTCTTTTTGGCTCGGTTACGTCTCTCATGCTTGAAGAAGCGATCCGCGAGCAGCTTGGTGTTGAGGTCGAGCGGCGCAAGATCGACGTGCACGGGCACATCAAAGAAGCGGGGCAGCACCCGTTTGATGTGACGGTTTATCGTGAGATCAAAGCGCAGCTGATCGTTGATGTCGTAAGTGAGAGCGATGCTGCAAAAGCGGCAAGCGCTGCAAAAGCGGCAGATGCCCCCCAAACAGAGGGAGCCGAGCCAGCGGTCGAGGTGATCGCAGAAGCAGGTATTGCCGATGCCGATGCCGATGTTGCGGGTGCCGATGCAAACGTCACAGATGCAGATGCAGGCGTAGACGCAGATGCCCCAGAATACCAGGCCGAGGCTCTGGCCCCTTCTGAGGATGCGGTAGCATCTGACGCTGAGCCGGTCGAAAGCCCTGAAGGCGACTAACGCTCCCAACATCTATCGCGTGTCCTGGCCGTAAGCGCCACCCGGTGTATCGGGTGGCGCTTACGGCGGACGGCGGTATGCCCGGCACAGGTGAGCCTGGCGCAAACCCGACGAACGCCAATCCCTCACCTATTGGCCGCCTATTGGTCGGGCACCCTCCTGCTTGACCTCCTCCGCACGCACGGGCAATAAATGACAAAGTTCCGTGGATACTGTGGACAGCCTGCATACCTGCTGGCAGCAGCACAAAAAATGTCCACGGGCATCTGTGTATATGTGATTTGACCAGCCAGAGGGCATTTTTTTGTCAGAGCCTCGCGTTAATATCGGCTATGTCGACTCTCGTAACTCCGGTAACAGGCGGTTAGCCATGAGGGATAGTTCGGTTCGCACGTTGCGCACGGTTCCGTCGGGGCTTGGTGCACCCCAACATGAGCGTATCCAGCCTCAAAACATTGAGGCAGAGCAGGCATTGCTGGGAGCGATGCTGCTCTCCGGAGACGTAGCCGAGAACGCGCTTACCAAGGTGAAGAGCGAGGATTTCTATCGTCCATCGCACGCGAAGGTATTCTCGGCAATGTGCGACCTTCAAGAGCGTTCGGTGCCGGTGGATCATCTTTCGGTGGCCGATAGGCTTGAGTCGCTCGGCGAGCTTGAAGCGGTTGGCAGCAAGCCGTATCTGCTGGAACTTTCAAGCGCTGTTCCTACTACAGCGAACTGGGAGAGCTATGCGGATATTATTGCGCGGACATCGATGCTTCGGCAGCTCATCAATGCTGCTACCCAGATTGTTGCAATGGGCTATGACGCACCTGACAACCTGGGCGAAGTGGTCGAACGAGCCGAACAGCTGATCTTCGAGGTCACCAACAAGCGGATATCAAGCAACTTTCGGATGATAAACGAGCTTCTCAAGCTGTCGTTCGAGCAACTTGAGAAACTGTTTGAGCGCCAGGAGCATGTGACGGGCATCCCAACCGGCTTCCGTGACCTGGACAAGCTCCTTGCTGGCCTGCATCCCGGGGATCTGATTGTCCTTGCCGCACGTCCATCGGTGGGAAAGACTGCGCTTGCGCTCAACATGGCAGTGAACGCTGCGCTCACTGGCACCTCGGTCGCCGTGTTCTCACTTGAGATGTCCGCAGAGCAACTTGTTCAGCGTGTACTTTGCGCTGAGGCACGCATCAACCTACAGGACGTGCGTACCGGGTATCTCAAAGAGACGGATTGGGGTGCAGTCCATACGGCTATGGGCAAGCTGGCCGGGTTAGACTTCTGGGTGGATGACACCCCGTCGATCTCCATCCTTGAAGTACGGGCGAAAGCCCGCCGCCAGCTCAAAGGCAAAGAGGACGGGCTTGTCATCGTTGACTATCTGCAACTGATGCAGCCGCAGAATCGGCGCTCAGAGAACAGGCAGGTTGAGATTGCCGAGATATCCCGTGGTCTCAAGATACTTGCGAAAGAGTTGGGGGTGCCGATCGTCGCACTCTCGCAGCTTTCCCGAGCGGTTGAGCAAAGAGCGGGGAAAAAACCGATGCTTTCAGATCTGCGTGAGTCTGGAGCGATCGAGCAGGATGCAGATGTGGTGATGTTTATCGACCGCAATATGTCGTCTGGGTCAGAGGACGAGGAGGGGCGCCCCCAAAAGGGAGTTGCTGAGATCATCGTCGCCAAGCATCGCAACGGCCCACTGGACGTGATTCCACTTGTATTCCTGGAGCGGTTCACCAAGTTTGTCGATCTTTCAAAATCATCCTGATCCAATGAAGGTCAAGCAAAAAGGGCTGCTTCGTTAGAATCGGGTTTCCAGACAACGCCGTTGATCGGTCGGCATCGACGGTTGCGTATTTTAAGTCGCCCATTCTTTTGACCGATATCCTCCTTGACAATCAACGCGGCATGACGCGTGGCAGATACGGCATGATATACGGGCTATATGCATCAGTTACTGTGATCAGAGACCCGTAATGTATACAAGGTAGGTGTTTGTGAGCAAAGTGCAGCCGATCAAGGTGCTTGTGGTAGACCAGCGTCCACTCGTACGCGGTTCCCTCAGCGCTGCCATTGAGGCGGGTAACGGATTCGAGGCCGAGGCATCTCAGGGCGTACTCAGCCGAGTGCTCGAGCGGTTGGATTCGTACTCTTTCGATGTAGTTCTTTTTGGGATCTCGGCTATTGACGTTCCAGTTTCCCTGTTTGTGCGGTCGATCCTTAATGCCCATCGTTCTGTTGCTATTGTGGCGTTAGTGCTGGACAGCAATGACAAGTTGACGTATGAGGTGCTGGAAGCCGGTGCCGCCGGCTTCGTCACGGCTGAGACATCGCTTGAAGATCTCCAGAGGCAGTTGCGTGCGGCTGCTGCTCAGCAGACGATCCTGCCCCCGGAGTTTGTGATCAAAATCCTCAGCCAGGCAGGATCCCACCAGCGCAAAGAGCTGCAAAAAAAAGCTGTTCCAGACCTCACCTCCCGCGAACACGAGATATTTGCGCTGCTTACCAAAGGGCTTTCCAATGCGGAGATCGCCGTGCAGTTGGGTGTCTCAACAAACACGGTGAAGAACCATCTGTACAACATTTACCGAAAGCTTGGGGTGAGCACCCGCAGCCAGGCCTTTGCGGTAGCGGCCAAGCTGGGTGTTGCAGTCTGAGGATACGCCGCAATGAAGGGCACTCGGCGCACTTCTGCGGCAGACTGCTCAGTAGCGCAATCTTGCAGCCTCGGGCATACTGATCTGGTGCGCTTCATCCCAATAAAGTGCCGTTGCGGCGTGGGGCGGGAGCCTCATGCGCAGGGTTCGCGAGCGGCGACGAGAGTCCGCGGAACCTAACAATTTTGACGGGGAGCTCATCAAAATGGCTGGAATTGTCCTCGTTGGTGCCCAGTGGGGGGACGAAGGCAAAGGAAAGATCACCGATCTGATTGCGGATGACTTTGACTACGTTGTCCGTTTCCAGGGGGGCAATAACGCGGGGCACACCATCATCCACGGTGGCCGCATGCTTAAACTGCACCTGATTCCGAGTGGCATCATGTATCCGCACATCACGCCGATCATCGGCAATGGCTGTGTTATCGACCCCAAGGTCCTCATCGAGGAGATGGATCGCCTTGAGGCCGACGACCTGTCCACGCATCGGCTTCTCATCAGCTGCAACGCCCATCTCATCATGCCATACCATCGCGATCTCGATGGCGCGAGCGAGCACCGCCTCGGCAAGGCCGAGATCGGCACCACCCGACGCGGCATCGGGCCGGCCTACCAGGACAAGGCGGGTCGTTTGGGCATCCGCGTCCAGGATCTTACCGATGAGCACATCTTCCGCAAGAAGATAGAGGCCGCTCTCGCCGAAAAAAACGACATCTTAGGCAAGGTGTACGGCCTGCCCATCTACACGGTCGAGCAGATTGCCGAGGAGTATCTGGCCTATGCCGAGCGGATCCGACCGCATATAGCCGAGGTAAGCCCGCTTGTGAACCGCGCCCTTGGCGCTTGCCAATGGGTGCTTTTTGAAGGTGCACAGGGCACGTTGCTCGATCTTGACCATGGGACGTACCCGTTCGTGACCTCGTCAAGCCCGACTGCCGGTGGCGCGTGCACGGGTGTGGGCGTGGGGCCAAAACGGATCGACCGCGTGCTTGGCATTGCAAAGGCATACATCACACGTGTGGGCTCCGGCCCGTTTCCCACGGAGCTTGATGATGAGAACGGCAAGAGATTCATTGAGATCGGATGCGAGTATGGGACCACCACCGGGCGCGAGCGTCGGGCGGGGTGGTATGATGCCGTCATCGTTCGTTACGCTGTCGAGGTCAACGGACTGACCGATCTCATTATCACGAAACTGGATGTGCTTTCCGCGTTCGACACCATCAAGGTATGCGTTGCCTATGAGTGCGACGGGCACCGTTATAGCACCGTCCCTGGTCATCAGAGCGTATTCCACCATGCCAAGCCGGTCTACGAGGAACTCCCCGGATGGAATACCGACATCACAGGCTGCCGGACCTTCGAGGAACTGCCGAAGGCAGCGCGTGACTACATTACCTTCATCGAGGATCTTGCCGACGTTCCTGTGGCGATGATCGCTGTTGGCCCCAGTCGCGAGCAGACGATTATGCGTCGATGGGAGGGGCGGTAGCATGACCGCAAAAAAGTGCTGATGCGGTATCCGTGATGGCTTGGCAGTGCTGTTGAGCTGGCAAGACAGGTTGGGATGGCAAGGCAGCTAGCTGACAGAACAAACTCCTGCCAGGTGGGCATGCGTACACACCGCATAACTGAACATTGATAGGGCGGAGCACAGTAGTTGTTGTTGGATTTTGGGGGGCTCATGAAGATTACGCGAATCGCAACTCTTATCTCGGTCGTATTGGTTGTAGCTATGCTCACAGGCTGCGCATTAGTAGGCGATTTAAAAAGCGGACAGGTGAGCGAAGAAGAGGAAACGCACGAGCAGGAAGAAGTTTGGGATTCTTTTGTCGAGGCTATGTTAGGGAGCCATCTAGATGATGTTGTCTCATACATAGTTTTGAGTACATGACGAAGAAGCTTCTTGGTGAGGATGACAGCGCGGAAATGCGCGAACTTGCGGCTGCGCCTGGCGGCTCAGAGGTTATTGCAAAGTTTATCGAGAGCGCACTGTGCACTGCTTTCAGCAAAGAAAAGGACGTTGCGGAGTTTGGGACAAAGCTGCGCAAAATTGGGCAACCAACGAGAATAGACACCAAAGGCGATTTTTCGACCTTGGTTTTTGATAAGGGAGGTGGAGAAGAGTTTACTGCGGAGATGCAGCGGGCAAACGGCAAATGGAAGATCATTTATCTTGGCGAGGTGCCTGGAGACGATCAGAAAGTGGGAAAGAGCTGGCCTGGGGGACCAGGCAGTTATTCAACTGCTGGTTACGGCACAACGATAACCGCTGAAGTGCCAGCTGATAATAACAACGGTCTTGTGTCTGAACTTGAGGCATTCCGGAAGAAAGCGAAAGCGTCCGAGGTGTCGTATCTGGTCATCAGTGTTGATAACACAGACGGGGAAGAAGAAGTTTTTGTCGATCGTATCGATGTGGTCACTGAAGATGGCACGCGGATCCAATTTAACGCCGCATGGAGTTCCATCGAGCAGTGGTTTGCGCACCAGAGCAGCACTACTGTTTATAACGCTGGCGTTAATCTCCACAACAAGCATGCTAACCGAGGAGTTGTGCGCCCAGGTGCCAAATCAGAAGTAGTGCTTGTTGCCAAAGAAAAACCACTGTCAATCAAATCAGTCTGGTTGGACGGTGACTTCTTGATGAAGAAGGTGGAGTAGCCCTAAGCGGGAGCAGGGTGGCCTCGCCGCCCCGTCCCCGACTGCACCTTGGTTGTGCTGCAACCCGATTGCTTTTACTACGATATCCCTACCTGCCGCGATGTTTGGCGTGACACCGTGTTGCTTTAAGCGTCTCCAGCATCAAACAGCGGCGTACTGAAATACCGCTCACCGGTGTCTGCCAGCAAGGTTACGACGGTGTGCCCCTTACCCAGTTTGCTCGCCATACGAAGAGCAACCGCGACATTCGCCCCACTTGATATGCCGCACAAGATGCCTTCCTTGCACGCCAGGTCTTTGGCAATCTGGAGGGCTTCTTCGTCCGCTACCGTAACGACCTCGTCATAAATCTCCGTGTTGAGGTTCTCAGGGATCAGCCCATCGCCAATGCCCATTTGCAGATGGCTGCTGATCGGCCCCCCTGAGAGGATCGCCGCTTTTTCAGGCTCCAGTGCCCAGATCAAAATATCCGGGTTCTCGTGTCGCAGCACTTCACCAACGCCGGAGATCGTGCCGCCCGTGCCAATGCCAGAGCAAAAGCCGTGTATCGGCCCGTTCACCTGCGCAATGATCTCGCGGGCCGTCTGGCCACGGTGTATGCCAGGATTGGCCGGGTTGACGAACTGTTGGGGCACGAACACCAGCGGGTCATCCTCGGCCATTTGAAGTGCGGTGTTCAGGCAGCGCTCGACGCACTCGCCGATGTTGCCCTTATCCTCAACTAAAATGACCTCGGCTCCGTAGCTTGCGACGAGTAGCCGCCGTTCGACGCTCACCGAATCGGGCATGATGATGACCGTTCGGTATCCTTTTACGGCCCCGACAAGCGCCAGCCCGATACCCTGATTGCCGCTCGTTGGCTCGACGATGACGGTGTTCGGCCCGATATCACCGCGCCGCTCTGCCTCGAGGATCATGTTGTACGCCGTGCGGGTCTTGATGGATCCGCCGATGTTCACGCCCTCGTACTTGACCAAGACATCCGCATCATTTGCAGCTGGCAGCTTATTTAGCCGAATGATCGGAGTATTGCCGATGGCTTCCAGAATATTTTGATAAACCATGCCGCTCTCATCTCCCGTTTTGGGACTATGCCATTTTGAGACTTACGGTAAATCGAGATTACGCCAAACCGCGTCAAGCGCCGAATGCGTTACGTACGCAGTGCCATGCGAACTATACTGCATCAAACAGTGTAGGTGTAGAAGCTTTCCGCAAGACTATTCAACCGTAGAATGCCAACGGTATTGCAAGTAGCCTTGCAATGAGCCTGGCACCTGTTGGAGAGACGATAGAAGTGTGGCCTCGAATCACGGCCCTGGCCCCGGGGCCAGGGCCGTGATTCGGCGCGC
>WRDS01000048.1 GCA_009779675.1 Coriobacteriia bacterium
CAAGGGCGGTCGGCAAGTAAGAACGAGGGCCTACCGCCTATAATGCAAGAGGCTTGGCTGGCCAAGCCGACCTAAGACCTACACATACTGACTGTATGCGAGCTGGTCCACTCACCTGAGTCAAGGGTCGCTCCCCAAGGATGGAGCGGCCCTTGACTGCAAAAATGAGCAAAAGAACCACCCGCGACCACCCGCGGGATAGGACAGAAGTGGCAGAAACGGGCATAGTGGCAGAAACGGGCATTTAGGATAACGTCGTGAAAAGAACCCTCATTATCATACTGATCTTACTGCTTGGGATAGGAGTGCTCTCTTACCCTATGGTCAGTAACTATCTGTCCGCAAGAAACAGCTCGAAGGTGATCGAGAGGTATGCGGACAGTGTAGCCGCATACGATGAGGACTTGCTCAATGCCGCGTGGGCAGAAGCTGAGGCCTATAACGAGAGTCTGACCGGACAACCGGTGCACGACCCCTTCATAGAGGGCTCGGGCATGGCAATACCTGAGGATTACGCGAACATCTTAAACATCGAAGGAATAATGGGGCATGTAAAAATCCCAAAGATATCGGTAGACCTGCCCATCTATCATGGCACAGGCGAGGATGTGCTCAGAAAAGGCGTGGGACACCTGGAAGGCTCCACACTGCCCATTGGAGGAGAGAGCCGCCATAGTGTATTGACTGGACACTCGGGGCTCGTGCACGCAAGGCTGTTCACGGACTTGGTCGAACTCAAGCAAGGGGACCTGTTTCTCGTTTATGTGCTTGGAAAGACCCTTGCTTACGAGGTGGATCAGATCAAGGTGGTCGAACCACAAACAACAGAAGACCTGGAGCGTATCGAAGGACAAGACTACTGCACACTTTTGACCTGCACGCCATACGGGGTAAACTCCCACCGGCTCCTCGTGCGCGGAGTGCGCGTGGACTACGCACCCGAGATGGAAAAGGCGGCCACGCCGATCGCATCGCGCTTAAACAATAAAGTGATCCTGGCCGCAGTCATCACCTCAACGGTCATGTTGGTGCTCATTGTCATCGCCCTCGTCAGATCTAAAAAACGATCGGAACACCTGTGAGACCTAAAAACACCGTGCGTAAAGGCGACACTCGCAACCAGGGCCTTGGTTCGCGCGTATGAAAAACCCTAAGAGCAAGAAAACAGATATCCGCATTTTTATCGCAAGTGTCATCGCCCTTGCAGGTATTGCTGTATTGCTTTACCCCGTGATTGATAACCTCTTGTATGAGAACCAGGTCGCCTCTCAAAAACAGAGGTTCTTTAACGCCGAGGATTCAGGGCATGCAAACGCGGAGCAGTCCTACGAGGATCTCTACCAGTTCCTTAAGGTGGAAAACGAGCGGCTGTACCAGACAGAGCAATCCGGGCTGGTGGATGCGTTCTCGTACCAAACGGCAGGAATAGACCTGTCCAGGTACGGGATCGAAGACGACTGCATCGGGTACATAAAGATCCCGTCCATCGGTGTTGAGCTGCCTATCTATTTAGGCGCGAACACCGAGAACATGCGCAAAGGTTCCGCGCACCTGACACAAACAAGCTACCCGATCGGGGGGGAGAACACCAATGCGGTGATCGCAGCACACCGAGGCAGGACCCGCAAGATGTTCCGGAACATCCACAACATCGCAATAGGCGATACAATCGTCATCAAGAACTTCAAAGAAGAGCTCGTCTACCGAGCAGTAGAGATCAAAATCATACGCCCCACCGATGTCGCAGAGATCAAGATACAGGATGATCGTGACCTGATCACACTGATCACCTGCCACCCACTTGGGAAGAACTACCAGCGATATGTGCTCTACTGCGAAAGGGTGCCGTAACGTCCTCCGTGCGATAATGTCCTTTTCTGCCCTCCCACTGCCTCGTAAAGTCGCTCAAAGTCGCCGATACGCACTTTCCAGTCGTACCTAAGGGCATGGGCAGCAATAGCATCCCGGTCCCACGTACGGTCAAGGGCATTTGCAACTGCATCAGCAAGTGACATACCTGACCGCACGAAGCTCCCAGCAAACGGAGGGACCACCTCTGGCAGCACGTCGGGTGTGCCGACGACCGGACAGCCGACAAGCATCGCCTCGACCGCAACAAGCCCAAAGCTCTCCTGCAGGCTCGGCAGGACAAAGATGTCTGCGGCTGCATAGTACGCGGCCAGCTCGTCTTGGGTCTTTTGCCCTGCAAGCGTGATAGCCTCACCAAGGCCGAGTTCCTGGATGAGCGCCTCGGTTGCAGCGCGTTCCGGCCCATCCCCCACCAGCACACCGTGGACAGCACGCCCATCTGCGCGCAGCTCACCGACAGCGCGGACAAACGCCTGCGGGGCCTTGCGCAAAATAAGGTTGCCCACAAACAACAGCATCCTGCCATCACCAGGCAGTCCTAGCTGATGCCACGCTTCGGCACGCGAGAACGCTGGTCGCGCCGTGCCACCGCCTCCGCTGCCACTCCCGCACCCGCCATCTCCCTCGCCGCCCGCATATCCGCCGACGGCACCGTCGGACTCGGCGGCCTCTCTCCCCGCACGATAGCGCTTCGCGTCAATCGGATTAGGCAGCACATGGCCACGGATGCGTGCGAACTCGGCAGGGAACAGCCCCTTGAACCGATCCTCCAGATACCCGCTCACAAACAGCACGTCCCTTGCCTTGCCGAGGCTGCGGGCGACGAGTGCGCGATGGCGCTCGCTCAGCTCAGGCGTGGCAGCATGTTCGAAATAGTGTGTCGAATGCGCCGTCGCCAGCAGGGGCACACTTTGAGAGAGCATCGCGTTCGCAAACGCAAAGCGCCCTTCCAGGCTGTGGGCATGGACAACGCTTGGGGCAAAGTCTGCGATCACGCTTGAGTACGCCTGCGCAACGTTGAGCACGTGCCTCCATGTCCAGCCCTCGCCAAGATGCGTGTGCGCACGGTGCGCCTGCGCAAGAAACCGCGGGTTGGCAAGTGACAAGGGTCCTCGGCGAATGGAGTACCCGCGGATCCCATACACCAAGACACCGGCGATCCGCTCGGCACCAGAAGCAACCGGCCCCTCGGCAGCGACGGGTCGGTTGTCGGCAAGCACCGCCACCTCGTGGCCGCGCTCGGCGAGGTGCGTCGCGAGCCCCCATGCGTGCGTCGCGATGCCGCCAGCATCAACCCCCCCGACCTCGGGGGGGACGGGAGCGATCTGGAGGATCCGCATGTCTAAAGGATCCGCATGTCAGTAGGCGTAACCTGCAAGTGCCGATGCGCACGGATCCGTGATCGCACCGGGGCCGCCGACTATCGTAACGGTGTTGATCGCAGCCCGGTTCGCCGAGAAGAACGCCGCCGTGGGGCCAGAGGGTGTCTTGTTGTTCGTGAGCACCATCGGGTTCTTGTTCTTCCCCGCAAGAGAGCTGCCGGTGACAGCGTCCACAAACGTCTCCCCGGACGAGACATACACGTTCGACATGCGGTAGCCAAGGTCGGACACGCACCACTTCGCAGCCTCAGCAGCCGTGTTATAACGGTTGCCGCCCTCGCCAAACACCTTCACCGGTGCCGTCCCTCCGGCAATCGAGGTCAGTCTATGCCGCATTGCCGCCGAGATGACCGCCGACCCGCCAAACACCACCATCCGGGGGCTCGTAAGGCTTGTCAGCGCCTCGATAGTGGCCGCCGGGACCTCGTCCTTGCGGACAAGCAGGAGCGGTCGCCCCGTCCCAGCCGAGACCGCCGCTGCGATCGCAGCATCCGGCCAGTTCTCGCCCGAGGCGATGAGCACGTCGTCGGTCACAGCACCGAGCGAGCGCATCTTGTGCGCGACCGCAGCCCCGGTCCCATAGCGATCCACACCGGCAACCCGCTCGGTATCAGGCACGATCCCTGCAAGGCTGCTTAAAACCGACTCGGAGACTGCAGGCTCGCCGCCCACCACATAGAGCTTGGAGACCTGAAGGCGCCGGATCTCCTCGGCAACCACCTGGGGCACCGAGCCCCCCTGCACGAGAAGCACCGGCCCCTCGGCAACACCGGCCAGGCCAGCAGCGGTCAGGGCATCCGGGAAGCGTTCATCGGCACCGTTCACGATCACAGCTGCCTTGGCATCGCCGACACTCGGGAACGCGGCCTGCGACACCTTCACCGCCGTCTCATAGCGGTTGGGTGCCGACACACGTGTGTAGTGGCCTCCGTTAAGGAAGAACTTGGTGCTGCGTAGGCCGAGCGCGCTCCGCACGGTATCCCCGGTCACGCCACGGCTCACGGCATTGTTCGACCAAGTGATATCTACCGTGCGGGCAAACCCTGACGGCCAGACGCGGTCGATGTTCATCGATCTCACATAGATGCTCGATCCGGCCCCCGTTGGCGCACTGTTGACCTTGGGGGCGATCTTTTGCGCAAGCTGCATCCCATCAAGCGTGACGGGGGACGGCCACGGGTCATAGGGCCCCACGCAGTACGGGTCGTCCACGCCCTTGCGGTACGGGTACAGAGACGAAGGCTCGCTCGTCCCCGACCATACCGTCTCAATGTCTGCGGTGTGGCCCCCGGACGAGCTATGGAAGAACGTCTGGACCACTTTGCCGCCATACATGACGTACTGGGCGTTTGTCTCATCGACCGCAGTATTCGAGTTGGGGTGCTCATGCATATCGAGGGCATCCCGGTCGCTTCCCTTCGAGTGCCCGTTGTACACCTGGCTCGAGGTCGTGCAGTAAAGCTCACCGGTCGAGTTATACGCATACGAGCGCGCAGCGATCGCCTGGGCCTTGAGCGCCTCGATATGCCACGATGCCGGGCTCTCACGCGGCACGACACCTTTGAGATAGTCCTGCATCGACAGCCGGTTGACCAGCTTGACCCCCGATCCGTTGGCGCTCAAAATAAACCAGCCCCGGTATTTGACATACGCGTGGTCATAGGGGCCGCTCTTATCGACCACCTGTAGCAACGCCTGGTAGTTGTTCTCGTACGCGACGGTAATATCCCCTGTGTAGGAGCCGACCTGGGTCCCCGCGGAGTTCTTCACCACCACCGCCGAGCCAGACCGCGTGAAGGTGTACGTGCTGTCTGGAAGGACCTCCCCGTTGATTTTAAGCTTCGCACCGGTATAGCCGGGACGGATCTGCCAAGAGGAACGTGCGTTCTTTGCTTTGTCGAGGTTGATGTTCAGCGGATTCGAGGTGAGCGTACGCTCGCTCGGCGCTTGGCCGATCGCCGTCCCCGGGAAATAGTAGGCCGCAATCCACTGGCCGGTCCTGCCGCGCTCGGCAAAGCCCTTGGCACCGTATTGCGAAAGCCCGATGCCGTGCCCGTAACCTGCGCCTTTGAACGCAAAAGAGGGGTACGCCTGAATCGTATCGGCACCGACCGGAGTGATCGGCAAGACCGTCGCTGGAAAAAGCATGAGCGCGGCAACCGCTGCCCGCGCAACGCGCCTGATCTTGGCCCTGATGGTGTGGTTCATGCTTAAAAACTCCCTATCAACTGCCATAAGCCATTAGTTGTCCGATGTACCGTCGCCATGAGCCGCCGGCTGCCTCGCGTCACAGCCGCATCCAATTGCCTCAATTACCTCAATTGCCCATAAGCCATTTGTTGTGCGCTGCCGAGAAGTATGCGCTCACCGCCACAGGACCGCCAACGGGGCTGGGCGCGAACGTCTCGCTGCGATTGGCATATACCCACGGCCTAAGCTCTTCTGAAACGCGGTTCTTGCCTGAAAGCAAAAGCGGTCTTCCCTGCCTGGCTGCATACGGGCCGATCACCAGCGCATCCGGGAACGCCTCTCCGGAGACCACGTAGGGACACATCATGTCGTATTCGGAATACCGTGCATTAAGGATCGCCCAGTTGGTCTCGTAGCGGTCAGGGCCGGCAAGGCGGGTAAAAGGCAAACCGTCGAGGGCTGCGGCATCGACTACCACCTGGCTTCCCACCACCGTGATCTCAAGCGCCTCCCCCTGGCTGGAGCCGCGCAGGTACGCAAGGGTCTCCTGCCTGAGCCCGGTCGGGCCACAGAGCAGGATCGGCTCGCCTTTTGCCGAGGCCGCAGCACTAACGCTCACCGCATCGGGCCACGAGGTGCCGGAGGCCACAACGACCCCGTTCGCCGCGTCGGGCGACACCCGCTTGGCAACGCTAAGCGCCACATCGTACCGAGTGGCACCGTCGATCCTTTCTACAGCACCGACATCAATACCCGCTGCCGAGGCAGCAGCCGTTGCAACCGAGGGTGCCACTGCAGCAGGCCCCCCGATGATGGTGATGCGGCTTGGCAAAAGGCGTCCCAGCTCGGCGGCTGTCGCTTCGGGCAGCACCCCCATCCGCGTGAGGAGGATCGGCGCATCCAGCTGATACGCAAGCGGACCGGCAACCAGTGAGTCAGGGAACTGCTCGCCCGAGGCAAGCAGGACCTCGCTCGCGCCATAGGGATACGCAGCAGCAGAGACGGCAGCGGCAGTCGCATAGCGGTCCGGGCCTGCCAGGCGGTCGTACGGCTCATCAACGCTGCGCTCGGCATAGGCCGCAATCCCATCCGCAATCCCTTTTGCGATCTTTTTTTGGTAAGTGTTGGTCGCAAGCTGCGCGCGCTCGGCCGGATTGCTCATAAACCCGCATTCCACAAGCACGGAGGGCATGTTCGTCCACCTGTTCACGTAGAACGCCTGCTGATGGGTCCCACGGTCTACCGCGCCCGTCTGCGCGATCACGCCGGCAAGCACGTCTTTGGCGTACTGCGCAGCCGCTTGATCGTTCACCGAGTACCAGATCTCGGCTCCCTGGGCGGTAGTGGAGCTGGCCGCATTGTTGTGGATGGACACGAACAGGTCGGCTCCCACGCGGTTGGCCACATCGCATCTGGCCTGCAAGTCCTCCCGGAGCCGATCACTTGCAGCGTTCTCTGGGAACCTCTCGTACAGATAACTGTCTGCCAAAGACGACCACAGCCAGGTCCTTGTGCCGCCATCGCGGCGCACAAAGTCGTCGCCCGTGCGGGTCATGAACACCTCATGCCCCTGCCGAGTGAGTTCAGCGGTCAGCTCACGGGCTATCGCAAGATTCAGGTCCTTTTCGAGGATCCCCCCGTATGAGGCACCTGAATAACCGCCCCCATGCCCCGCATCCACGCAGATGCGCAGCTTTGCGGGCGGCTGCACGGGAGCCGCTTGCACCCGAGCGGGAGCAGCAGCGACCATCGACCAAGCCAGCACCATCGCAAGCGAGAAGCGAAGAGGCGCGAGTGCTCGGCTACGTCTGAACTGCATTTTGAACCTCGCGTATTTAAGGTTGTCGGTGTTATGTCGGTGTTAGCCAGTGTTTGACTGTTGGTGTCTAGTATACCGCAGCGCAACCGATAACGCTGTGGCGCAGCAGCTCACATGCCGCAGCCACTCACGGCCTCCGTGCTCGGCATCCTCGGCAGCTACTCGCGTGTCACTACCATTGTCCCTAGAGGGACCTCGGGGAAGAGCTTCAGCACATCCGCGTTGTACATGCGGATACAGCCGTGGCTTGCCTTGGTGCCGATCACCCAAGGCTCGTTCGTCCCGTGGATCAGGTAGTTCGTGTGGACATAGTTCGAGCCCGATTGACGATAGAGCCTCATCTTCCGCGGGCCGTAGACCCCACGGGGATCGGTATAGTATTTGGCGAGGATCTTCCAGGTACCGACCGGGGTCTCCATGCCCCTACGGCCAGTCGCGACCGGATAGCTTGCAGCAAGCCTGTTGTCCTTTACCCAATAGAGCCGGAAGTCCGACTTGTCCACCACGATACACGTCGGGTATGGGTAGATCAGCCGCTCTATATGCGTTGAGACCGCGCAACTGCCGCCCTCCGGGTTGACCGCCCGCACCTCGATGGTCGACCCTCCCGAGGGGGTGCTCACCGAGTTGAAGCTGTACGCCCCATACGGGCTTACCGCCACGCTCCCTACACGGTTGCCGCCCATATACAGCTCGACCGCAGTCGTGTTGGAGTTGACGTTGCCTGAGACGGCAACGGTCGCACCCACCCATTTCACATTGGGCGTGCTGATCGTCGGGCGTCCTGGATGCCCCTGCAGCTCACGGTACTCGTCATCGACGATTGCAGCGGAGCTGCCGAGCACCACACACTGTGAGACCGGTACCGCGGGATACATAAGGTAATCGAAGATGCCGCGAGGCAGACGGACCTTGTCGGTGGGAAGCACCAACCCCTTGATGCTGCCCATCCAAGAGGCTCCGGACAGGCCATCGGGGACGCTTGATGCCAGCGCAACAACAGAGCCATCGCTCCAGCCCCGTGCGATGGCGTTTTTCGCCACCGCCACTCCGGTGAGGTACCGGTTCGCTCCTTCCCAGCGGCTTGACGCGGCACTTGATGCGGCAAGCGCGGAGTACACGTCTGCTCCCACCGCCGCGGGGCCGCCAACCACGATGACCTCGGGGAACCCCGCCGCCACAAGCGCAGACTGCGTCGCTGGCGGGACGGCATTCTGCCGCGCCAGCAGCACGGGAATGCCGATCGAGCGCGAGACAGCCGAGGCGACAAGCGCATCGCAGAAACGCGCAGACTCGGCCCCGTTGGCGATAAACGCCGCATCGGGAACGGACTTGCCCTTCTCGGCAGCGACCGCCCTTGCCCGCTCAGCAACCGAGGCCGCTGTGGAGTACCGGTCGCCGCCTGTCCACGGCTGCTCCACGCTACCCGCGCCCCCCGCGGCGACGATTGCCCAGACCTCATCGACCCGGGCTGCGGGAACCGCCGCTACCCCACCGACCACATGGACGGTGACCGTAGTGTTCGCCGAGACGATCTCGGTGAGCGCGGCCCGTGTGGCGTTTGGCATCTGGTTCTTCGACATGAGGAGCAGCGGCGCGTCGTATGCCCAGCAAAGCGAGCTTGCCGAGAGGGAGTCCACGAGACCCGAGTCGTCCCCGCTTGCGACGACCACGTCGGTGATGCCCGACCACCCAGGATAGGCTTGCTGTGCCATTGCCACAGCGGTTGCGAACCGGTCGGCACCGCCAACGCGCGTGACGGGAAGCGACAGGCGGCCTGTCGACTGCAACTGCGGCTGCGCCTCGGCCTCAGCGGCGGCGGCGGGGGCTGCAGCGGGAACCGCTACTGAAGCGGCCAGCACGCAGCTGATCAGCCGAATCGACCAGTCACACCTTGGCATCGGGCTTCCTCTCGTGTCTGTGCTTCGCAAGGTGACCTACAAGCCACTTTGCAAGGGCGGCAAGTGTCTGTAAAGATTACCGTGTTTGTAAAGCGCGTGTGTAGTGGTTTATAAAAGTCTGCGAAGATTATATGTCTGTTGCGCCCGTGTTGTTACATTTGTACCGGAAATGTCATCCAAGGAGTCATAAATGAGCAAGGTCACCGTTGTCGGAACCGGTTACGTCGGCCTCATACAGGGTGTCTGCCTCGCAGATGTCGGGCATGACGTCGTCTGCGTCGACATCGACCGCACGAAAATCGAGCGCCTCACACGCGGCGAGGTACCCATCCATGAACCCGATCTCGAGCGGCTGCTGAAGTCCGGTGCCGAGTCCGGAAGGCTACGGTTCTCGACACCGGAGGCCGACTGGGACAGCCTGATAGGCGAGTTCGTGTTCATTGCGGTGGGAACCCCTTCGGCAGCAAACGGCGCAGCCGACCTCTCGTACGTGCACGCCGTCGCCACCGCGCTCGCACGCGAGGCCACAAGCCCCTTTACCATGGTGATGAAGTCGACGGTCCCTCCGGGGACGGGCCGCACACTCGCCGAGAACATCCTAGCGTCCGCTTGCACGCCCATCGAGTATGTCTCGAACCCCGAGTTCCTTCGCGAGGGCCATGCGATCATCGACTGGTACGAGACCGACCGCATTGTGATCGGCGCGGACGAGACCGAGGCTGCCGAGCGGGTCGCCGCTCTTTACGAGCGCATCGGCGCACCGGTCATGATAACGGATGTCGCGAGCGCCGAGACGATCAAGTACGCCTCTAACGCCTTCCTCTCGACGAAGATCAGCTTCATCAATGAGATCGCCAACGTGTGCGATGCCGTTGGCGCGGACGTTGGTGCCGTCTCTAAAGGGATCGGCCTTGACAAGCGTATCGGCCCGCATTTCCTGCAGGCCGGCATCGGCTACGGCGGCTCGTGTTTCCCGAAGGACACCCGGGCACTCGACTTTATCGCCACACTCAGCGGCTACCAGTTCGAGCTTTTGAAGGCGGTCATCGAGGTGAACAACCGCCAACGCCTGCTCCCAGTCATCCGGCTCACAAAAGCGCTGCCTGACCTCCACAAACGCAAGGTCGCCGTACTCGGCCTCTCGTTCAAGCCGCTCACCGACGACACACGCGAGTCCCCGGCGCTTGACATCATCCCACTCCTGCTCCAGGCCGGGGCCCAGGTCGCCTGCTACGACCCGGTCGCCGCCGAGACAGACCTGGGCGGTGCCAGCCGGTGCGACTCCGTATGGGGGGCATTGGACGGGACCTCGGCAGCGATCCTTGTAACGGAGTGGGAGGAGTTCTTGGGCCTCGACTGGGGGCGCGTGCGCTCGCTCATGGCCGATCCGGCGATCATCTTCGACGGCAGGAACGCACTTGATGCCAACGGGATCCGCAACGCCGGGATCACCTACATGGGTGTCGGTCGGCCAGGCGCGCATCGGGAGCAGTAAGGGCCTTGCGCATCCTCTACATCCACCAGTTCTTCGCCACCCGCGAGTCCTCGCTCGGGCTGATCCGCTCATGCGAGTTCGCAAGACGCTGGGTCGCCGAGGGACACGAGGTCACCATCGTGACCTCCTCCTCACGCCTGCCTGAATGCTTCTCCGCACGCCTGTTCACCGACGGCGGGATCGAGGGCATCCGAATCCGCAGCGTACGGGTGCCGTACAGCAACTACATGGGCGTGGCAAAGCGGATCGTCTCGTTCCTGACCTTTATGTTTGGCGCGACGTGGCTTGCGCTTTCCGCCGGCAGGCACGACGTGGTGCTTGCCACCTCCACGCCGCTCACCGCAGGGATCCCCGGCTGGCTTGCATCCGTGTTCACCCGCTGCCCGTTCGTGTTCGAGGTGCGCGACCTCTGGCCGGAGGCCGCCATCCAAATGGGCGCACTCAAACGAGGCGGCCTGCTTGCATGGGTCAGCAAGGGGCTGGAACGGTTCTTGTACCGACGCTCGGCCCAGGTGATCGGCCTCTCACCCGGCATGGTCGCCGGGATACTCGCAGAAGGCACGTCCCCCGAGATCGTCCACATGATCCCGAACTCAAGCGACCTCGACCTGTTCTCCCCTGGGCCCAAGGATGCCCAGATCGTCGAGCGTTGGGGTCTTGGCGGGCGCTTCGTGGTCGGTTACGCCGGGGCCATCGGGCCGAGCAACGCACTCGAGGCAAACATCCCCGAGGCTGCACGCACCCTAGCCGAGCGCGGACGCAACGACATCGTCTTCGCGATAGCCGGTGACGGCAAGAGCCTGCCGGAACTCAAACGCCTCACCGAGGGGTGCGACAACGTGGTCTTTTTAGGCAGCATGCCCAAAGCTGAGATCCCCCGCTTCACACGGACCGCCGACGTGCTCATGGTGCTCTTTGCCAACAAGCCCATCCTTGCAACGAACTCGCCCAACAAGTTCTTTGACGGGCTTGCGACCGGATGTCCGGTGATCGTGAACTCGGACGGCTGGACACGCGAGCTTGTCGAGGAGCACGCCTGCGGGATCTACTTCCCCGCCGAGGACGGCGCAGCCTTGGCAGATGCCATCATCTCACTCGCCGACAACGAGGCCGAATGCAAGCGCAAGGGTCAAAACGCCCGGAATCTCGCCGAGGAGCGGTTCTCGCGGGACATCCTCGCCGAGCAGGTGCTCGGCGTGCTGGCAGCTGCCGCAGCTAGCCTAAAACCTGAGAGGCCCCGTGCATGAAATCCCTGTCCCGGCCGAGTAACTGCACGCTCATTCGCACTTGAGGTGCCAATCAACTGGATTACTGCAGTAGCTGCAAAAGCATCATTGCATTCGCTGCAAAAATATCAGTAGACTGATTGCAAATTCATCAATGCATGCTAGAATACTCCCATGGACTACCGGAACAGAATCATCGACGCGTTGATTGAGCGCCACCTGAAGGTCTCAGGTGCCGTTTTAATCCGCGGTCCTAAGGGCTGCGGGAAAACCGAGTCGGCACGCCATCATTCGAAGAGCGAGGTTGTGGTCGACGACAGCCCGTCTATCGAGATCGCAATGCAATCAGATCCAAGAGTCCTCCTGAGCGGGGAAACACCACGGCTCATCGACGAGTGGCAGGAGCAACCACGGCTATGGAACACAGTCCGCCATGAAGTCGACCGGCGCAGGATGAAAGGGCAGTTCATATTAACAGGCTCAGCAAATCCGGTGGATGCAGCAAGACTTCACAGCGGGTCAGGCCGTTTTGGCGTTATCAATATGAGGACCATGACCTGGCACGAGCTTGGCTGGTCAACCGGTGAAGTGAGCTTATCAGACATTTTTTTACGAAAGGAGATCGGATCAGACAGCTACGCTGCGGATCTGTTTCTTACCGCATCAAGACTGGTCATCGGGGGCTGGCCAGGTCACCTTGACCTTGGCGCAGACGAAGCTGGACTGGGCCTTAGCAGTTATTTGGAGCTGCTGGCCGAGGTGGACCTTAGCCGGGTATCCCAAGCAAGACGCGACCCGATAAAAATACGGCGTCTACTGCAATCGCTCGCACGTAACACGGCAACAGAGTGTGCAGTCTCTGGAATAGCCGCTGATACCGGGGGAGCGGATGGATCGCTCTCGGAGAATACGGTAAAGGATTACCTTGAGGCTCTGAGCAGACTCATGGTCGTCGATGACCTTCCTGCTTGGAGCCCTCACATCCGCTCACGTGCACGCCTTCGGAAATCGGCAAAACGCCACTTCGCCGACGCTTCATTGGCAGCTGCGGCACTGGGCATGAACACGCAAGGCTTGTTGCACGATTTGCAGTACATGGGTTTTCTGTTCGAGTCGCTGGTAATTCACGATTTGCGGGCATTTGCTGAATCAAATGGGGCAAAAGTATTCCATTACAGGGATTCCAATGGCATCGAAGCGGATGCAATATGGGAGAACAGGGACGGCTCCTGGGCGGCTTTTGAGATCAAGCTCGGCTTTGGAGGCGCAGACCAAGCGGCGCATTCACTGCTGAAGCTAAGGGAAACGGTTGACGCGGATCAATCTGGCAAGCCTCTCGCACTGATCGCAGTAACTGGATCGGGATTTGCGCACAGGCGAAGCGACGGTGTTTATGTCATCCCAATCCAGGCATTAGGGCCGTAAAGCCCGTGAGCCTGCGAAACCGGCTACCGCACCTCAGCTACCGCATCTCAGACAGGACCCGAAAATCTCCCACGCGGCTCACCGCGCCGCAAAAACCAAAAGGCGCTCGTCCTTACTCCCGCCCTTTGTGCAGGTGGACAGGGCAAGGAAGTGTTCGGCACCCTCTGGAACCTCGTACTCGGCAAAGTATTTATCCATGTTGCTCTGACCCTTGCCAGGCAACGCGAACAGTGTATCCGCCGTATTTGTCAGGCGCACGGCAAAGACACGATAAGCGAGCACCTCGCCCTGGGGCGTGATGACCGTGATGGTCGGATGTTTCTTCAAGTATGCCTCATCGCGGTAGCCGTGAAGCGAGGCGAACATGGAGCCATCCTTCATATTGTGCCCATGGACGACAGCAAGCGGGGAACTAAAGGCACCTTCGCACTTCCGGTCCACGAAAATGGTGCCGGCGGCACTGCACTCCCCCGAAAACGTGAGATTCAAGTACCGCTTGTTGTCCGTCCCCTGCACCACGGGGTAGTCCACCCTCGTGCCATCAATCCGCATCCAACCTACATAGTCCGGGTTGATCGCAACGACAGTCCGCTTGAGTTCCGCAGTAACCAGCGGTGCGGGTGTCGTCGTTTCCGAGCCAAGCAAAGCGCGCAAATCGTCGTACTCGTTACGCGCCAACCGGTACTCTCTCTGCGTGTTCAGCAAAACCAATGCTGCTGTCACGCCTGAGGAAGCTAAAAGCACGCACAGGATGGCAAACAGCATCCGCCTTGCGCTCGTTCTACGTTGTGCTTTGGGGCACCCCGCGCTACCACGTTCCATTGACTTGCCGACGCTTCTTCCACGCCATCAGCCCGCATGCACCCGACACGGAAGCGATCGCCGTGACCACCCAGCCCAGCGTATTTGCATGGTCCCCTGTCTGCGGGACATCCGCCGCATCCGACTTATCGGCATCGGCTGCATCGGCTGCGGTGTAGGTATTGACGAATAGCATCGCCTCTTGCGGGTCATTCATCTGCGGATTGCCATCGATAACCTCACAGAAGAAGAAATCGACGGACGAGACATCCGGGTCGATGGTCAAACCCACATACCACTCGGCATCGCTATATTCCCACCCGTCCTTTGTCTCAGCGATCTCCCGTACCTTGAACCCCTCCGCCAAGTTGCGCAGGTCATCAAGGGACGTGAAGCTGATTCTGAGGGCCCCCTCAAAGTCGCCCTCCCCGTCCGTCTGGATTGAATCCGACAAAAGCGTGTACTGCGACTGCGCAGACATCTCGAATATCTCAAAGCGGAAGGTTTCGGCTCCCGGGGCCACATCGCCATCCTGCTCAACAAGTTTTATGAGCGGGACATCGATATACATCGTCACCACAGCGTCATTGCTTCTTGCCCGCTCGCCGCCTGCATCCCTCTCGGCCCATGCCTCAACGTAGTAGGTACCAGGCTCCCTGACCGAGAGCGTGCTTGTCGTCGCGCCAGTGATCTCGCCGTCGGCGTTATACCACTGATAGCTGATTTCCGCCCCTGTAGGGACTTGGGCTCCTTCCCGAAGCTTCGCCGTGACCGACAGGCTAAGGGATTCGCCGAGCTCGATCCCGCCACCCTGTGGCTGCGCGACAATCTCTACATTGCTCTCGGCAGCCCACGCCGTAAGCGGCATAACGGCGAATGCGGCTACGGCCATTGCCACCAGAAGGACTACGGACGCTGCTTTGTTCCTGTGCATTGAGTTCCTTCCGTTTGTTTTGCCTCATCATAGATCAAGCCGACAGGGCCCACAGGCTGGGATCCACAGGCTGGCCCCCGCGGGCACGCAATGTGCAATGTAACCCATTGAGCCTACGAAAAACCATCCCGGAACTTTCCTGATGCCTAATTCATGCCGCGCCCTTCACGCCTGTGCGCCGCATCATGCCGCGCCCTTCACGCCTGCGCGCCAGTCACTCCACGTCCTTGACCGGTGCCACCGGGACTCTTGAGAGGTCCCAGTCCTTGCCGATCACCACGAGGATCTCTCCCTGGTAGCTATACATGCCTCGGCTCTGCACCTTTTTGATCCCGGGGGGCAAGGCCGAGGCAACCAGGTCAGCGGCAGCAAGATCTGTGTTGTAGACAACCAGGGTCTCTTTATAGATGAACTGGTTGGCGTTCCCGACCTCGACGACATCGAAGTTCTGCGACCGCAGGATCGAGGCAGCCTGCCCCGCCGAGCCGGACACGCCACCGCCGTTGCGGACGCTCACTTTGACGTCCGACGGCTTTTTGGCCGTATTCTCCGACAGGACGGTTCCCGTTGGCACTTCGGACTCGAAAGGGACTCCAGCACGGAGCTTTTTAAGGAGTTCGGCCATCTCCTCCTCATCGGCGTACACATACGGGCTCTTCCACTTGCCCGGAATGGTCTTGGTGTAGATACTGTTTTGCGTGTCTATGCCCCTAAGCGCTTGCGCAGTCCTGATAAGCTCTATGAGTGACATGTCGGTTGAGACGTAAGGTGCGATAGCCGAGACCATCTTGGAGGCTCCGAGCACGTTCGTCTTGTTTGCGACCTGATCGGCAAGCGCCAGCATGAAGCGCTGCTGGTTCTCCATCCGGGTGAAGTCGCCGTCGGGGAACTTGCGGCTTCTCACAAACGTGAGCGCACGCTCCCCGTCAAGCAGCTGGGGGCCCGGGTCGATATGTTTCGAGCGGCGGTTGGGGCTGGCATCCGCCTGCCAGTCGTCGATCTCGGTAGGCACATCGACCCAGACCCCGCCGATGGCATCAACCGCATTCCTGAACCCCGCGAAGTCGATTGCCACAAAATGGTGGATGGGGACACCGGTGAGCTCCTCAACGGTCTTGATAGCAAGCGTCTCCTGGCCGAGCGCGTAGGCTTGGTTGAGCTTGTGTATCCCTTCCCCCGGGATGTTGACCCTTAGATCGCGGGGAAGCGACAGTATCCATACCTGCTTGGTCTCTGGGTCCACATGCGCAAGCATCATGGTGTCAGAGCGGAATACGCTCTCTTCAGGCCGCTTGTCAAAGCCCATCACGAGCATGTTGTAAGGCTCCTGCGGCTTACGCTTTGCAAGCGGGACATCAAGCACCCTCGTGCCGTCAATGCTTGTGCCGAGGTCGCCTTGAAGGTTATGCGCATATATGGCAAAGCCGACAGCTGTTCCCACTAGCAAGGCAAGCAGCCCGCCGCCGATAACCGCAGCGATCCGCCGCACCCTGCCGCGCCTGCGTGCGCCTTCGGCCTTAAGCTTTGCAGGAGCAGACTCAAGCGCCCCGCGCCGCCGAGAGGACGGGTTCGAGATTGAGCCGGACACATGTGCACCAACCGACACGCCAGGCTCGATGGGACGCAGGTTGCGAGAGCGGAAGAAGCGGGATCCGCGTCTCTTTTTTGGGGAATGTTCTCCCATAATGTCTCCGTATCCTGTCTAGCTGCAACCCGGCTGCAATGTGGCTGCAAATCGGTTGCGATGTATCGTTATGTGGCCGCATGCCCGCAATATGGTTACAACAACATGCGGCTGCGGCGCAAAAACAGCTGCTCAAAAGGTAC
>WRDS01000049.1 GCA_009779675.1 Coriobacteriia bacterium
ATCGATCTCCGGCTCGGGGCCGGCGTATTTCGCGCTTGTGGTGGATGCCCTGGCGCGCTCAGGGGTCTCGGTTGGGCTCAGCCGTGATGTTGCCGAGAGGCTCGCGGTCCAGACGATGAGAGGCACAGCCGAGCTGCTCGGCTCTTCCCATATGCATCCTGAGGCGCTCGTTGACGCGGTCTCAAGCCCTGGTGGCACCACCATAGCTGCAATCAGCAAGCTTGAGTCCCATGGGGTGCGTGCGGCGTTTGCCGATGCGGTCCGAGCCGCAACCTGGCGTGCAGAGGAGTTGGGCAGCAAATGAGTTTTCTAGTGGTGAATGCCTTACGGGGCGCGCTCAACTTTTATGCGATACTCATCTTTGTCTATGTCCTACTGTCCTTGTTTCCTCTTTCAGGCACACTGGCAGAGATTTACTACACGCTCGGCACGGTCACCGAGCCGTACTTGAGCATTTTCCGGCGGTTTATCCCGCCGATCGGAAGGATGGATATTTCGCCGGTAGTTGGATACTTTGTTATCCAGGCGATCATCCAGATGCTTGGACGTATTTGAGCAGAGGCAGAAGGTGTTTTGGGTTGAGGCGCAAGACGAGAGCGGAGAGGGGAGGCCAACGTCATGAAGCTGACGTCACTTGACATTCATCACAAAGAGTTCCGGCATTCAATACGGGGTTACAGCCAGGAAGAGGTTGACAAGTTCCTGAACGAGGTCGCCCAGGAGTTTGAGCGGTTATTCAAAGAGAACGTTGATTTAAGCGAGAAAGTCGAGGCACTTCAAGACAAGGTCAACGAGTACGAGTTGCAGCGACAGACGATCAACAACACGCTGATGAACGCGCAGCGCTCTGCCGACGATATCGTCGCACGTGCCAACGCCAGCGCGACCGACACCCAGGAAAAGGCAAACGTCCGGGCTAAGGAGATCATCAACGACGCGCTGGCGAGAAAACAGCAGGTCCAAGGTGAGCTGGCGCGCACCCGGGCTATCGAAGAGGAGTTCAGAAGGAAGTTCCGCGATTTGCTGCAGAGCAACCTCGATGCGATCGTGCCGGTCACTCTTGATGGCGCTGACGGCGCGAAAGGGCCCGATGCGGAGCGGGAAGCGGCTTTCGCTCCGGTCGCGGAGACGCCCCCGTTCATTGCCTCGCAGTCTGCGCCGGAGGCATCGGCTACCTCCGCAGCCTCTGCGGCCCCTCCGGTCGCCGCGGTTGCCGGATCCGCGCCAAATAATGCCCCCGCCGAGGCAAGCGTCCCTGCCAATGCAAGCATTCCCCTTCCCGCTGGTACCCCCGCCCCCATCGACCTCGGCCAGACGGCCCCGTCGGATGCTGTCGGTGTGGCCGGGCCCACCGACGAGGCCGAGTGGCCAGAGGGCGTTCCTGCCGCCGAGGAGGTCGCCGCAAGCCCGACGGGCTCAGTGAGCTCGGTCTCGCTCGGCGAGCTGGGATCCCCGGATATCCCTGACGGGGTCGAGCTTGTGGAGCCCTCGGAGTTCCAGCTTCCTGGGCTTGACCTGTTTGGCGAGCGCGAGGACGACGTAGGTATTGAGGAGATCGATTAACTGAGATCGATTAGCTGCCCATGGCACGGTTAGCCGCTTATGTGGCTCCTCGTGCAAGTCGCGACGAGGTGTGCGGCTGGCGCGGGTCAGAGCTTCACATAAAGGTGAGGACGGCTCCTGAGGGGGGCCGGGCGAACGCCGCAGTCTGCCGCGTGGTCGCTGGCGTGCTCGGCATGCCAAAAACTGCCGTCACGGTAGCATCAGGCGGGTCGTCCCGTCACAAGGTACTCGAGATCGACGGGGCTGACAGCGAGCAGCTCGCGGAGGCTTTTGCAAAGGGAGGCTGTTTGCCAGGTGGGAACCACAGGCTATAACCCGCAGGAGATCGAGGGAAAATGGCAGGCCGAGTGGGAGCGCGCAGAGCTTTACGCGGTCACAGAGGATGTCTCGCGCCCTAAGAAATACGTGCTCGAGATGTTCCCGTACCCTTCCGGCGACATCCACATGGGGCATGTGCGCAACTACACGATCGGCGACGTGGTCGCCCGCCAGGCGGCCATGAGCGGGTTTAAGGTGCTCCATCCCATCGGCTGGGATGCCTTTGGGCTTCCCGCGGAGAACGCTGCGATCAAAAGCAATACCCATCCTGCAGAGTGGACGTATGCCAACATCGAAAAACAGCGTGCGAGCCTGAAGCGGATGGGCTTTTCCTACGACTGGGACCGTACGGTTGTCACCTGCGATGAGACCTATTACCGATGGGGCCAATGGATATTCCTCAAGCTTTGGGAGAGGGGCCTTGTCGAGCGTAAGGCGTCCCCCGTCAACTGGTGCTCGGACTGCAAAACGGTCCTTGCCAACGAGCAGGTGGTCGGCGACGGGCAGTGCTGGCGCTGCAAGACCGCTGTTGAGAAGCGCGAACTGGAGCAGTGGTACTTCCGTATCACCGAGTACGCGCAGGATCTGCTCGATGACCTGGAGGTGCTACCCGGGTGGCCGGAGCGCGTTCGCACGATGCAGGCGAACTGGATCGGTCGGAGCGAGGGTGCCGAGGTGGAGTTCGAGGTCGTCGGCCCTGCCGGTGATCCTTCGGGGGAGCGGATCACGGTGTTCACGACGCGGCCCGATACCCTTTTCGGCTGCACCTTCTTCCTGCTCGCGCCCGAGCATCCGCTCGTCCCGGGGCTTGTGGAAGGGACGGGGTATGAGCCTGCCGTGACCGCTGTTGTCGCCGCTGCTGCCCGCGAGAGCGCTGTGGAGCGCCAGCTCGGCGAGAGGGAGAAGAACGGTGCCTTTACCGGTCGCTATGTAATAAACCCCGTCAACGGCGAGCAGGTGCCGATCTGGGTCGCAGACTACGTGCTCATGGATTATGGCACCGGTGCTGTGATGGCGGTGCCATCTGGCGACCAACGCGACTTTGAGTTTGCGCGCAAATACGGGTTGCCGATCCCGCCTGTCGTCATTGCCGAGGACGACCCGCTCTTTGCTACGCTCAGCGGTGTTGCCGAGCGGGTGGCAGATGATGTTGATTGGGAGGAGGCGTATGCGGGCGACGGTGTGATGGTGCAGTCCGGCCAGTTCACCGGTACCCAGGCCGGCAAGGGCAAAGAGGGCGCACGCGCCGTGACCGCCTGGTTGGCTGAGCGCGGGCTTGGACGCAGCTCCATTAACTTCCGCTTGCGGGATTGGCTGATCAGCCGTCAGCGTTATTGGGGAAACCCCATCCCGGCCATCCACTGTCCTTCGTGCGGGCTGGTCCCGGTACCGGAGGGCGATCTTCCCGTGATGCTCCCGATGGGCGTGGACATCACAGCCGGGGAGACGCTCGCCGACCATCCGGAGTTCTACGAGACGACCTGTCCGCGCTGCGGGGCCTCGGCAACGCGTGAGACCGACACGATGGACACCTTCACCTGCTCCTCATGGTACTACCTGCGCTATTGCGATGCCGGCAACAGTGAGGTCATCTGGGACCGCTCCAAGGCGGATTACTGGATGCCGGTCGATCAGTACATCGGCGGGATCGAGCACGCCATCCTGCACCTGCTGTACTCCCGCTTCTTCACCAAGGCATTTTGCGACCTCGGCCTGCTCAGCAGCGCCGAGCCGTTCACAAACCTCCTCACACAGGGGATGGTCAAGCTCGATGGGGCGACGATGTCGAAATCACGGGGGAACGTCGTTGCCCCGGAGGAGATGATCGGGCGGTTCGGGTGCGACTCCCTGCGCGCCTACATACTGTTCATGGCACCGCCCGACAAGGACCTTGATTGGAGCTATGGGGGCCTGGAGGGCATGCACCGGTGGCTTGGGCGTGTCTGGCGGCTTGTAGCCGATGCCGCCGAGAAGCGCATGCCGGCCGGGGCGGCAAGCGAGAAGGCAGCCGGGCTCAGGCGCGAGATGCACCGGGTGATCGGGAAGGTCACTGCCGATGTCGAGCGCTTCCAGTTCAACACGGCGATTGCGGCGATGATGGAGCTTACGAACGCGGCATACGACTACCGCAAGTCGGTCCCATCTGCCGAGCAAGACCCCACAGCCCTGCTCGAGGCATCTGAGACGCTCACGCTCCTGCTCGCGCCGTTCACGCCGCATTTGAGCGAAGAGATGTGGCGCGTTCTTCTCGGCTATGGTGGTTCGGTGCACCTTGAGGGGTGGCCGGTGTTCGATCCGGCGCTGGCGGCGGCAGACACCGTTGAGCTGGCCGTGCAAGTCAACGGCAAGGTGCGCGGCAGGGTGGTGGTCGGGGCCGACGAGGCCGAAGAGGCCGTTGTTGCCGCTGCCCGGGAGGCGGTGGCCGCATGGGCCCAAGATGCCGAGCCGAGGAAAATCATCGTGGTTCCGGGAAAACTCATAAATATCGTATGTTAAGCTAATGCCAAGTGCATTGGCCATTTGCAAAGGACGGTCATGGATATAAACGCGGCAGATGTGAAAGAGTATATCGACGTGGAGCTGGCTTTGCCGCGCGTGTTGGGAAACAAAGCGCTCTATAAACAGATGCTCACACTCTTTTTGGAGAGTTCTGAGTTCGATGCGTTCGAGGATGC
This sequence comes from Coriobacteriia bacterium, assembly GCA_009779675.1. GTDB lineage: Bacteria > Actinomycetota > Coriobacteriia > Anaerosomatales > PHET01 > WRDS01. The sequence goes on from WRDS01000049.1 coordinate 4,557, forward strand.
CCTGGCGGCTGGCGATAACGCTGAGGCTGGCGCAAAGATCCATGGCATCAAAGGCATATCTGGCAGTCTGTCGATGACTGCGCTTTTCGAGACATCGAGCCTGCTCAATGAGCAGCTCAAGGCCGGGCCCGCTGATCCGGGCGTACTCGCCGAGTACCGCGTGGCGTATGTAAAGACACGCGAATATGCGGAGCAGATGGTTGCCTCCTCGGCATTAGGCTGAAAGCCAATTCTCTGAACGTCAGTTCTCGTTCTGCGCAGACATCATCATTGGAAGTCGGTCTTTTATGGCCAGCAATGCATCGATCAGCTCAGGGTTTATCTTGCCGCACTCGTCATCAAGGATCATCTGGATCGCTTTTTCGTGTGGGTAGGCAGGCTTGTAAACGCGCTCGGAGACAAGCGCATCGTAGATGTCTGCGACAGAGACCGCCTGAGCCCAGATCGGTATCTCGCTCTCGGCAAGATTGTATGGGTAGCCGCTGCCATCCCATTTCTCATGGTGATAACGGCATATATCATAGCAGTACCGGAAGAACTCCCCATCCATGGTGTGGCCAAGGTCAACAAGGCCCAGCAGGATCTCACTGCCTCTTGCGGGGTGGGTCTTTATGACCTCGAACTCCTCAGGAGTCAACCGACCAGGTTTAAGGAGGATCTGGTCGGGAATTGCAACCTTACCGATATCGTGGACAGCAGAAGCGATTGCAACCTCTTCGATCTGATCATCGGTGAGGTTGTAGGCCTCCCGGACCTCGCCCAGAAGGGCCTTAGTGATAACGCGGATCGCGATGATGTGTTCCACCGACTCGAAGTTGCGGAACTCTACGGCAGTTGAGAGCGCATCGATAACCAGCTGATTCGATTTTTGCAGGTGCTCCTGCTGTTTCTGGAGCATGACCTTTTGATTATGGAGTTCTTGCTTGAGTTTCTGTTGATGGGCGTAGAGGGCAGCGACATTGTGAACGCGCTTGTAGACGATCTCGGCATTGAATGGCTTGTGAATCAGGTCAGACACGCCTAGGTAATAGTTCTTCAAGCTTTCAAGCTCATCGTTCTCACTTGTGATCACGATAACAGGGACGTTTTGGATGATTCCGGACTCATTCATATCTGCAAGGACGTCAAAACCGCTGAGGCCAGGCATAACGAGGTCAAGCAGCACCATGGCAAGCGAGTCTCCGTATGCGCTGATTATCTCTAGTGCTGCTCGACCGCTGTCCGCTTCGAGTATCTCGAACTCACCTTCAAAAAGGTTGCGCAGCATGAGCCTGCTGATAGCCAGGTCATCGACGATCAGGAGGGTACGTTTGTCATCTGGAGGGGTGCTCATATCCGAACCTCATTTTTGCATAGGAGTTATAACATCTTTACTGTGGTTTATGTTGCTTCTGGTTTAACTATGAGATCTGCGGGCAGGAACTCTTGCAAGCAATGAGACAAGTCCTTCATCTCCAGGGGTTTTGGCAAGTAACAGCTAAAACCATGCTCAAGGTACATCTCGCTCATCTCCTTCATGACATTTGCGGTGAGTGCGATGATCGGCATCTTATCTGCGCCTGCTCCATCATTTTCGCTTCGGATGAGCTTAGTGGTCTCAACTCCATCCATTATAGGCATCATGTGATCCATGAAGATCATGTCGAACTCTTGCTCATGAATGATGTCGATCGCCTCCGCCCCGGAAGTGGCGGTGACAGGAGTGATCTCGAACACCGAGAGCAGCGCCTGCATTACCAAAAGGTTGATCTCGATGTCATCCACCACGAGGATTCGGGCGTTGGGAGCCGTGAACACGGCGGTATCCTCGGTGGTATCCGCTACAGGCCTATCCGCTGGGACCACATAGGGGAGTTTAAGGCTGAACTGTGAACCTGCGGGTGAACTATAGTCAAGCCACAACTTGCCATTCATGAGCACGGCAAGGCGGTGGCTGATTGCCAGGCCAAGCCCGGTTCCGCCGACACTTCGATTACGCTTTGTATCAAACCGCTCAAAGGGCTTAAACAGCTTTCGCTGATCTTTTAAGTCTATCCCGATCCCGCTGTCAGTCACATCAAACCGGAGGAAACCCTCGTCATCAAGGTATGTATGAAGGGTCACAGCACCCTCGCTTGTGTACTTGAGAGCGTTACTCAATAAGTTGAGAAGGATTTGGCGAAGCCGCATCTTGTCAAGCCATGCCTCGTCAGGAAAACCGTCGTCTATCTCGAAAAGGAGAGCGACCCCTTTTTTCGCGTACATCCTGGCGAAGGTGTCCTCAACCTCTTTAATCAATGTGGTGCGCAGATAGGTATGCTCGTTGATGATCTCGAACTTCTCGGCCTCAATTTTTGAGAAGTCTAAGATGTCGTTGATGATGTTGAGGAGCATATGGGAAGAGCTGACGATGGTTTCTGCGTAAGACAGCTGCTCGTGACCAAGGTTTGAGCGCAATAGCATCTCAGTCATGCCGATAATGGCGTTCATTGGGGTCCTGATCTCATGGGAGACCGTGGCCAAAAACTCTGATTTTGCGTTGTTCGCCTCCTCGGCACGCTGCTTTTCGCGAGCGAGCTCAGTCAGATCCGAGAACACGGCAAGCAGGCCGCTGGAGAAACCCACATCCAAAGATTGTGTCCGCACGACGTGGCGTATCTCGATGCTGTAGTGGCGCTTCTCGCCCCGATCAGACATCAGCCACGTGAGGAGCACTTTGTTTCCGGAAGCCTCTTGCGTCTCACTGAAGGCGTCTATCAGGTATTCGGCGGTTTCTGCCGGTAGATGCTCGGTAAAGATCTCTCGGTACGTCGACCCCTTGATCATATCGGTGCTGTGGATAGAGAACAGGCCGGTTGCCGCATGCGTAGAAAGGATAAGCCGCTCGTTCTCATCGAAAAGCATGATCGCATTCGGGCAGTGGTGCAGTAGCAGGTCAACGTAACCGCGTTGCTGGATGTTCTCTGCGGTCAGTGCGTTCCCGAGCGCCTCCTTGGCCTGCATGCTGCGCGAGACCTTATCCAAAAACGAGTTCGTGATGCGCAGCTCGCGCATGAGTCGGGCGATCTCATGCTTGTTGCGCGTACTCTCTTCTTGCAGCGACAGCATCTGCTGCTGTGCAGAGGCAGAGGGGCCCGTGTCCATTACCGGTTGTCCGATGTCTTTAAAGTGCGCATAAAATGATTGTGTTGTTGTGGAAGCGGTTGATCGCCCTTCCATCTTCGAGCAGTATCGAGCAGTACTCACCGCCAGAGCCTGTTACAAGGAACGGGATGTCATCCAAGAGGTCTTTCATGATCTCGTATTCCCTGAGCATGTCCGTTCCCAAGGTCATGCTTCTTGAGACGCAGGAGTGGGCGATCACCACAGAGGGTTTCTCGGCCACGTTTGCTATGGTATCCACCGCTTTTGTGGTGGTGGCTATGACATCATTGCGGTCGAACACGCCGACGCTTAATGTGGCACCTTCCGGCATTGCCCCGGCACAGCGCGCATAGCCCTCCTCGGTCAAGGAGACAAAGACTTTGGAGACGGGTGGGGTGCCGTCGTTGTAGTTGACCATGAATGGCAGGGAAATCAGTGCATAGGTAATGCCACTCATCTTATCGAGCCCCAGCTTCGTGAAAAACTCGGTTACCGGGCGGCCATTGATCTCTTTTAAGACGTGGCCCTCTGATCTCGTGATGAGTGCCTCTCGGCCAAGCAGCCTGTCCTCCGAGATCGATGCAAGGGCGAATGAGGGGCGGATATCCCCATAGATATGCAGGATTGCCAAACGGTCACGGTAGTACTGGCCATCATAGAGCATAAAGCTGTAGCCGAAGTCGGCGGTGTCGTCGACTGCGAGCGAGCCGAACACGGGGACATTAGGGAGCACCTCGGTGAGGGCGTCCGTATAGTCATCGCCCACGTTCTGGGGCAGGAAGGCCCCGTACAAAAACGCCATCGCCGGGGCCTCGCTGTCGCGATGTGCATAAAGATCCCGGATCGGTTGCTTGGGATCCTCAAGGAGCGGCTCGGTAAGCAACGTCTCGAAACGTGCATCATCCGAGGTCATCACAAGGATGGAGAACTGCAGGGAGTCGGGGGAGTCCTCTGTGCACGAGAAGTTTGAGATGACACCGACTGTGCTGAACGGCAGTGCCGAGCAGACAGCTTGGTGCACCCCAGAAAGAATGAACTCGTAGTGGCACGAGACGATTCCCACACTATTTTTCATAAGGTCAAACGTTGCGAGCTGCTCTTTGATCTCTTTAAGGGCAGCGTCTGGGCCGTCCAACAGTTTTGTGTAAACGGTTGTGGCGCGGATCATGCGAAGGCCTCCCCAGGGTTCATCCAGCAGTGTCATCAGTCGTCAGTAGCGGCATCAGCCATCGTCTAGCAGCGGCATCAGCCATCGTGCAATACCATCAGTAGTAATATATCTCGGTATTGTATGGCCTTTCCTCAAATGCTGATGCGCCCGATTGCTGACATTTTTCATTTTGCCAGATGTGATACGCCGAGGGCAAAACAACGCGATATGCATAATACTGTTCATTTTTAGAATAGTTTTGAGCATCCCTGTTTTTGAGCAGCTCCGTTTGCCTGTGCCAAGGGTCATGCATGTCGGCTGATACGAGGCCGATCCTTCCCTGACGGGCCCCGAGTCAGTGTCCGGTTAGTTTTTGGTAACCCCCTGATGACATCCTGCGACTGCGGGCCGGGTGAAGGCGGCCCGTGCGGTCTTGCCGCAGCGCAGCGGCAGCAGGATCCCTGCAGCGGCGGCCGGACTGGATCCGACTACTCCACACGACATGATCGGGGCTGCCATGGGCGCAACGATAAAAGAGAGGCTAAAAGAGATTGCGCGACGTGCGGGGATAGAGGAGGTCTCACCAGGTGTCTTGCTGGGGGTCATTGGCCTGGCGGTCCTTGCGGTTGCTTGGGCGGCATGGCGCTGGTGGCCGGGTACTGCAGCGGACGACACCCTCGTGCTGCCAAACAACGCGAGCGTTTCAGCAGCAGGTAAAGACGGAGCCGCCGGTGCCGAGGGAGAGGACGCTTCTGGAGCGGGTGCCAGCAAAGAGGTATCTGTCACTGTTCATGTGGTGGGTGCCGTAAGGCACCCGGGGGTATATCTGTTGCCGACAGGCTCCAGGGTCGTAGATGCGGTGGAGATGGCGGGCGGGGTCTTGGGCAACGCAGTCGTTGCCGCAGTGAACATGGCGCGTCCGTTGGCCGATGGCGAGCAGGTCTTTATACCGGATGAGGACACGCAGGCAAATGGCGCTGGTCAGGTAGCATCCCTAGGCAGCGGGGGCGTGGGGGTAGCGGCCACCGGTGGGCTTGTGGACCTGAACTCGGCAGATACCACCTTGCTGGAGACGCTTCCAGGCGTTGGCCCCTCTACTGCAAAAAAGATTGTCATGGACCGTGAGACAAACGGGCCGTTCTCCTCGGTGGACGATCTTGGCCGTGTGTCCGGGATCGGCCCTAAAAAGCTCGAACAGCTGCGAGAGCTTGTCTGTGCAAACTGAGGAGGACATCCTTCGCCCATCCATACCCCCACTGATGTGGGCCGCAGTAGGTATCTGGGCAGGCATCGCTATCGCAGAGGCGCGGACCTGGGCTGCACGCTTAGCGGGAGCCGCCTGGACAGGGGCTTTAGCGGTTGCCGGGCTGTTCCTGGTGCTCGCCGTCATCTCTGGGCTACGGAACAAGCATAAAACGGTCCTGCTCCTGGTGCTTGCTGGGTTGGCGGCCGGGGTGCTTGTGGGCGAAGTCTACTGGGCAAGATGGAATGCCGATGTGCAGGCCCTGTCCAGCCCAGCGTCGGTCAATTGGGCAGCAGAGGCGCTCAACGACCCCCGTGAGAACGAGTTTGGTGTGCGAAGCGAGGTGATTGCACGCTGCAGCTCAGGAAAGCCCTATCGAATGACCTGCAACTGGGAGAGAGGTGTGGCCCCTCCTGATCTTGGGGAGGCGTGCACGTTCTCTGCAAAAGTCGGGCAACCCACATCTGCAGAGGCAAAAAGGCGTGCGCACCGCTCAGGTATTACGGGAGTGGCCAGCCCAAGGATGCTTTCGGTATCAGGGCACCCGAAAAGCATCAAGGGTGCGATAGGGGCGTTCAGGCAGGCATCGGCAACCAGGATCTCTTCTGTGAAAGGAGAGGGAGGCGGTCTGCTCGCAGGTGTCCTTTTGGGTGATCGTCGCCGGTTCTTCGGCACCGAGGCAGACGCGGCATTCAAGACGACCGGGCTTTCACACCTGGTTGCGGTCAGCGGGGGACACCTGGTGGTGGTGGCCGCTCTGGTCACCTGGGCCCTTAACCACATGGGAGCGCGCCGAGGACTTGTCTCAGGGCTGATGATCGCCTCTACCGGTGCCTACGTCGTGCTGTCCGGTGTGCAGGCATCTGCTGTCCGGGCGTGGCTGATGGCAGCGGTGGTTGCCGGCATCGGCCTTGCTGGCCGGCGGGGGGATGGCCTTGGCGCATTGGCGGCGGCCATGTCAGTTGCCCTGGTCAGTTGGCCGCCGACCGCGTTCGACCTCGGGTTCCAGCTCTCTGTGCTTTCCGTTGCGGGGCTGCTGCTTTATGCGCGCCTTGCCGAGGCCTGGGTGGTCTGCGCGGCAGGGGAGAAGGCGAGGAGGCTTGCGAGCCCTGTTGCGCTCACCTTGGTTGCCCAGGCGGCAACGCTTCCACTCACGGTGGCGGCCTTTGCAATGGTCTCTTTAGTGTCGCCTTTGGCCAACCTGGTTGTCTCCCCGCTTGTATCGCTGCTGCTCGGCGTTGGGCTTGCTGGAATCATGATCGCCCCTTTCTGGGCGGCGCTTGGGGAGTTCCTGCTGACGGCTTCCGGCGTTATAGGTACCTTTACCGTGGATGTGGTCAGGTGGCTTGCGCATCTTCCCTATGCAGCGGTCCCCCTTGGCTGGACGGCGCTTCCTGCGGGGCTCACGCTTGCAGCATGCGGCGCGACGCTCTGGATGGTCTGGCCGCAGCCAGACAAAAAGGCGGCCAGGCGGCTAGCGGCGATCGGCCTCGTTGGGCTGCTGGTCTTTGCAACAGGGGCAGTGCCGCGTCCTTCAGGTGCCGAGATCACGGTGCTTGATGTTGGGCAGGGCGATGCGATCTTAGTGCGCGACCGCCGTCGCACAGCCCTTATTGACGCGGGGTCAAGCGGCTCGGATCTCAGAAAGGCCCTCGCACGCCATAGCGTGCACAGGGTAGACGTGCTGGTCGGCACGCACCTTCACGCGGATCACATTGATGGGATCACGGGTCTTGAGGGCGTTGTGCCGGTGGGCACAGCGTTTTTCTCGGCAGGGGCGCTAGGCGGCGGCTACGAGGTCTTTGATGTGCTTGACCGCATGGGGGCAGACACATGCGAGGTCATTGCGGGAGATGAGATAAGGCTGGGCTCGTTCGCGCTTCGGGTGCTTTGGCCAAAGAGGCCGGTTGAGAGTGGAAGCAAGAACGAGTCCAGTGTGGTGATATTGGCAAGCCGCGAGGGGTTTTCTGCGCTTCTTACCGGTGATGCCGAGCAAGAAGTGCTCGAAGAGCTTGTGCGTGACGGCTCGGTCGGTGATATCGATGTGCTGAAGGTCGGCCATCATGGCAGCGAAAGCGCGGTGAGCACCGCATCGCTTTTAGCGTTGCTTCCGGAGGTGGCGCTTGTAAGCGTGGGGGCCGAGAACCGCTATGGCCACCCGGTGGCATCAACGCTCGAACAGCTTGACGCAGCGGGAGCCTGCGTGTACCGCACCGATTTGTTTGGGGATGTGAGCCTGCGCATCACAGACAGCGGGTACTCGGTGCGCACACAAAAGCATGCCGCTTCACGGGCAGGATATGCGACACTTGTAGCACAATTGGAATCAGCGTATCTGTCGAGAGGGCCTTATGAGCACACGCAGAAAAACTGGCCGCGAGAACGAGTTGTGCCCGGTGTATCTCATAACGAGCGAGCAGAAGCTGCTTGTGGACCAGGCGCTGCAAAGGCTTCGGGCACGCTTCTCAGGACATGGGCAGGACGATCTGGATATCCAGGTGTTCTCTGCCGAAAAAGCGACTGCCGACGAGGCCCTTGTTGCGCTGAATACTATCCCGCTTGTCTCAGAGCGCCGCCTGGTGATACTCCGCGATGCCGAAAGGCTTGCCGGGGACGTTTTGGAGCAACTCGCGCTGTATGTGGCCGACCCATCCCCATCCGCAGTGCTTGCCGTTGCCGGCAGCAGGCTCCGCAAGACCACAAAACTGTATAAGGCGATTGCAAAAAACGGCGAGATCGTTGACCGGAAGCTGGAAAAAAGCGATCTGCCAGGTTTTGCACGCAAACTGTTCCATGACCAGGGCAGGGAGGTAGAGGCCCAGGCCGTCTCACGCTTGGTGTCGTTGCTTGGCGATCCCAAGTACGATGATGATCTTTTACTCAAGCTCTCAGCAGAAGTGGACAAAGTGATCACCTACGTGGGCGACCGCCCTATGGTCACGTGCCAAGACATTGAGAGCGTGACGGTTGCCGCCGCATCCACAAAAATCTGGGAATTAAGTGATGCCATTGGAAACAGGGAGTGCCACCAGGCGCTTTCCAAAGCTGCAGCGCTGATCGCCGAGGGGGCATCGGTGCAGCAGCTGCATGGCAACGCCGTGAGGACGGTTCGCAATCTCATTGCGGTGCATGCGGTGCTTGACAGGGGCGGGGCCATGCCCAAAGACGTTATGGCGGCGGTCGGGCTTAAGACCGAGTGGCAAGTGAAGCGGTTGATGCAGCAGGCGTGCAGGTTTCAAGGCGACGAGCTTGTTGGCCTTCTTGAGGAGGCGGCAAAAGCCGAGGAACAGATGAAAACGAGCCGAGATAACCGGCTCGTCCTCGAGACCTGGATTGCAAAAGCCTGCGGGGCTGACCTGGGAAGCCTCTGATGTCAACCTGAATGTCAATCTTGGTTGACATTCAGGTTGACAAAATTATCGCCCAGACAGCCAATCAGCCCGCCATAGACTCGCCATCGGTCAGCCTACCGTCGGTGGGCCCGGTGTCAGTCAGCCTACCTTGTTGGCGGCTTTCATGATGCCGGATTTGCGGTTTGCGGCTTGGCGCTTGTGGATGATGCCCTTAGCGGCAGCCTTATCAAGTTCTTTCGATGCGGCAAGAGCCGCCTGGCGTGCAGTTTCTGCATCGTTTGCATCGATAGCTGCGTAAACCTTTTTAATCGCAGTCTTGACCGAAGACTTTACTGCACGATTGCGCCGATAGCGCTTTTCGTTGGTGATGACGCGTTTTTTCTGACTTTTAATGTTTGCCACTTTGTAACAGTTTCCTTTCAACCCGCTGATGGTGCCCGTGACAGTGGGGTGTCGACGAACCGCGTTACTATACCACACCGTTTTTCACGTGCCCTGGCACGCGTTGCCTCTTGGCCTTGTCGCTGCCTTGCTATAGCCTTCCCACTGCTTTGACGTGCCATTTTGCTGCTACTTAGGCATCGCTTGCCGTCGCACCGCAATCCGCCCCCTCCTTCGCGCCCATCTTTTCTTCTCCTGATTTTTTGTGGGTAGGACTGAGGCTTTGCTAGACTGGGTTGCTATGACTACCTCACCCGATCGCATACGCAACTTCTCGATCATTGCGCATATCGATCATGGAAAATCGACGCTTGCCGACCGCATGCTCGAGATCACCCACGCTATCCAGGAGCGTGAGATGGTCGAGCAGGTGCTTGATTCGATGGATATAGAGCGCGAGCGAGGGATCACCATCAAGGCCCAGGCGGTGCGGATCATGTATGAGGCCGCCGATGGTGTGACCTATCAGCTAAATCTCATTGACACCCCTGGGCATGTGGACTTCTCATACGAGGTCTCCCGCTCGCTTGAGGCATGCGAAGGCGTGCTGCTTGTGGTTGACGCGTCGCAAGGTGTCGAGGCGCAGACGGTCGCAAATGCGCTCATGGCCATGAATGCTGGCCTTGAGATCATCCCGCTTATCAACAAAGTCGACCTTCCTGCCGCAGACCCCGAGCGTGTGCGCCATGAGATAGAGGAAGGCCTTGCGGTTCCCGCCGATGAGGCAGTGCTCACAAGTGCTAAATCGGGTGCGGGTGTGGCCGAGGCGCTCGAAGCTGTGGTGCACAGGATACCTGCCCCGGAAGGGGATCTGGATGCACCGCTCTCGGCGCTCATATTCGACAGCTATTTCGACGAGTACCGCGGTGTTGTTGCGCTCATCCGTGTTATGGACGGCCAGGTGTCCAAGGGTCAAAAAATACTCATGATGGCGACAAGCACGGTTACCGATGTCGAGGAAGTCGGCGTGCGTCGGCCAGCCAACACGCCAGTCGACACCCTTGGCGTGGGGGAGGTCGGGTACCTGATAACCGGCCTGAAGAACCCCGCGCTCGTCAAGGTGGGGGACACGGTCACCTTTGCGAAGAATGGCGTGCTTGAGCCGCTGCCGGGATACCGTGATGTCAAGCCTATGGTGTACACCGGGCTCTTTCCTATCGACGGGGACCAGTACCCTGATTTGCGGGAGGCGCTCGACAAGCTCAAGCTCAATGATCCTGCCCTGATCTATGAGCCTGAGTCGAGCCATGCGCTTGGGTTCGGGTTCCGTGTCGGGTTTCTCGGCTTGCTGCATATGGAGGTCGTCAAAGAGCGCCTTGAGCGCGAGTTCGACTTGGACCTGCTCGCCACAGCCCCGAGCGTTGAGTACCACGCGCATCTCAGCGGCAACGAGATAATCGCCGTCCACTCCCCGCAGGACATGCCCGATCCCGGGAAGTTCGAATCGATCGAGGAGCCGTACCTTAAGGTGACCATACTCGTCCCGCCCGATTTTGTCGGCACGGTGATGGAGCTTTCGCAGGGGCGGCGTGCGAGCTTTGTGGACATGCAGTACCTGTCGGCGACGACCGTCGAGATGCATTACGAGATGCCGCTCTCCGAACTCATCATGGACTTTTTCGACCAGCTCAAAAGCCGCACGAAGGGGTACGCCTCGCTTGATTATGAGTACATCGGCTATCGGCCGAGCAAGCTCGTCAAGCTTGACATCCTGCTTGCGGGCAAGCCTATCGATGCCCTTTCGTTCATCGTGCACCATGACAAGGCATATGAGCGCGGGAAGATGCTTACCGAGAAGCTCAAGAGCATCATTCCCCGACAGATGTTCGAGGTGCCGATCCAGGCGGCGATCGGCGGCAGGGTGCTCGCTCGGGAGACCGTGCGCGCAAAGCGCAAAGACGTGCTTGCAAAATGCTATGGTGGCGATATCACTCGGAAGCGCAAGCTTTTGGAGAAGCAAAAAAAGGGCAAGAAGCGCATGAAGAACATCGGATCGGTCGAGGTGCCCCAGGAAGCCTTCATGGCGATCCTCAAGGTGGATGAGTAGGCCGGATCGCGCAGATGCCCGGGCGGCAAGTGCTGGAGCCGCAAGTGCGCGGATCGCAGATGCCCGGGCAGCGGCACCAGGGAGCGAGCGCACGTCCTCGGCGATCATGTCGCTTATTGGCGAGCGCCCCGTGATGCTTGCCCCGATGTCCGGGGTGACCGAGGCCCCTTTCCGTGGCATCTGCCGCCGAATGGGAGCGTCGCTTACCTACACGGAGATGGTGAGCGCCAAGGGGTTGCATTACAACCCCGATTCCCGCGCCGCACGCGCACTCCTTCGCTTTTCTGCCGAGGAGGTACCGGTCGCGCTCCAGCTCTTTGGCGCTGACCCGCAGATAATGGCCGAGCAGGCGGCGCGGCTGTCCGCGGACCGCCCGGGCGAGATAGCCCTCATCGACATCAACATGGGCTGCCCGGTTGCCAAAGTGGTCGCCAAAGGGGAGGGAAGCGCGCTCATGCGCGATCCCAAGACGGCTGTTGCTGTCGTTGAGGCTGTCCGAGCGGCGTGCCCTTTGCCCGTGACCGCCAAGATCCGCAGCGGCTGGAGCGCGAGCGAGAAGAACGCCGTCGAGTTCTCCCTTGCGCTTGAGCAGGCGGGAGTTGCGGCAGTGGCGGTGCACGGGCGCACGCGTGACCAGTTCTACCGCGGGCGCGCAGACAAAGAGGTCATCGCACGCGTGAAATCTGCGGTGGGCATCCCTGTGTTTGGCAGTGGGGATGTGCTCTGCGCGCAGGACGTGGTAGAGATGTTCGACCAGACCGGGGCCGACGGCGTGATGGTTGCCCGCGGTGCCTATGGCAACCCCTGGATCTTTCGCGAGGCACGTCACCTGCTTGACACGGGCGAGACGCTCGCCCCCCCTTCTGCCGCCGAACGTCTCGCGGTCGCCCGCGAGCACGCGGCCGCACTCGTTGACGCTTTCGGCGAGCGTGCGGTGGCGCGGATGCGC
>WRDS01000050.1 GCA_009779675.1 Coriobacteriia bacterium
CAGAGGGCAACCCAGGCCCACTGGTATCCGGCCCCAAGAACGCAGAACGCATCAAGGAGCTTGAACGTGAGAGCCGCGAGCTTAAAAGGCCAAATGGGGCACTGGGGAGCGCGGCGTCTTTTTTCGCGGCGGAGCTCGACCGCCCGTCAAGGTAGCGATCAGGCACATCGATCAGCACAAGATGTGCTTCGGGGTCGGGCCGATCTGCAAGGGGGCAGGGGTCGCCCCACCAGCGTGTTACGACAACAAGGGCCGTGGGCCGTCCGCGCGTGACATGCGCGGCGAGGGGCTCATGGCCGGGAGGGCGGGTCTATAAAGAGGACAAGCACGTCTACGGGGCAAGGAAGATATACAAGCAGCTCCTCCGCGAAGGCATCATGGTTGCGCGCTGCACGGTGGAGGGATTGATGAGAAAGGCTGGGGCCCAAGGCGAGAGGCGCGACAGCCTCAAGGTAACGGCCAAGCAGGATGAAGGCCTCGACCGCCCTACAGGCCTTGCCAGGCGCGACTTCACGGCGACAGGCTCTGGGCCGAGGGCACCAGGCCGGCCGTCATCCTCCTGCCCACGTTCCAGCCGACGGTCATCTTCGAGAAGGCATCAATGATGAATGCCGCGTGGACAAGGCCTGGCCAGGCCGCCACATAGGTCAGGCCTGCGGCCTTGGTAGTGCGCGCCATGGTCAAGGGCCCCTGGCGGAGGGCTGGTAAGCCACAACGACGCAGGGTCGCAGTACCCCTCCATCGCCTACACAGGAAGACTGGCAGAAGCCGGTATCCAGGCATCGGCCGGGTCGGTCGGCGATGCTTACGGCAATGCGCTGGCAGAAAGCATAAACGGCCTTTTCAAGGCCGAGGTGGTCAGGGGGCGCGCACCCTGGAAAGGGTCTGAGGACGTGGGGTACGCCGCCCTTGACCGGGTCGAATGGTTCAATGACAGGGGGCCTTACGAAAGCATCGGGGATATCCCGCCCAAAGGGTTCGAGGAGCTGTATTATGAAAGGCAAGGAGCCAGAGCGTGCGTGACGTGGGACTCAAGAAACGGGTTCCCGGCAAACCCGGGGCGATTCAGCTTGAGTAGCCTTCTCACTGGTACGGGCTCCTGTTTTCATCTGATTTTTCGTTTGCACAAAAAACCATAGACGAAGTACCGTGCCATCTGCTATTTCAGGCTAATTCTGTTCACAGGTTGTACCGAAGAGCCAGAAGTAGTTGCGTGCGCATGTTTTGAGGGCGATTGAAACAACTGAGGACAAGGCGGGTGGCAAGCAAGGTGACCGACAGCAAAACAACAGAAAGGGGAGCAACGCCTGCAAATACGTCTGAGGGTGGCCTGCGCATGAATGAACGATCCAGGAGAGCATCCAAGTCCTTTAGCAGTGGGTTGGGCTGTTCCCAGGCTGTTTTGATGGCGTTTTGCGAAAGATATGGCATGGAGGAAGGGCTCGCCCGCAGGATTTCCCGTGGGCTAAGCAGCGGTGCCAGGTGCGCCGAGATATGCGGGGCAGTCTCAGGGGCCATATTGGTCATCGGCCTGAAATACGGGGACGTTGCGATCGAGTGTAACTTGAAAACGGAAGAGTTCATAAAGCGCTTCAAAGACAGCAATGGCACCATTGTCTGCCGCGACATACTGGGCTGCGATATCTCCACGCCTGAGGGTAAAAAGCAGGCGGCAAGCGAGGACCTGTTCAAAAGTATTTGCATGAGTGTAGTTATAAGTGCGGCTCAAATATTGGAGGACTCAGGATACTGATCGTACCTGCGCAAGCCTTTTCCTGCTCCTCGTAAAAATCGCGTATATGGGCGCGCTGCCGACGAGGGTGATGCCTATAACCGTCAAGACCATCAAGATGAACGCACCCGTGCCACCCGAGTGGGGCATGACCATCTGGCGGTAGTTGGGGAGCATAAGACTATCGTCCGCACCCGATTTGAACGCAGGGGGGTGAGACGCCGAGTCAAAGCCGTGGGCATCTATGGTGATATCTGGTGTGGTACCACTTACGGTGATAAGCCACTGGCCAAGCGGAAGTTGGTAGCCGGAAAGCGTTTTGGTCTCCACGAGCATGTAGTCCCCAGGCTCCAAGCCCAAAAACTCCACGATGCCGTTCGCATCACTTGCCACCGTGACCGGATTGCTCCAGCAGCAAAGCTCTCTGCCGGTCACTCCATCGTATGCCAGCCAGTCATGGGCATGGTAAGGGTCATCCCCGTCAGGGCACGAATACAGCTCGAATACGACACCCTCCATGGGGGTATCGGTCTCATTTACTTTTTGGAAGACGAAGTTTACAGGAAGAATGTCTTTTACCCATTGGGCGTAAACGGTGATGTCATCGATAACCGTTGTATTTCCTGTGAACTCATCGCCCGTGCCGTCTTTTTGCGTATTCCATCCCTGGAAAGTATAGCCCTCGCGTACCGGATCGCCCGGCATATTGTTGTGCAGCATCTCACCGGCATCTACCGTGCGGGCATCCGTTACCGCTCCGCCGATAAAATTGCCGCCATTGGTATCAAAAACGACATTGACAGGCAATGTCAGGTACTTGAACTGTACCTCGTTAATATCTGGCACAGGCTTTGTTCGCGTGCTCATATGGTAATTGCCTGGGTATTCTACCAGCCCCTCATTGTTGAAGGCCACCCCGTTTTCCCCCCAGTAACGACCCAGCCCTATCTTGGCGCTTAGCTCGGGCTCGAGTAGCAGGCGATGCGCCAGAACGATCGCGGTATCGTTTTTGCCCCAAAAGACCCCGTTAGTGATTTTCTCAAGGTATCCCTTATTCATTCCGTCGCAGTTGATTGCGGAGGACTTGCCAATGATCCTCCCGCCGGAGATCAGCTTGATTGTGCCGGAGTTCACAATGCCATAGCTTCCTTCAGAGGCAATCCTACCACCGCTGATCTCATCAACCGTAGCGTTCGCATAGTTGTAGATGCCGTACGAACTGGTGCCGAGCACGTTCGTCTCTTCGCTGATCTTTCCAATTCTGCCTGCATTAAACAGCCCTTGGCTTCTGCCGAGGAGCTGCCCACCGGAAATCTCACCTATGAAGCAGTTAACGTCGTTTTGCAAGCCAATCGTGCCCTCAAAGACTCCGCCGGTTATGGTGTTTATCCGGGACTCGGCGTTTTCTTTGATGAGCAATAGGCCAAAGGAGCCGCCGCTGAAATGTCCACCGGAGACTATGTCAATGCCTGTTGTTGAGGTTTCGCCCTCAACCCAAACCGTCGCGTTCCTATCACTGTTGGCAAGGGAGCCAATGCGCTTGACAACGAACTCTCCGCCGCTGATCTCATCAACCCAGCTGCTGCGGGTCATGGCTAAAGCGTTGTTGCGGGCGGCCTCAAAATATCCGCCTGATATCTCGCCTATTTGCGAATCGTTTTGCATAAAGATAGCGTGACCATGAAGTTCGGTATCGGGATCTGTCTGGTAGAAGCTGCCGTCGGAAATCAGCTCGATACGCGTACCGGAGCCACTCAAGTGAGCAGCGTCAATCTTGCCGTAAAACTCGCCACCGCTTATTTCGCTTAGCTTGGCCCCCCCTTCCATACTTAAAGCCGCTCCGCTTGTTCCGTTTGCCGTAAAGCGTCCGCCGCTGATTGTGCCGCTTGCATTCGGGCCGCTTAAAGTCAGCGCATTACCGTCACTCCTCAGTGTTATGCCGTCTTTAACGCTAATCGTCCCGCTCTTGACGATTACGGAGCCTAAGATCGTCAAAGGATCCGCACCTGTGTCGTCACCCAGGGTAAGGCCGCCGCCCTGCACCTCTATGTATTTGGATATCATGACACCATGTGCGCCTTCTGCGCCGACTATCGTTATGTCTGATGTGATGAGGATATTGTTGGCTGGTGTCTCGGCTATATCGCCTATAACCTCAAGAACACTGGAGCTTCTGGTATTTGCTGCTGCAACCGCATCTTCCAATGTGTCGAACAGCTCGTCGGTCTCCTTTAGCCTCACGGTTTCCCCAGCGGCAGCAAGTCTTGTTCCTCCGGCAGCAGCGAGCCTTGTCTCCCCAGCGGCAGCGGGGCTTTCATTGTTCGCCAAGCGCGGCCCTTCGGGTTCGTAATCCTTGTTCCCGCAGATAAGCTCACGTGCGTTGCAGTTCCAGCTTATAGGTTCGGCGATAGAGTCAGGCATCTCTACCCTGGCTTCTTTAAAATCTTTTCCAAACCCGCAGATGGGATTGGCATAGTCAATTCCGGTGACTCCGCTTTCGTAGTTTCCGTATTTGTCGGAATCGCAAATGAGGATACCCTGTTCCTCATAGCAGTCCTCAGCGCGGGCACGTCCTTCATTGACAGGTTTCGTTCCATAGCACGCATCGCTATGGGTATGTTCTGCAGCAACAGCGGTGTTTTGTGCCGGGTAGATTGGCGTACAGTTCGTATCAACCGCGCACGTGTGCCCATCGGGTACGCCATAGCACGCAGTCGTATGCTCGTGTTTGCGCAGGTTATTACTGTCGGTTAGTGCGGAAACCGGCGAAATAAAGTTCGACAGCACCAAAACAACGACCACCATAAAGCTTAGCAGGCCTTGTGGTTGACCCAATGGCGCAGTCCTTTGGTTCAATAGTGCAGCTTTGTGGCCCACAATCGCACTTCCCTTGGCTGGTTTGGTGATCTTTTGAGCGAAGGTTGCGGTTTTGTTGCAGGAATAAAGGTCAAACCCGACAACGCTAACAATAATCTGCCCCGCTCTGTTCTTTTGCTGTATGGTTTTGCAACATCCGTGCCACTTTGTCTGACTTGCCCCAGAATTTATGGTCTCTGCAGTTTCTTGGACGCAGTCCGCAAAATGCTTGGCAGGTGCGTATAAGTAGGCAGACGCATAGATTTGCAAAAGGTTTTCGCGAGAGCAGGCTTTCACGACAGCGCTTTTAGCCTTGGTGCGATAAGTTTTGTTGCCTCGCCGTTGCGAAGAGGTAGAATCAATGTGTCTAATCATCATGCTGGATAGCAGTTCAGACGGACAGCAGTTCAGAGGGTCAATGGGCTGAATCATAAGGCGGGCGGGCGCATGGATGTGGACAGAAGGGCGTTTGTGAGAACGGCAGGTGGTCTAGTTATCTTTGTGGTGTCCTCGGCACTTGTGGGTGTGGGCCTCGCCAAGACTGCCATACTGCTTTCATCTGACGATCCATCACGCAACAACCGCGATCCACGCGGGCCGCTCCTTGCCGAGGGGATCACTTTTGCGCCGGTAGAAGCGGGCGTGGATGCTTTTGTGGGAGACGTGCATGTGTTCTCGGCGAACGAGACGGGTGCGATCTTGCTTGCAGCGGCGGACGGCACGCGTACACTCGATGAGATCGTTGCCGAGGTGGGGGGCAGCATCGGCCCTGTCGAGGCCGCACTCTTCTACATCGAGCTGGGGGAGGCAGGATATCTCCAGAACAGGGTGGAGGTCGCGCTTGTCGAGCACTCGGCCTGAAAGCCTGCCGGGCACGGGGGTACCGCCGAGCACCGAAACGCTGGGTGCCGAGACGTGTGCTGAGGTCGCCCGACTGCCGGAGGTGTTCATCCTCGAGGACGAGCAGGGCAAGATCATCTATGCCCCGCTGAGCTGTTCGGTTGCCCGCGTGAACGATGTGACCGCCGAGCTTGTTTATCGCTTTGTGTACGGTGACAGATCCGCTAGCGGACTTGGCGGTGGAGCCGGGAAGTCCGACGGGCCTGTCGGCGGCTTTGACGCGGATCCTGGTTTTACCGCAGACGAACAGGCGGCGCTCAATGCCCTACGCGAGCACAAGTTCTTTGACGAGAGGCCCTTCCCCGTCCAGCAAGGCCCCTTCAAGCCGATCCAGGTGACACTCTTTCCCACCAATCGGTGCAACTTGCGGTGCTTGTACTGTTATGCGGAGGCCGGCGAGGCCGGCGAGCCGCTCGTCACGCTTCCGCTTGAAGCAGGAAAGGCCGCGATCGACCTTGTCGCACGCAATGCCGTTGCGACCCGTGCGGAGAATGAGGATGCGTGCAAGAACTTCCTCGTCTCCTTGCACGGCAACGGCGAGCCGTTCATGGCCTTTGACATCGTTCGCCAACTCTGTTTCTACGCGCACGAGCGGGCAGAGTCGCTCGGCATCCCGGTGGTCCTTAACACTGCGACAAACGGCGTTTTAAACGAAGAGCAGCTCGACTTCCTTGTCGCGTACTTCGACAATGTCAACATCTCCTTCGACGGCCTGCCGGACGTGCAGGATGCTCAGCGTCCTCTCGTCGGCGGCCGACCGTCCTTCTCGGCGGTCGACCGCACGCTGCGCAGGCTTGACGAGGCGGGCAAGGGGTACGGCATCCGTGCGACGCTCACCGCGAAGAACGTGGGGCGCATCCGCGAGATGGCCGCCTTTGTCGCGGAAAACTACCCGAGTGTGAGCCAGCTCCACCTCGAGCCGGTCTGGGAGTGCGGGCGCTGCGTCACCTCTCGCGAGGAGGCCCCCGCCGTCGATGTCTTTATCGCCGAGTATCTGGCTGCGCTTGCCGAGCAGGGCGATGAGGGGCTTCATCTCGTGTATTCCGGCGCACGGCAGGATATCATCGGCGACTCTTTCTGCAGCGTGAGCAGCGGGTCGTTCACCGTTGTGCCGACGGGGGATGTGACCTCATGTTTCGAGGTCTCGTATGCAAGCGATCCTCGCAGCGGGCGTTACTTTTTCGGGCGTTGGGACCCCTCATGCGGCGAGTTCGTGTTCGACCAGGGAAAGCTCGACGCGCTCGCAAGGCTCACCGTCGGCAACATGGCGTTTTGCGACGACTGTTTTTGCCGCTGGCACTGTGCCGGCGACTGTGCGGCAAAGGTGCTGGGGCTTAAAGACCCTGCAGAGCACCAGGGCAGTGACCGCTGTGCGATCAACAGGACGCTCACGCTCAACCAGCTGCAACGCAGGCTCGATTACAGGGAGACATGATGGCCGAGAGACACAATGACCGCAGGTACTATGCCTCGTTGCCGACCCCGTTGCCGAAAGGCGGCTCCTCGGGTGGCACTTCGCCAGGCAAGGGCTCAAGCAAGGGCTCGGCGGACCCGTCCTCAAGCTCTGGATCAGGCGCTAAGACGGGCCCTGTCAAAGAAGGCTTCGTCCTTGACGACGATGTGGTGGAGCCGAGAGCGGGGTCAAAAAACGCAAAAGATGCGGAGGACGCGCAAGATGCCGATGCCGCCGGACGGCTTCCCAAGCCACAGATCAAGATCATCGTCAACGGCGAAAGCGTCTATAAGCCTGGCATGAAGGTCTACTTTGCCGAGAACGAAAAGGACAGCGGCAATAGCGGCGGTAGCAGCAGTAGCGTTACGACATCCTCGGCGGGGCATGCTTTGGGCACGATCAGGAGCGTGGCATCGACATCGACCGTCATGGGCACATACTGCTCTTGCGACATGGTGATCGTCTCCCGGCCTGATTACAAGGGAGTCGGCGGCACGATGTGCCTCTGCAACTCCGAGTGCACATGTGACTCGCATTGCACGTGCCAGAGTGTGAACACGTGCCCGGCCTTCCGCAGCCCGGGGAGTCCTGGCAGCCCCCGCAGTCCCGGTGGCGGCTGCCCGGCGGTCAGCTGCAACGGGCCTTGTGCCTGCGTTCCGGTCCACTGATCATGGAGCCTCTCGGCAAGGAGGAAGCGGTGAAAGACAGGCTGGCAACGGCGCAGGGGGCAAGGCGTGCGGCAGGCTCGGCAACGGGCTTCTGGGCACGGTGCGGGCCGGTGGTCGCGTGTGCGCTCGCGATCCTTCTTGTCATGGGGGTCTTTTCTGCGGCGGGCTGCGCAAGGGTTCCAAAAAAGGGTGACACCGTTTTTACGCCGAGGGAGCAGAAGGACGGTTTCGCGCAGGCGCAATCAGAGGCAAAGGATGTGGCCGGGCAGATCCGGGGCAAGACGCCACGCGATCCGATGACGACGGCGGCAAAGTCCCGGGTGAGCGGCTCGGCGTACATTTTTGCGCGAGGGAACGAGAAGTACCGTGAGGCGGATTACCTTGCGGCGCTTGACGAGTATGATGCGGCGCTCAGAACGCAGCCTTACCACTATGGCGCGCTCAACAACCGCACGCTCGCGCTGCTGCAGCTTGAGAGAAACGACGAGGCGCTTGTCGCGGCGCTTGTCGTCCTGGAGCTTTTCCCCGACTTGCCGGAAAGTTATCTCAACCTTCAAGCAGCCGCACATGCGGCGGGATACGGCCAGGCCAGCATCGCATCCATGGAGGCGCACGGGAAGGTCTTCGATGCGCCGGATGGCGGGATCCCTGGGCTCAGAGATGCAGCGGAGTACAACAGGATCTATGCGGAGATCGAGTACAACATCGATCCTGAGGCCAAGAAGGACGACAAGAAGCGTGCGTACGAGCTCATACAGGGCGACCTCAGCGCACTTGCCGAGAAAAACCCTGAGGACACCGATATCAAAGAGCTCCAGGCATACCTTAGAGGCATCGGGATGATCACGGGAGCCATTCCTTACTCCAAGAGGTAGGCTGAAAAGTGGAGCTTGCCCACATGGGTGATCCGCTCGGTGATCGGGGCTCGACGGGAGCGGCATCGGCATCGTCGGCGGCATCGGCAGCGGGTTGGGATCCGGCAGGCGGCTCGGCTCACGCATCCGCACGTCCGACGGCGCTTGTGCGACCGCTGCATGCGGGCGACGAGACGGAGTTTCAGGAGCCGTTGAGCATCGAGTGTCTTGCAGGTTATCTTGCCGAGCGCGGGCACAGTGCTTACGTGTTTGATCGGCGGCTTTATGAGGCGGAGGGCGATGCGTCCCGCTTCTGGGCCGAGTTCAACGCGACGGCAGAGCGTGTGGGCGGGTTTGGTGTCGTGGGGGTCTCGGTGATGACCGCCGACGACGTGTCAGACGCGCTGCGCATAATAGAGCGCGTCCGCTCGCACTGGCCGCAGACGGTGTTTGTTGCAGGCGGGCTATATGTCACGAACGCGCCGGAACAGGCGCGGGCCAGGTTCCCCGTGGCAGTGAGGCTTGTGCACGGCGAGGGGGAGGTGCCGTTACTCTCGTTGGCCGCTGATGCCGTCGCCGTCGCCGCCGAACACCGCGTCCTGACCCCCGACGAGTGGGCATATCCGGTACGCCCGGGTCTCCGCCGCTATGCCCGGCAGCACTGCTCGATCAACCTGCGCTCGGCGCGTGGGTGTTCTGGAGCGTGCACGTTTTGCGCGACGCCTAACCTCCCGAAGCCATACCGGAGATGGGCAGCGCGTGATATGCGCATGGTTGTCGGTGAGATCGCCGAACTTGCCGCACACGCAGAGCGCGAGGGAGTCCTGCCCATCTTCAACTTCGTGGAAGACGACTTCGGGTCGCTTGCCCGTGTCGAGGAGCTTGACGCGGGCCTGCGCTGCCGCGGCCTGCGCATCGCCTACTCGCTGCAGCTGCGCGGCCAGTCGCTCGTGCGCGAGCCACGCCTGCACGAACGCCTGTACAAGCGGCTCGTCCCCTTGCGTGCTGGAGGGTTCTCTCGGCTTTTCATCGGGCTTGAGAGCGTAGATGCCGCCACGCTCTCGGCATGGAGGAAACCGCTTGACGTTGATGCAATGTTCGAGGTCATCGATACATTCAAGCGTGCGGGGATCCAGACCCATATCGGGTACATCCTCTGGCATCAGCAAAGCACCTTGCAAGGGGTCAGGGCAGAGGCCGCCGAGCTTTACGGGCGCGGGCTCTTCACGACCAAGTGCGCGATCTCCCGCATGATCTGTTTTCCCGGGAGTGCCGACAACAGGCGGGAGGAGGCGGCTTGCAGGGATGCGCCGCACCCTCCTGGCCCTGCGCAGGTGCACTGGGAGCGGCTCTCGCCGGAGTGCGAGCGGGAGTTTGCCCGGATTGAGTCGTACCTCTTCCCGCTCTACCGTCTGTGGGCGCAAGGTGCGACGCTTCTGCCCTACGCGGCCGCACGGGTGCACCTTGAGGGCTCGGCCTGCGATGCCGGCAATGATGTCGAGCGGATCGAGCGGGTTCTCTCGGCGTGCGATGCGGTTGCGTATCGGGCGCTTGCCGACGGCGTATTCGGTACTGACACGATCACCCTGGCACGTGAGCTAAGGGGTGAGTTCGATGCGCTTTGCCGTGCCCGTTACTGACCCAGGTGAAGTCGCAGCCCTTGCAGACAGCGGTGCTGCCGAGCTGTACTGTGGTGTCTTGGAGCCCTGGTGGGAGCGGCGCTACGGCGGGCACGACAGTGTGAGCCGCAGGCAGGGGCTGGCGAACCTGCGCAGCAGGGAGGATCTTGCGCACGTTGCCGAGCAGGCCCGTCGGCGGGGTCTTCCGGTCTATCTCACGGTGAACGGGCGCTATATCGCAGGGCAGATCGACTACCTCGTCGGCCTTTGCCTGGACTTTGAGGCCAGCGGTGGCACGGGGCTCCAGGTCTTTGACTGGGGGCTTATGCAGGCGCTCCGTGAAGCAGGCACGTCGCTCAGGCTGTGCCTGTCGTTGCTCGGCGTTGCGGCGAACACGCATGTGCTTGCCTTTTACGTTGACTGCTTCGCGATCTCCCGGGTGGTGTTCCCGCGGTTCCTCACGCCGCTCCAGGCAGGGCAGCTGCTCGCCCCGTTCCCTGGCCTTGAGGGCGAGGTGATGGTCGCGGGCGACAGGTGCCCTCTTGTGGACGGGTATTGCAGGTTCTACCACGGGAACGCGTGTGCCGAGGCTGCGGCCAGCGGCGAGGCAACCTGCGGCACGGCGGCTCGAGCGGGCAGAGCGGCGCGTGACGAGGCGTCCTGCGGCGAGGCGTCCTACGGCGAGGCGGCCAGCGGCACGGCGGCGCAGGCGGGCAGGGTGATCCGC
The DNA here is from genome assembly GCA_009779675.1 of Coriobacteriia bacterium. Lineage (GTDB taxonomy): Bacteria > Actinomycetota > Coriobacteriia > Anaerosomatales > PHET01 > WRDS01. The sequence continues at coordinate 10,810 of WRDS01000050.1, forward strand.
ACCTATGACACGACATACCGGACGCATAGCTGTCGCACCCTTCTCGGGAGCCCCCCTAACGAATACCCGTGCGCGGCCTGCGCGATGGGCGACCTTGAGGACGCAGGGGTCGCCTACGCCAAGATCGGTGGCCGAGGGACCCCGCTCGCCTATCGCCTCTCCCTTCTCGGCTTCCTGCGCGATGCGACGGGTCTTGCTACGAATGAGGAGAAGCGTCGGCTTTACCACGAGGCTTTTGGCTCGCCATGCAACTGCTACACCTATCTTCGTTGCGACGCAGGCGGGGCATCCAGTGTCTTGCACGCGGGGCAGGGGCGAGGTGAGGCGCAGTGATCACGGTGGGAGAGGCACGCTGGCTTGAGGTGGGGGCCGATCTTTCCAAGGCCAGCACCTGGTCTGCGAACCGTACGATAAAACATACCTCGAATCGTACGATAAAGTATGGTTTGAATCGTACGATTGCAGAGTGCACCCCAGATCGCACTCCAGGCCACACCCCGAACCCCACCAAAAACGGCATTGCGGATCGCGTGTATGTGGGGAGCGACGGCTGCCCGCAGGCGCTGAAAGACCTTCTTGCCGCCGAGGCATGGCTTCGCGCTCTTTGCGCACACAAGCGCACGACCGTTGTCATCCCTCCTCTTGCCGAGCAACACCTGCCTTTGCTGGATGCGCTGACCGGCGTGCTTGTTGCAAGCGCAGGGGAGAGCGACCGGATCGAGGTCTGCTGCAACGATATCGGTGCTTTTGCGAGGGTTGCCCAACTCGCATGTGACTGCGCCTCGGTTGTTCCCACTGTGGGGCGTTGGCTCGCTCGGCAAGACACCGACCCGCAGCTGGCAGGGCTTTTGAACCGCGCATCCAATCCTGCTCGATCGGTTTTTTGCAGCGGCGCGCAGGCATCCCTTGAGTATGCTCCGCCGCCGAGCGGTCTTATCGAGCACTGGGCGTGCCCTTCGGCGCTTGAGGCATCGTACGTCGCCATTTTCCGCGGGATCCTCGCAGCGAGGTCAGGCCGAGCAAAGCCGCTCGTCGTCGAGGTCGATGCGACCGCGTTTTTCCCTGCGATGGCGGCGGGTGCCGCCAGGGATGCGATCGATGGGGCGGACATCACGGTGCGGGCGCACACCGAAGGCGCCCTCGTGTCGATGTTCCCGTGCATGGGAGGGTGCGCGGAGTGTCCCCGAGAGCCTGTCCTTTTGGGGGCCGACCGCTTTGGCAACGAACTCTACCGCGTGCGGAACCTCATCATATCGCCCGGCGCCCCCTCTTTTTCCGCAGATTGGGCCTGGCCGACGACTGGCCTCTTCCGGCGTTTTGCGAAAAACCTGCGCTGCAGCCCCTCGTATCCCGCGGGCATCATTCCGCGTCATTCCGCAGATTGAGCACGGTGCGCTCAAGAATTACCGGTAACTTGCCGATTGAGGAATGAAAAAGGGCTGCCCAGAACCTGCCCAGAACCCAAAAGGCAGAAGGGCTGCTCACCTCACATATAAGGGCTGCGAAAGGCTGTGGGGCTACGAAAGTCTGCGCGCCGCCCAAAAGGGCTGCCGTATATGTGTTGGCTGCTTCGGAGGCAAGGCATGGCCGCGTATCTGGTTGATTACGAGAGTGCATATGAGTGCGGGCTGGAAGGCATCGAACAACTCACATGCCGAGATCATGTTGCCATTTTCTACGATGAGCATTCTCGGCCGAAGCCCTGTGATGCGGAGAAGTATTTCTCGTACCTTCGGACCGAGGCGCACACGGTCTGGTTGACGGTGGAGCAGTCGGACGAGGCCGGCTCCGATTGGCTCGGCCTGCAGCTTGCCGCCTATTTAGGAGCCCTGCTCGGCTCCGATGCCAGCTCAGAGACGGAGTTCGTTATCGTCAGCCGACGGCACGAGCACTCTGCTGTGGCTGCGTTCTGGAAAAGGCACCGGCCCGGTACGGATATCACCGTGCAGGAGACGATCGCCGGCTGCAAGCCCACACCGGCACCATCGCCCTTGGGTGCAGAGATGGCACCTGCCCTGATTGCCGGGGCATCCTCGGCGGCAAACGGGCCGGATCCGCTTCAGCATCGGCGGGTCAGCCTTGCCGAGGAGCGCCTCCTGCGAAGCCGCTTGCTTGATGGGCGTCGGCTGAGTGTTCGCCGAGGCGCGGCTTTCGCGATCATCTGAGAACGGCAGCCGCTCGCAGCCGCCAGGGTCGCTTGCAGCTGTCAGGGTCTATGCTTTAGGGATCGCTTTGAACCCCTGGGATCCAAGTCCAAGAAGTGGCGCTAAACATCCTGACCCCCCTCCCGCCGCGCCAGGACAGGGGTGGCGGCAGGGTCACAGACATTGGCCGAAAAGCAAAGAATTTTTACTATTTTGCCCCAATTTTGATATATTTTGTGCAGCCTCGCTTACGTCAGATACCGGAAGCGCGATGCTAAAGACAGACTTGAAAAAGGTGACTCGCCATGGATAGGCAGCAAGCATCAGAGGTAGGCCGCAACCTCGCAGCGCACCGCGGCGAGTGGCTCGTGTTAGACAACGGCAGGCTCGTTGCCCACGCGCCGACGCTGAAAGACTGCATGAGGATCTACAAAAAGGCGGCACAGGTACGTGAGGGCACAAGCCCTGCGGTCTACTACTCGCCGACTGAGGAGTCCGGCGAGATGATCTGTACGACCTTTTAGGCATGGAGTTCGTTTACGAGGAGGATGCCTGCGGGGCCTTGCGGCCAGTGGCAGGCATCCTTTTTTACTCAGGTGGGGCCCTGCTCAGTCAACTGCCTGTCAAGTGTCTGCTCGACACCGGCTCAGCACACACGTTCTTGCGCTGGGAGCTTGCCGATGAGCTAGGCATCGATCTTGGCTCTGCAGATGACTACGGGCTTGATGTCAGTATCGGCCTTGGCGGCAAATACCGCAGTGGGATCAAAGTGGTCGATCTCGGGCTTGAAGTTTTTTGTCAACAGGCGACAGGGCGGATCCAGATCCCATCGATACCTGTACTGTTTGTAAAAGATGAGCTGCCGTTCACAGGCATACTCGGCGCATCGGCCTTGCGCTATCTCGCAGTAGTTTTCCGCGAGTACGAGGGTCTGGCCAACGTAAGGCCTGCCGAGGACTTCTATAGCGATGAATGCCCGCATTTTAACGGGGGTCACCCGCTCTAACAAGCTGCCTCGCCATGGACAGGGCAGCCCAGGCGACAAAAAGGAGGCGGATGCATGTCTGACGAGAATCAAAGCGCGCGCGAGAAGATCGCTGAGATCCGCGAGACAATCGATGAGATCGACTGTCAGCTCGTGCGGCTCTTGAACAAGCGCGCCAAAAGCACGCTCGCCATCCGCAAGCTCAAGCCGCAGGTGCAGTGGGGGCTCTATGACCCTAAGCGCGAAGAAGAGATCTTCGCGCACATCGCGCAGTGCAACGAGGGCCCGCTTTTCGCCGATGACCTGCGCGATATTTTTGATACGGTCCTGCGCGTCTCCAAGGAGATGAGGGTCTGATGTCGGCACCGGCAGCCCAAGCGGTCAGCCGCGGCAGCGCAACGACTATCATTGCCGGGCCGTGCTCGGTCGAGTCGCGTGAGCAGGTGCGCGAAGTTGCCGCCGCGCTCAAAGAGTTGGGCATCCGCGTTATGCGCGGGGGGGCGTACAAACCGCGCACATCCCCGTTCTCCTTCCAGGGGCTTGAGGAGAAGGGCCTGAGGATCCTGCGTGAGGCCGCCGACGAATACGGGCTTTTTGTGGCCACCGAGGTCACTGACTCGGCGAACGCCGAGAGGATCGACGCGTATGCCGACATCCTTCAGGTTGGCACGCGCAACATGGCGAACTTCTCGCTTCTCAAAAAGCTCGGCGCGATTACGGCCCAAAGCCACAAGCCGGTCCTCTTCAAGCGGGGCATGGCCGCCACGATCGAGGAGTGGCTACAGGCGAGCAGCTACATCACCATGGGCGGCAACGAGAACATCATCCTTTGCGAGCGGGGGATACGCACATTCGAGACCGCCTACCGGTTCACCCTCGACATCACTGCGGTCCCTGTGGTGCACAGCCTCTCGCTGCTCCCCGTGATCGTCGATGTCTCGCACTCGGTGGGTCGGGCAGACCTTGTGCCGGATATCGCAAAAGCGGCGATTGCGGTCGGGGCGGACGGCGTGATGGTCGAGGTGCATCCCAATCCGCGTGAGGCGCTTTCCGACGGCTCGCAATCCCTTGACCTGGAGGGCCTGCGGAGCCTGGTCGCCGATCTTCGTGCGGTTGCAGGTGCCGTGGGGCGCACGCTGGCGTAAGAGCCCGGGATGGCAGCGCATGGCCGTTCGGCCACTCGCCTTGCCCAACTCCAAGAAGCACGGTGATTGCTGCTGCTGCTACACTGCTCTAGCGATGACTACCGATCTTTCGTCTTTGAACCCCGCTCAACGCATGGCCGTTGAGACCACAGAAGGGCCGCTGCTTGTGCTTGCCGGCGCAGGCAGCGGCAAGACGCGTGTGCTCACAACGCGTATCGCACACCTGATTGCGGACCTCGGCGTAAGCCCGCACGAGATCCTTGCCATCACATTCACCAACAAGGCGGCTGCCGAGATGCGCGAGCGACTCGGGGCGCAGGTCGGGTACGGCGTGCGCTCCATGTGGGTGCTCACGTTCCATTCGATGTGCGTGCGCATGCTGCGTGCCGATGCCGAGCGGGTCGGTTTCACGCCCTCGTTCACCATCTATGACGAGGATGACAGCAGGCGTATGGCCAAGGCGGTCATGGCAGAGCTGGACATCTCCGAGAAGGTCTACCCGTTAGGCGCTGTCCGCAGCCGGATATCTTCGGCGAAAAACGATCTCATCGATGCCGAGGGTTTCTCGGCGAGTGCGCGCTCGCCTCTGGATAAAGCGACGGGCAAAGTGTTCGCCCGTTACCAACGGCGTCTGCGCGAGTGCAATGCGATGGACTTCGACGACCTGCTCGTCGAGGCACATCGGCTGCTGAGCACGCATGAGGAGGTGCGAAGCGCCTACCAGCAGCGTTTCCGTTACATCAGCGTCGATGAGTACCAGGACACGAACCACGCGCAGTACCGCATCACGCGCCTGCTTGCGGGAGCGCACCACAACCTCATGGTGGTGGGCGATGACGACCAGTCGATCTACTCGTGGCGCGGTGCCGACATCAGCAACATCCTGAACTTCGAGAGCGATTACCCTCAGGCAAAGACCGTCAAGCTTGAGGAGAATTACCGGTCGACCGTCCGCATCCTCGCGGCCGCCAATGCCGTTGTGGCCAACAACATGGAACGCAAGCCCAAGACCCTTTTCACGAACAACGCCGAGGGCGAGAGGATTGCCTCCTACCTTGCGAGCGGCGAACGCGACGAGGGGCGTTTCATCGCCGCCGAGATCGAGCGGCTCGGCGAGCGTCAGCTCGGCGAGCGGCGGCCCTACACCGACTTTGCGGTGTTTTACCGCACCAACGCGCAGAGCCGGGCGCTTGAGGATGCGCTGCTTCGTGCGGGGGTCCCGTACCGCATCGTCGGCGGCACGCGGTTCTTTGACCGCGCCGAGATCCGCGACGTGATCGCCTACCTCAAGGTTGTGGTGAATCCGGCTGACGAGATATCGCTCAAGCGCATCATCAACACCCCGCGCCGCGGCATCGGCTCCTCCACGATCGAGCGCATCGAAGATGCTGCTCGGGCAGGTAGCCTGGGCTTTGAGGCAGCGATGTGGGCAGCGGTTGAGAGCGGCGCGTACCAGACGCGCACGCGCACGGCGCTCGCGGCGTTTTTGTCGCTTCTCGGCGTGATGCGTGCGCTCGAAGGCAGTCTGCGGGACACAGTCGAGATGATAGTGGACAAGGCGGGCCTGATAGCGGCGCTTGAGGCCGAGCAGACCGACGAGGCGCAGGCGCGGGCAGACAACATCCGCGAGTTCTTTGGCGTCGCCTCGGAGTTCGCCGACCGCTACGACGGCCCCGACCCCACCAGCGGCCCCGACCTCACCAGCAGCCCCGCCCTGCCCAGCGGCCCC
>WRDS01000051.1 GCA_009779675.1 Coriobacteriia bacterium
ATTTGTCGGCAGCGTCCCCGGCCCGGACGGGGGTTTCCGCGTCCACGGTCGAGCCGTTGCCGAGCTGGCCGGAGCCGTTGTACCCCCACGCCCAGAGCGTGCCGTCGGCCTTGATGCCGAGGGAGTAGTAAGTCCCAGCGCTTACGACCTGCCATCCCGTCCGCGCTGCTTTCATAGGGACCTGATCCATGTGGCATTTTCCTCATTTGTAAACATCGTCGCCTCCTGGCGGCTTTTGATCCTTGTACGTGCCACTCGTGAACATGGAGCATAATCCTTCATCTGGCCCCATAAGGCCCACCCGCAAAGAATAGCTCTCTAGGTGCCGGATGCAAATAGCCGTATACGGCGCTTTTTTTATAAGTTTTGTGGTGACGCACAGAGAAACGTGTGCCACCAAGAACACCCACCGCATATGCATGGGCTGCGACCCAGGCTTTGGAGCCGTAGCCCACGTTTCGATCTTGCCGGTGCCAGGTCTTGCTTGTCGTCAGGCCTTTCCTGCGTGTAGGTCTTGCTGTGCGGTATCGGCCTTGCCTGCAGCCTCAGTCGATGAGCATCTCCTTCAGGGTGTTCATGATGTTGTCGGATAGCACGTTGCTCCCGCCGAAGAGCTGGATGTCGGGGCTCCCGCCCCCATATGCGCCCGGCAGGTAGTTCGCCCAGACCGGCGAGAGCGCGCCAGGGGCGGTGAGCACGATGATGCCGCCCCGCTCGCCTGTTGCGACACCGTCTGCAAGGGCATCAGGGAAGTTCAGTCCACAAGAGCCGTTGCCGCGCCGCCCGCGGCTGCAAGTGCCGGAGCCGCAACTTCCGATGCTGTACTGCCCTCCGCCACAGCCGCCGGGGCACCGCCCTCCGGGCCCGCGCTGCCTGCCCACGCCGCTCCCGGCATAGCGCCAAGGACAAGCGCGAGACAAAGGAGCACCGAGAGGCGTGCCCGCTGCCCCGTGCCCGCTGTTTTCGTAAAAGCTTTACCCATGCGATTTCCTCCATCCATGAGCGTCACCGCTTTTCAGGTTGTGGCTCACATGAAGAGCATAAAACCTGCTCCTGAGCCGCCCCATATATCATACAGGACAGCTTGCTCGGGTGCGGGATGCCGGATGTCGGCGTACAGCACACAACAGGCGAGGTGCTCGGGGTGGTATCCTTACCCATGCGCGACATCCATGAACCCGATATCCATGGTATGAGCCGAGGCCAAGCGCTCTTCGCCCATAAGCCCGACACCCGAATGGATCCAGGCGCGGCGCTTGACATGGACGGCTTTGTCTCCCATGTGATCGCCCGGGGGGAGGAGCTGTACCGCGACTTCCCCTGGCGCAACGGATCCGACCCCTACGCGGTGCTCGTGAGCGAGGTCATGCTCCAGCAGACGCAGGTGTCCCGGGTCGAGCGCTACTACGGGCGCTGGCTCGCCGAGCTACCCACGTTCTCAGCGCTTGCCGAGGCACCGCTTGCGGTCGTGCTCGGCATATGGCAGGGTCTTGGCTACAACCGGCGGGCGGTTCTGCTCGCGAACCTTGCACAGACGCTGGTCGCCGATGCTGCCGAGAAAGGCGTGGCCGTTGCGCTCCCCTCTGACGAGGCGCGGCTCCGTGCGCTTCCCGGCATCGGGCCGGCGACCGCGGCAGGGGTGCGGGTCTTTGCCTTCAACGAGCTGTCGGTCTACCTTGAGACCAATGCAAGAGCGGTCTTCTTGCACGAGTTCTTCCCCGAGGGCATCGATGTCTCCGACGCGCAGATCCGCCCGATTGCCGAGCATGCAGGGCAGGTGGCCATCTGCCAGGGCAGCTGTCCTCGGCAGTGGAACTACGCGCTGCTCGACTATGGTGCCCACCTGAAAAAGACGGTTCCCAACCCCTCTCGGCGCAGCCGCCACCATGTGCGTCAATCCCGTTTTGAGGGCTCCAAGCGGCAGAAGCGTGCGCGCCTGCTCAAGCTGGTGCTTGCCGATCCGGGCATCACGACAGAGGATGCGGTTCAGCTGCTCTCTGACTCAGAGGCTGGTGCTGGGCGTGGGCCGGTGTCGGTCGCCGAGACACTGGGGTTGCTCGAGGAGCTGGTCGCCGAGGGGTTTTTCGTGCGCGAGGGTGACGCGTGGTCCGTGCCGTAGTCGCGCTCAAGCCCGCCTGCAACGTCGGTGAACGAGCGTCCCTGCTCACGGGCGATGCGCGCCACGTCGTCTGCTTCTGGCCGAGTGCGCCCGGCACCCTGCTTGAACCGCACCTGCCCATACGGCGTCTCGACCGCAAGAGATGACCTCGGGACTTTAAGCCGCTCCAGGTCCAGCCTCCGCACGCCGAGGCTTCCCGTGAGCGCGATCATACGCGCCGCGTAATGCCCAGCATCCTCTCTGCGCGCCAAAAGCGAAAGCGTGACCGCCGGACGCCCCTTCTTCATCATGATCGGGGTGGCCCACACGTCAAGCGCCCCTTCCGCCAAGAGCTGCTCTGCGGCGAAGGCGAGCGCCTCGGGCGAGAGGTGATCGAGGTTCGTCTCGAGCACGGACACCGCCTCGTTTGTTAAGGCGGTGGCGGTGGTGTCCGATGTGCCGAGGCCGGGGTCGAGGCCGACAGGCCCACATGGGCCGCCAGGGCCGCCATTGCTGTCGGGGTCGTCGTGCTCGTTGGGTTCGCCGTGTCCGCCATGCCCCTCATGCCGAGCAGGCTCGCCGAGCACAAGCTGGCAGACGTTCGGGACCCCGATCTGGAGGGTGCCCGCACCATAACCGGTGGCATGTGGCATCATCGCAGGCAGCGGGCCGAAGCTCTCGGCACAGGCTCGCAACAAGGCGGCACCGGTCGGGGTGGTAAGCTCGTAGGCGATCGGTTGCCCGTCTGGGGCGGCTGGTGCCTCTGCGACGGGGATGCCTGCAAGGAGGATCGCCGTGGCAGGGGCGGGGACGGGCAGTGTGCCGTGGGAGGTCCTTACCGTGCCCGAGCCAACCGCGACGGACGTGGCGGTAAGCTTTTCGATGCCGAGTGCGGCCAGACCGCCGCAGACCCCCACGATATCGACGATGGAGTCGGCGGCCCCGACCTCGTGGAAGTGCACCTCCTCCTCCGCCCGCCCGTGGACGCGCGCTTCGGCGAGCGCGAGCTCGCCGAAGGCGGTGAGCGCACGCGCACGCACCTGCGCCGGAAGCGCCGCCGCCGTAAGCGTCTGGCGGATGTCGGCCCACGCACGATGGGGCACTGCCCCATCGCACGGTGCCGTCCCATTGTCCGCTACTGCTGGCGGGTTGGCGCTGGGCGGCGGCGGCGCTTCCCCTGACCCCCTGGCTGTGGCCAGGGGGCGGCGCAGGTGGGCGCGCACGCGCACGCTCACCGCTGCGATCCCTGAGGATCGCACGCGCTCCACGGTGATGGCGGCCTCGGGCACGAGCGGGCCGACGAGTGCGCGCAGGTCCTCGGCAGTGAAGGCGCCGGTCTGTTCGCCGATGTCGAGCAGCGCCCCTAGGAACTTGTCACCGGAGACGCCGGTCGAGCAGTCCAGGTGGGCGATCTGACCCATGCCCTGACCGGCCTCCGTGTTACTTCCCACCCGGGTCATGTTCCGCTTGGCTCCTTTGCCACCTTCTGCTCGGGTCATCGCTGCCCGCGTTCCCATGCGGGGCGGTTGATGCGGGTTGCGACTACCGCCGCGCCAAACCCGTTGTCGATGTTGACGACGGAGATGCCTCCTGCGCACGAGTTGAGCATGGAGAGCAGGGCGCTCACCCCGCCAAAGCTCGCGCCGTAGCCGATGCTGGTCGGCACGGCGACGACAGGGATGCCGACGATGCCGGCGATGACGCTCGGCAATGCCCCCTCCATGCCTGCCACAGCGATCACGGCACGTGCCGAACGCAGGGTCTCGGCCTCGTCTAAGAGGCGGTGGAGCCCGGCGACACCCACGTCGTAGAGCCGGGTGACGCGGCTGCCCATGAGTTCTGCGCAGATGGCGGCCTCCTCGGCGATGGGGATATCAGACGTTCCGGCGCTTGCCACGACGATGTGGCCGTCAGCAGGCCGCGTCTCCCGCCGATCGACTGCTATCAGCCGTGCGGCCTCAAACCAGCGGGCATCGCTTTCATATGCAACCACCGCCTGGTGGTGCGCAGATGTCGCCCGCGTGGCGATCACCACGTCGCTTGCCTGCAGGATCTCCTGCGCGATCAGTCCGACCTGCTCGGGCGTTTTCCCTTCGGCAAAGACCACTTCAGGAAATCCGCAACGCATGGCCCGCTGGTGGTCGACCCGCGCCTCAGCCTGCCCCGTAGCGCCGATGACCGCGGCGGAGCCAAACGAGCCGAGCCGGACTGCGGCCTCGGCGGGCGCACGATGCCCGTCGGCGACTTCCTCAAGCAAGCGGAGGAGCTGCTGCTGGTTCAAATGCCCATGACCTCGATTCGCGTAAGGCAGTATCGCTTTGATGCATCGCTTTCATGATGTTTTCGACAGCGCTTGCTGTCAACTGCGCTGCACGTGCCAGCTTTCGACAGCGCCTGCTGTCAACACGCACGTCGGCTCAGCCGCCCCGCTCACAGTCGTGGCATAAGTTTTTTGCGCATCCCATACATGTGTGTGTCGGCGCGTGAGATCAGCGACTCGGCGCTCTCGCCGGGCTCCCTGATCGCGTATCCGATGCTTGCGCGGATGGTGATCTCGTCATCAGGCGGCATTTTGACAGGTCGGGAGATCACATCCTGAAGTTTGCCCGCGATCGCCATGAGCGCAGCCGATGTGGCGAACCTGGGGATCACTGCCACGAACTCGTCTCCGCCGTATCGGGCAATGGTGTCAGTCTCGCGGAAGCAGGATCCGAGCCGGCTTGCAATCTCTTGCAACACGCGGTCGCCGATGATATGCCCATAGCTGTCGTTGATCGGTTTGAAGCCATTGAGGTCAAGGAAGATAAGCCCTACCTGGTCGCCATAGCGGTCGGCCGCCGCCAAGGTCTTTTCCAGTGCCTTGTTAAGCGCGGCACGGTTTGGGAGGCCAGTGAGGTCATCATGGTAGGCAAGGTGCTCAATGCGCTGCTCGTTCTCGACGCGTTTAGAGATGTCATGCAGGGCGACGAGCACGACCCGTTCGTCCCCGATGTCTGCCAGGCAGGCGAATGCCTCCTGATAGGCAACGGTTCCACTTCCAGGTATCCAGGACGACTCGAAGCGTGTCTGACCCTGGCGGAACAGCTGGTCGATCTTTGCCGGTATCAGGGCACGTTCGCCAACCCAGCACCATGGCCCGTGTGACTCAAGAAGCTGCTCTGTGATGCCCCATTGTTCTCGGCAAGCTGGGTTCACGTACAAAAGACTGCCGTCAAGGGCCTGGACAAGCAACCCATCAGAGGAACTCTCGGCAAGCAGCTTATAGCAAGCTGCGGCAAGCGACTCCGCAAAATCGCCGCCTTCTCTCTCAATGCCAACCACGCGAAACGCCTACCTTCTTTTTTGTAGCAGCTGGGTTTTTCATAGCAGCTGAGCCATTCCCTGGTCAGGATCTGCGGTCATCTGTTTTGTTTCCGCAAGGGCTTTCGCAAGAGATCGATTCCGTAAAGATATTTATCCATGAGTCCATGAGCAGCCCATGCACCCATGGACACCTATAAGCACCCAGGGGCCCACCAAGCACCCATGGACACCTATGGGCACCTATAAACGCTCATGCAAACACCCATGAGCACCTATATTATTGTTCATAGACACCCATAACACCGTCTATATGGTGGAGTCGGCATACGGGCGACGTTAATTGAATGTGTGCGAGTACGAACTTGTAAAAAAACACAAACAACAACCATGAAACAGCAACAATGATACCGAATACCCCACGGGCACCGTTTTTGCTTCAAGCAAATATAATCGAAAACAAGAAAATGCATCGCCCTGCTGATAGGCATACCAGACGCGGTGCCCATGCCGAATAAGCGGCTCAAGCGGCAGATTTATTGCGAGGGACTTTACCAGGCATTAAAACCAGAGCGTTTGGTTGCGGCGTTCTGCTATGCTCGCAGTACATTTTGCTTGCTTGCTTGCTTGCTTTGCTGCAGGCATGCAATCAGGAGGTGCTGTAACCAAAAGGCATGGTAGCCAGATGAGGGACGCTGATACACACTTTTCAAAGACCCAACTTGAGGAAGCGCATCATGCTTTGCTCTCAACGCTTCAAAAATGCGAGAAGATCGATGCTGTGAAACTGCCTGCGTCACAGCGCACACTTTTGAAACGCCGGATCGCTGCTTTGAAAGTGGCGTTAGCATTGATCAACAAAGAAGCCGAAACCAAAGAAGCATAAGAGACTGACCTTGACATAAGTTGCGCTATTACAATTGAAGGTATCGTTTCAGCTGCTTATCGACTGCCTAGAAAAGTCCTGTACTACCAACCTGACCAAACACGGTAGCCATAGCCAGGAGGCACGACACATGCTTGATACCCGATTCGTCCGAGAAAACCCCGAGATGGTCCGGGAGCTGATGTCGCTGCGCAAAGACGCGTGGGATGTCGATGGGTTTCTTCGCCTGGACGAGGAACGTCGCAGGCTGATCGGCGAGACCGAAGCGCTGCAGGCCAAGCGCAACGAGTCTTCGCGTGCAATCGGCGCGCTCATGCAGTCCGGCAAGGCTGAGGAGGCTGCGGCTGCCAAAGAGGCGGTGCGCGACCTCAATGAGCAGATCAAAGGGCTTGAGAACCGCCTCGGGGAAGTTGCCGAGGCAAGCGAGGGCCTGCTCCTGACGATTCCCAACCTTCCCGATGCCACCTGTCCGATCGGAGCCGATGAGGACGACAACGCCGAGGTGTCCCGCTGGGGAACGCCGCCGGAGTTTGATTTCGAGCCCAAGCCGCATTGGGAGCTGGGTTCCGGGCTTGGCATCTTAGACTTCGAACGCGGGGTGAAGCTTGCTGGAACGCGCTTTGTGCTGCTTCGGGGCTGGGGAGCGCGCCTCAGCCGGGCGCTCATAAACTTCATGCTTGACACGCATGTTGCGGCAGGATACCTCGAGTGGGCACCGCCTGTGCTTGCCAATGCCGAGACCCTTTTAGGCACTGGCCAGCTCCCAAAGTTTGCCGAGGACCTCTACCAGACCACCGACGGCCTGTACCTGATTCCCACCGCCGAGGTGCAGCTGACCAACATCCATCGCGAGGAAGTCTTAGAAGGCTCGGTTTTGCCGCTGTACTACGCGGCGCACACCCCATGCTTCCGCGGGGAGGCGGGAAGCGCCGGGCGTGACACACGCGGACTTATACGGGTACACCAGTTTGACAAGGTCGAGCTGGTGAAGTTTGCCCGCCCAGAGGAATCGATGGATGCCCTTGAGGGTATGCTCAAAGATGCCGAGCGGGTGCTGGAGCTCCTCGGACTTGCGCACCGCACCATCGTTCTTTGCACCGGCGACATGGGTTTTGCGGCGGCAAAGACGTACGATATCGAGGTCTGGCTGCCGAGCTACAACGGATACAAGGAGATCTCCTCGTGCAGTAACTGCACGGACTTCCAGGCACGGAGGGCATCCATCAAGTACCGCGATGCCGAGGGGTTCAAGGGCTCGCGCTTTGTGCACACCTTGAATGGCAGTGGTGTGGCGGTGGGCAGGTGCCTTGCTGCGATTATCGAGAACTATCAGCTTGCCGATGGTTCAGTGGTGGTTCCTGATGTGCTCAGGCCATATCTGGGCGGTGCAGACAGGATTCCGGCATCACAAAACTGACGCGGCGAGAGCCAGCACCGCGAAGAGAAAGAACCTGATGTGGCGCGCCCTGCAGGATTCGAACCTGCGACATTCTGATTCGTAGCTCTATAAAACAGCAAACAGCTCCACCCAAGAAGTGACGTTTGCGCAGGTAAAGCCTACAGTGAGCGACAGCAGTAAACAGGCAACTACAGGAGCACTGTACCAATTTTGTACCAATACTGAAGCCCTCGGCAGTTAGTGCTGGGGGCTGATCTTCTCTTATTTCTGCTTTTCAACATCTTTGCAAGAAGCCTTGCGTGTCGCTGGCACCTTGGTTGCCCGGCTCAGCTGTGAAAGCCAAAACATTTTACTGTACCTATTAAAAATCTCTTGATAATCCTTACGGTACCATTTATATTATATTCAGACGGTACCGTAAGATAAACTTCTAGGGGGTCACTACTATGAGTAGCGAGCTTTATGAAAAACTGGCAAGGCTTCAGTGGTTGCTTCATATACAACAAATGGACAGCTATCGCCGTGGCGGCCATTTGGCAGACACTACAAGGGGGCAGGGACGGATCCTCGCCGCGCTTCAAATGCGAGACGGCATCAGTACAAAGGATCTGTCCTATCTACTGGGATTGGCAGTATCTTCCCTAAACGAGTTCCTCTCCAAGCTTGAAAAGGGTGGTTATATCACCCGCGAACCATCAGAGCAGGATAAGCGCGTCATGCTGGTCAAGCTGACGGAAAAAGGCAGATCGCAGCAAAGCCAGCCGGGAGAGACAGCGGACTTGGGCAGCATTTTTGAGTGCCTGTCCGATGATGAGCAAGCAGCGCTCGGCATCTTCCTCGACAAAGTGATTAACGCTCTTGGAGAAAAGCTCGGTTTTGGTGATGAAGAGCTGGAATGGCTGAAAGCAGCGAACACGGAACGCGACAGGATATTTGCAGAGATGGACGGCGCGGATGGTCGCAGTTTTGACCCCCACACCTTTCGCAGTGGCTTTAGTGGATTTCCGAACAGACGCGGATTTCCGCATGGTCGCAGCGGTTTTCCGGGATTCCGTGGATTCAGTGGCCATGACCATGGGCACGATAAAGACAAAGACAAGTAGCGGAAAGAAGGCGTTGGCATGGACATGATAGAGGTCAACAATTTAGTAAAACGATACAAGGGTGCGGAAGCGCCCTCTGTGGACGATGTTAGTTTCTCAGTCGAGGAAGGTGAGTTTTTCGCCTTTCTCGGCCCCAACGGTGCGGGTAAGACCACAACCATTTCAATTTTAACGACCACTCTGTCAAAAACTTCCGGTGAGGTGAGAATCGCTGGGCATGATGTAGAAAAAGAAGGCCGTCAGGTTCGGGAAAACATAGGCATAATATTCCAAAAGCCCAGCCTCGATCCGCAGTTGACGGCAGAGCAAAACATACGCTTCCACGCCTGTCTGTATGGAATGTGCGGCTACCGCCCTACATTCAAGATGATGCCCACTGCCTATCGTAAAAAAGTCCTAGATTTAGCCGAGATTGTCGGCATACAAGATGCGCTGTTCAAGCCAATAAAGAAATTGTCTGGCGGGATGCAGCGGAAATTGGAGATCATCCGCAGCCTGATCCATGCGCCGGATGTATTGTTCCTTGACGAGCCAACACAAGGGCTTGACGCGGTAAGCCGCCGCTCCTTATGGGAGTACATAAACGACACTCGCAATCATTATGGTACGACCATTTTTTTGACCACGCACTACATTGATGAGGCCGAAAACGTGGATAAGGTGTGCATTATCAACCACGGGAAGATCGCCGCCTGTTCCTCGCCGGCGGAAATGAAACGAGGCTTTCTGCGGCAGGAGTTAATACTGGACGCGAAAGACAGAACAGCTCTGACAAGCGAGCTTTATTCCCTGGGCTTGCCGTTTACAGTAAACGGACGTGTTGTTGTCCCGTATCAAGAATCGGCACAGAAAATCATTTCACGGCTACAGACAAAGCTAACGGTACTCAGGATACATGAGCCGTCGTTAGAGGACGCATACGTTGAGTTTCTGAGCAAGACAGGGAAGGACGCGGCATGAGCGAGCTTGTTTTAACACGCAAAAAATCCCGCATTTTTCGGGAAGTGAATACGACCGTTACCGTATTGGCACGGGAAATCACGATATTCTTCAAATCTCCCGGAACAGCCATTATGAGCCTTGCAATGCCGCTTATGATGATGGGCATGATCGGCGGGAATCTCATGCAAAACATGGCTGGTGGGCTTGGCTTCGAGTTCGGGCAATTCATGCTGGTGGGGATGTTGGTCAATATGCTTTTCATGGTTACGACTATGGGAATGACCTCACTTGTCGATGACCACGAAAGTGACTTCAATCAGGAAATGCTGGTGTCGCCGGTCTCCCGCTATTCGTTGGTTATCGGCAAAATACTCGGTGCGGGGTTTGCCGCGATAATAAGCATGGCTGGCACATTGATCGTCGGGCTGGTAATGGGCATAACGCTGCCGATCAGCAAGTTGCTCTTGATTCTCGCGCTGTCGCCGCTGATGTGCTTGTCGGGCGGAGCGCTGGCAATGGTTATTATCGGGCTTATCAAAAGCAAGAGAACGGCGAATCTCGCCGTTATGCTCATCACTATGCCGCAGATGTTCCTGTCAGGCGCGATTATACCCATCAACAATACAAGCGGCGTACTTCTGGTGCTGAATCGCTTTATGCCCATGACTTACTGCCTCGACCTTATGCGTGCCGTGTTATATGCAGGCTCACCGGACTACGATAGCGTCGTGATGTTCAACCCGACAGTGAATTTTATCGCCATTGCAGTTCTAACGGTTGTCTGCCTTATGATCGGGACTTTCTTTTTTGCTCAATCAGAAAAGAACCGGTAGCTCTATAAAACAGCAAACAGCTCCACCCAAGAAACCACGTTTGCGCAGGTAAAGCGCACAGTTAGCAACAACAGAAAACAGGCGACCACAGGAGCACTGTACCAATCCTGTACCAATCCTGAAACCCTCGGCAGGCGTGATTGTAGTTGCCCCCGAAACCCGGACAGCGGTTAAGAAGTTTTCTTGCACTTGAGGTCGCCCCAAGAACCGAACGTCGGTTTTGGCAGCTCATGCAACCTCGTCCCCAAGCTGTTGCTCGTATTGTAGCGGACTGATGTAGCCGAGCGAGGGATGGCGCCTCTTCGCGTTGTACCGGCCGTCGATCCACCCATAGGCCCCCTGCCTGGCCTGGCCGACCGCCTTGAAGACATGGCGGTGGCAGTACTCGTTCTTAAGCGTCGGCCAGAAGGACTCCACCGGTGCGTTATCGAAGCACGCACCCGTTTTTCCCATGGAGCGCAAGAGCCCGAGGCCGCTCGCGCATAAAGCGACCTGCTCAGAGGTGTACTGGCACCCCCTGTCCGCATGGAAGACGATCTTTCCCGGCAGCTGCCCGCGCAAGGCCGCCGCCTGCTTGAGCGCGGCCTCGGCAAGGCCGGCCCGCATGTGGCGGTCGGCGGCACGGCCGAGCACCCTCCTCGTGTGGCCGTCACGCACCACGCAGGAGCAGCAGAAGCCCTCGCCGGTGCGCAGGTAGGTGATGTCAGACGTCCAGGCCCGGCCCTTGCCGCCTTGGTCGAAGGCACGGCACACAGGGTCGGGGACGGGCTTGTGGCCTGCGCCTCTCACAGTGGTCTGCGGATGCCAGGAGCGGGGGCTTGTGCCGCAGGCGCCTGCACGCCTCATCGCCTTGGCCACCGTCTTTTCCGAGACCGTCCAGCCGTCGTCCCGCAGGCCACAAAGGGCCCTCGGGGCGCCGTAGGCGCCCCCTGACAGGGCATGGGGCCTCTTGGCCTCTGACGTGAGGCCCTCCGCGCCGTTCCCGCACACCCGGCGGCCTGCCTGCGCGGGCCGCCCACTCATAGTAGCGGCGCCGGTCGGCCCCAAGCAGGCGGCACATACGGGCGACCGTGCAGTCGGCCTTCCCCGTGTGGGTCAACGTGTGCCGCTCTTGCGTCGTTGCCTCGCTGCGAAGAAGGCGGCCGCTTTTCTAAAAGAACTCGTTGTCCAAGCGAAGCCCCGAGACCTCATGGCGAAGGCGCCCGGGCTCTGCGCGCTCACCACGGCTGAGCCCTGGGCCGGCCTCAAGGTCAAGGGCCTTGCGCTCTTTGACCACCCGCCTATAAAGCGTCGGTTCGGCGACGCCGGTCTCCTTGGCGACCCTTGACACCGGCCTTCCGGTGTCGATCACCAGGTGTGCGGCCTCAGCCTTGTGCTCCGGGGTGTAGGTCCTTTTTCCCATAAAGGACTTCCTCTCTGGCAGAATCAAGACCATATTCTGCCATTTCGGATTGTCCGGTTTTATGGGGCAGCCTCAGCACCTGATCAGACAGAGGCCAGGCGTTTGGAAGAACAGCGGGAGCGCAAGCGTGAGCGAAAGCCGCTCAAAAACGAACGCGCCCACGGTTTTGACGCAAGCATCCTACGGCGGGCTTCCAGAAGATCTCATGCTATGGGCGTTCGTCTCGCCCTTGCCACAGGTGCCAGGCGAGGCGAGGTGCTGGGGCTTACATGGGACAGCTTTGACGCGAGAACGAGCAGCATCCGCATCAACCAACAGCAGACGAAAAGCGGGTTGCGCGCCCCAAAAACAGAGCGGGGGAAACGTACCATCACTTTGGACGGCGCAACGATCGAGCGGCTTGCAGAATGGAAAAGCCAGCAGGCGGAATACCTGTTCTCCTTCGGCATTAGGCAGACGGAAAAGACCCCTATAGTCAGCGACGAGCTAGGCGGTTTCCTTGAGCCGGACAACTTCAGCCGATGGTGGGACATTTTCCGCAAGCGCCATGGGTTCGATACCCTCAAGCTCCATGACCTGCGACACACCCAAGCGACACTGCTCATCGCCCAGGGCGTGGATATCAAGACCGTGCAAAACCGCCTCGGGCATACCAAAGCATCGACCACGCTAGACCTTTACGCGGGCGTGCTTCCCGGCAAGGACGCGGAGGCGGCCAGCGTTATCGGCAGCCTACTGACCACAAAAAAGCCTATTTACGGGGAGACAGTCAACCTATGAGAACAGATGGTTTCCCAGAGCATTGTACCAATTCTGTACCAAAACGGGCTTTTCCGTCACATGAAATACGAAGGCCAGAAGCTTGGTTTAAGCCTCTGGCCAGTGCAAGTGTGTGGCGCGCCCTGCAGGATTCGAACCTGCGACGTTCTGATTCGTAGTCAGACCCTCTATCCAGCTGAGGTAAGGGCGCGCTTTGCCCGTGCGGGCTTCATGCGGGCTTGGGTATCCTCCCACCTGTTCCGACCCTATGTCAACACCCCGTGCGGCATAAAAGCCCCGACAAGAGCCCCGAGAGGTGGATCTGCCACCTTACGCCCACTGCTTTTCCAATGGCCTGGCCGATGTTGCTGTCCTTTGACCGTCTCATCTGGCTCTTCCCCGCATCATGACTTCTTTCCAACCAACATGTAACTCAAAGGGAACCGGTCTAACTGTTTTGCCGTAGGGTTATTGGCGAGTTCCTCGGCGTGCTCATTCATCTCGAGCAGTTCGATGTTGCTTTTTAACAATGCATTGAGTATGTCCGACAACTTGTGCATAAACCAGTAACAGGTCTTTGCGGCATACTTTCCCCGCCGATGTAGTCCAACCCGTCTTTATAGCTATGCGGCCCTTTTTCGAAATAAGACATGACGTTGTCTGAGTCTAGGTCTTCTGACTGGAAGCCTACCTCAGGCAAATGGAAGCCCTCTTCCAGCAAATACGCGAAAGGGTGTATCTCGAATACCAACACCCGCCCATCCCTTTTCAACAACCTCGATACAACGTCAAAGTACTCATTCAGATCGGGGAACCACTGCAAGGAACCTTCCGATATGTAGATAAAATCGAAGACGCTGTTGTATTCGTCGCCTGTCTCCAGGATGTCGATCCGCTCAAACCGCGCATTCAGCCCCGAGATACGCGTAAGCGTGCGGGCCTCCTCAATTGCCATGTCTGAGATGTCGAAGCCGACTGCCTCTTTTGCGCCAAGCCTCATGAGCGACAGCAGCTCCCTGCCGTTATTACAGGGGAGCTGGGAGATCGTTTTCCCGGCCATGCCTATCTCGTTGAGCTTTGCGGTTAGAATGCTGTCGCAGTCTCTGTCAAACGTCGTGAAACCCGGAGCCGAGAACCCATCAAGCAGATAGCCTTTGCGCGCCTTTTGATGGTATGTCAGCGCTTCATTCCATGCCTCACGGTTGCCCTCTGCCATCGCTTTCATGTCGATATCCATAGGTGGTCGCCCTTGCTGGCCATGGCATCAAAGCAGTCCAAAGTGGGTTTTGATGGCGGAGAGCGAGGGATTCGAACCCTCGAAGGGACTTTATGGCCCCTTACTCGCTTAGCAGGCGAGCGCCTTCAGCCGACTCGGCCAGCTCTCCGCACGCACACGACAAGTCCTTTTTTGCTGACTTGGGTGTCGAGCGACATAATACATTGCGGTAGTCTCTGGCGCAAAACCCGCGTCGCTTCTGTCGCATTGCTCCATAAAATTCGGGTCTCAGTCGACTAGCATGGACTTTATCGTGTTAAAGACACTTTCAGAGACCACGTTCGACCCGCCATAGACCTGGATGTCTGGCCTGACACCTGTGTACGCGCCTGGCAGGTAACCCACCCAGTTCACGGAGAGCGTGTCCGGGGCGGTGAGCACGAGGATGCCCTCCCGCTCGCCTGCCGCTGCCCCGCCGGCAAGCGCGTCAGGGAAGTTCAGTCCTGTCGCAACGCCAACGAAGCGTTTTGTTGCAAGTGAGTTGTCAAGCGCATGCTTCGCGATCTCCTGTGCGGTCCGGTAGCGATCGGGGCCGGCGACACGCCTGACCGTCGGGCTCGTGCCAAGCCTTTTCACTGTGGCCTCGACACCTGCAGAGACCGCGGCCTCAGAGCCGAGTATGGTGATATCGGCTATGCCGAGGTTTGTGATGGCGGTCGCCGCAGGGGCGGGCAGCTCTGTTGGGCGGGTGAGGACGACCGGGTATCTGTTGTTGTACGCAAGCGGGGACACGGCAAGTCCGTCTGCGAAGTTGTCGCCGCGGGCTAAAAACGCCTTCTTGGCAAACGCCGCGCTCTCAAGAGCCGCCATCCTACTTGCGATAGCAGCGCTCGTTGCGTAGCGGTCGGCACCGGCGACACGCTCGACAGAAAGCCCTGCGCTGGCAAGTGATGCCTCGACCGCGCTGGAGACAGCCGCCTCAGAGCCTATGATGTAGGCTTTGGTGGCATCGAGACGCTCGATCTCGCCCAAGACACCAGGGCTCAAGGAGTCCTGCCTGGTGAGCAGGAGCGGGGCATTGAGCGTGCCGGCGAGCGCGGATGCTGAGAGCGCATCGGCATAGCCCATGCCGGTTGCGATTATGACCGCGTCTGCACTGCCGAAGTTCGCCCTGCTGGCCTCAATAGAGGTCGCGAAGCGATCAGTTCCAAAGATGCGGGTGAGCGGCGGCGGGCCGTCGGCCTTGGTGGGAACATTCTTGTTCCCGCTCGTGCCGCTTACGCCAATGCCAAGCCGACCGTGGCTGTTGCTTCCCCATGCCCAGAGCGATCCGTCGCCCTTGATGCCGAGGGAGTAGGCATTCCCTGCGCTCACGGTGATCCACCTGCCGGCTCCCGCCCCGACCTGGACGGGAGCGTTCTTGTCGTTGGCATCTGTCTCGTCCCCGCCGGTGCCGTCGCCAAGATGTCCGTAGCTGTTGACCCCCCATGCCCAGAGCGTGCCGTCGCGCTTGATACCGAAGGAATGCAGCTGTCCTGCACTAGCAGTCCTCCACCTGTCTGTCTCGGCTCCGATGGGGACGGGGCTTCTCTCGATCTTGTCATCCCCGCTTGCGCCGATGCCGAGCTGGCCGTGGCTGCTCACTCCCCATGCCCAGAGCGTGCCATCCTCCTTGATGCCGAATGAGTGGTTCTGCCCTGCGCTTACAGTCCTCCACTTGTCGGCACCGATCTTGGCGGGAGCATTCTTGCTGTTGGACCCTCCGCTCGAACCAATGCCGAGCCGTCCCCAGCCGCTGTGCCCCCATGCCCAGAGCGTGCCATCCTCCTTGATGCCGAGGGAGTGCCAGTTCCCTGCGCTCACAACCCTCCACCTGTCGGTGCCGACCTGGACGGGAGCGTTCTTGTCGTTGGCATCTGTCTCGTCCCCGCCGGTGCCGTCGCCAAGCTGGCCCTCGCCGTTGCGCCCCCACGCCCAGAGCGAGCCGTCGTCCTTGATGCCGAGCGAGTGGACTTCGTCTATGCTGCCGCCTGCGCTCACGGCGACCCACCGGTCGGTGCCGACCTGGACAGGAGCGTTCTTGTCGTTGGCATTCGTGCCGTCCCCGCCGGTGCCGTCGCCGAGCTGGCCACAGCTGTTCAGCC
>WRDS01000052.1 GCA_009779675.1 Coriobacteriia bacterium
CGGTCTGGGCGGGCTACCTGCCGGGCGCGTACTCGGGCACAAGCCCTGACATCCAGGTCTATGGCGGCAGCAACGTGGTGTCAGATGCCGTGTTCAACACCCTGAAGGCGATGCTCATCGACTGAGATATGGTACGTGGGCTTGCGGTTCGACTAGAGGGTCGCAAGCCCACGCGATTGCGGCTCCAGGTATGTGGACGACGTGTTTTTGCCATGTTTTTATCGGCAGAGCGTTTCACGTCCCCTGTTTTTGTCCGAAACTAAAATGACATGATATGATCTGTCATTGTGCGCCGGATGGTATTGGACGGCGTTTATTAGTAGATGTTGTTGATGTATTGCGCACCCGTCTTATGGGTGTGGAGACCACCATGGAGGAAAGAGCCGAGACGATGGCTGTCCCAAAAAGAAAAACAGGTCGTGCAAAGACCAACTCAAGGCGTTCGTCGCACAAGCTGACCGCTGTAGGCGTCTCCACCTGCCCGCAGTGCCACCTGCCCAAACTGCCACACAGGGTGTGCCCCGAGTGCGGGTATTACAACGGTAAAGAGATCATCGACACCGAGTAGGTCTGCTCCTGCAAGGCGCGGGCTTAAAACCCCTGCCCGGCTTTTGTTTGGCCGCAATGTCATAAAGTCATAGGTACGAGGATCATCTTTGGAGAGTCCCGTGGACAAGAGCCGTACTGTCACGATCGCCGTCGACGCTGTCGGCGGCGATTTCGCGCCGGATGAGGTGCTCGGCGGGGTGAGGACATCCCTTGCTGCCGATCCTGGCCTTGCGGTCGCCCTTTGCGGCCCGGCGGATGTGGTGACCCCGTTTGCGGTGGGGCTTGAAGGCCGGCTGACACCGGTTGTCACATCCCAAGTCATTGCCATGGACGAGCATCCGGCGACGGCTGTCCGGACGAAGAAGGACTCTTCGATCGTGGTCGGATGTCGGCTTGTGAGGGAGCGACGTGCCGATGGGTTCTTCTCGGCGGGGTCGACCGGCGCGGTCATGGCGGCTGCGACGCTTGTGATCGGTCGCATCCGGGGAGTGAAACGCCCAGCTACCGCCATCGCGCTTCCGGCGGCAGGTGGGCCGGTCGTGTTGCTTGATGTCGGCGCGAATGCGGACTGCAAGCCGGAGAACCTGGTGCAGTTCGGCATCATGGGGGTGGCGTATGCCCAGGCAGTGCTTGGGGTGGCCGCACCGCGGGTAGCGCTCCTCAACATAGGGGAGGAGCCCACCAAAGGCTCACTGCTTGCCATAGAGGCGCACGAGAGGATGGTGGCGCAGGTGCCGGGTTTTATCGGCAACATCGAAGGGCGCGATCTCATGGAGCGTGCCGCCGATGTCGTTGTCACCGACGGGTTCACCGGCAATGTGACGCTCAAGCTGCTGGAGGGGACGAGCAAGAGCATCCTCTCTCGGCTTAAAGCGGCGATGACATCCGGTGCGGTCAACAAGGCGGCGGCTGCCGTCCTCAAGCCCTCGCTCATGCGGCTCAAGAGCGACCTTGATCCAGACCAGTATGGGGGGGCACCGTTGCTTGGTGTTAACGGAGTGGCTATCATCGCGCATGGCTCCTCCCGCGCAGACGCGGTGGCAAACGGCATTCTAGTCGCCGCCCGCGCCTGCAGGGAAGGCCTTTCTGAGAAGATCGTCCATGTTATCGCGCCGGCTGTTGGAGCGTCGTCGACCGAGGAGGATGCGTGAGAGGAGGTGTGCGCATGGAGCATGATGAGCTTTTTGACAAGGTATGCAGCGTGATCGTCGATCAGTTCAACGTTGATGAGGATGCGGTGACCGAAGAGGCTGCCTTTATCGATGACCTTGGAGCTGACTCACTTGACATCGTCGAGCTTGTGATGGCCCTAGAGGAGGAGTTTGGCACCTCTATCCCCGACGAGGAGATTGAAAACATCAAAACGGTGGGTGATGCCATTGCCTACATCGCCAAGAACTGACCTGAAGACCTCCGCGGCACGTGCGTACGCTGGCATGGGCGGATAGATGAAAGAGCCCGCCTCAGGCAAGCCTGCCCTCGCAGAAGGCATCCTCGGCCATTCGTTTGCCGACCGCGAGTTGCTCGTCCGGGCGCTGACGCACCCGTCGGCCACAGCGGACACAACGGGGGAGTCGTTCGAGCGGTTGGAGTTCCTTGGCGATGCGCTTCTTGCTGCCATAATCGCCGAGGAGCTTTACCACCGCTTCCCTGATCTTACGGAGGGAGGCCTTACCCGTATCAGGGTGTCGCTGGTCTCTGGCTCGACGTTGAGCGAGGCTGCTCGGCAATGTGGTCTCGGAGATGCGATCTTTTATGGGGACAGCGAGCTGAAGTCGGGTGGTCGAGGGGTTGCCTCGGCGCTTGAGGATGTCTATGAGGCGGTCACGGCGGCGTTGTATCTGGATGCTGGCAGGCAGGCGGCGCGTGAGTGGGTGATGCGTACGCTAGGCCCGCTCATCTCGGCTGATGCTGCAAGCGCGCCTGAGAACCCAAAATCCCTCTTGCAAGAGCTTGTCCAGGCCAAAGGGGCCATTCCTGCGTACCGGATCGTCGGCCAAAGCGGCCCTCCGCATGATCGGGAGTTCACCGCGGTCGTGGAGATTGAAGGAGCGGTCGTCGGCCAGGGGCAAGGGCGCAGCAAACGAGAGGCAGAGGCGGCGGCGGCGGCTGAGGCGCTGCTTGACCGGTCCACGCAAAGGAACCCGTAGGAGAGCCGTGTGTATCTGAAGTCACTCATACTCAAGGGCTTTAAATCGTTCGCCGATAGGAGTGTGCTCACCCTTGAGCCGGGTGTGACGGTGGTCGTCGGCCCCAATGGCTCAGGTAAGTCGAACATCTCCGACGCGGTGCTTTGGGTGCTCGGCGAGCAGAGCGCGAAAACGCTTCGTGGCCAGGCGATGGAGGATGTGATCTTCGCTGGCTCCTCGGCACGGACCGCGGTCGGGGTCGCCGAGGTGGACCTCGTGCTCGATAACTCCGACGGGACGCTTCCCCTTGAGTTCAGCGAGGTGACGCTTTCTCGGCGCATGTACCGCTCGGGGGAGAGCGAATACCTTATCAATAAGACCCCTGTCCGGCTTATGGACGTGCACGACCTGCTGCATGACAGCGGTCTTGGCCGCGACACGTATTCGGTCATCGGCCAGGGTCGGCTTGAGGAGGTGCTGAGTTCTCGGCCTGAGGACCGTCGCGGGCTTATCGAGGAGGCCGCGGGCGTCCTCAAGCACAAGAAGCGCCGTGAGCGTGCCCTGCGCAAGCTGTCAGGGCTCGATGCCCACCTGGAGCGTGCCCGTGACATCGCGGGTGAGATCGACCGACAGCTCAGGCCGCTACAGCGCCAGGCCGACCGCGCTACCGCTCACGCCGAACTCGTGGCACAGCTCCGTGATGCCGAGATCGCGCTTGCCGTAGACGAGCTGCGTCAACTCCAAGAAGTCTGGGAATCGACGGGGAAGCGCGAGAAGGAGGCAAGCGCCGAGATCGAGTTCTCGAAGATGTCTTTCGCCGAGAAAGAGCGGGAGCTTGAGAAGTTCCAGGCGCTCCTCGAGGAAAAAGGCCTTTTTGTAGGCGACCTTTCCGAGCAGAGGCGGCGGATGCAGTCGATTCTGGAAAGACTCGATGCCGGGCTGCTGCTGCTTGAGGAAAAGGGCAAGAACCTCGTCACGCGGCTTTCCGAGCTCAGGGGCAAGCTTCATCAGGCCGAGACCCGCTCGGCCAAGCGCTCGGGCGAGCTTGAGCGGGTGCGGGTGGAGCGGGCTGAGACGGAGGGGCGGCTGAAAGCGCTTTACAGCCAGCTCTCCGAGCTGCGGCGCAATGGGGAGAGCGCGCGCAAGGCCCGCATCGGCACCGACGAAGGACTCTCCAAGCTGGCGGCTGAAACGCGGGCGACCCGCAAGAAGCTAGAGGATCATCGGGAGGCGCTCCTCAAGGCGGAGCAGGCGCTTTCCTCGATGTCGCTTGAGCAAGAGATACTCGGCTCACATGCCGAGCAGGTCGCCGAGCAGCTCGAAGCCGCTCACGCGACCCTCACCGCCCGTCGCAACCGGCTCCTTCAGCTGGAGGAGGGCCTTGTCCGCCTGAAGCGTGACCTTACCCTTGCCGAGTCCGATGTGGACAAGCGCGTCCGTGTCCTCGACTCGCGGCGCAAGGAGCTTGAGGCGCAGCGAAGCGAGCTTGCGGAGAGGCGTGCGGAGATACGGGGGATCGAGGAGATCGGGCGTGCGTTCGCTGCTGCAGCCCCAGGGCTCGCCTACGCGATCAGCCGTGAGGCGGAGTTCCCGGGGTTCGTCGGCCCTGTTGCGGATGCGATCAAGGCACCAGAGCACCTTGAGGCGCTCACGGAACGCCTTCTCGGCGCAGACCTTTTCGGGCTTCTCATACGCGATGCGGACTCGCTTGCGCCCGCCGCGAAGGTGCTTGCGGACAACGTTGACGGCGAGATATCGTTGGTGCCGGTCTCCGGCGCACGTTCCCCTCTCTCGGGGAGGCCCGAGGCGGGGAGGCGGCTCATCGACGAGCTTTCCTTCGACCCTGCCTCTACCGAGTTCGTCATCGCGCTTTTGGGCGACATCTACCTGGTCGACACGGTCGATGAGGCGGTTGCCGCTGCGCAGACGGACACGAGCGGCGCACGGTTCGTCACGCCCGAGGGCGTGGTCGTCTGGCCGAGCGGCAAACTGACGCTCGGCATCCAGATATCAGACACAGAGGGTGTCTTGACGCGCAAGCAGCGCATCAACGAGCTCGAGGACCTGACGCATGCGATCACGGCCCGTGTCGGCGAGGCCGAGTCAACGACAGCCTCGGCGGAAGAGGCGCTCACCCTTGCGCAGCAGGATGCGCTTGACCTTTCGCAGAAGGAGGCGACCGTCATCGGCGAGCGCGATGCGCTGCTTGCAGATGTCGGGCGCATCGAACAGCAGGTGACGACCCTTGAGGCCGAGAAGGGCCTGACCGCCCGTCGGCTGACCGACATCCATGATCGCATCGCACGGAACACCCCCGAGCTCGATGTCCACGCGGCTACGATCGAGGACCTCATCGAGCAACTCGAGTCCTTCGAGGAGGCGTCTATTGTTGCGGGGGAGAAGCGCGACCTGAAGTTCAGGGAGGAAAGCGCGGTCGCCGAGCGGCTGAATGCCTGCCAGGTCGAGATCGCCACGGTCTCCGAGCGCGAGGTGCACTTAAAGCGCCACTTTGCCGCCATCAACGCCGAGGTGAGCGACCTTAACGAGACGGTTGACCGCTCGCGTGAGACCGAGTACGCGCTTGAGCTTCTGCGCGAGCGGCTGCATCCTTTGCATGACCTGTACACAAGCCTCCAGGAACGTGCAGGGTTCTGGGCGGTCAAGCTGCGTGATCGCGCACATTTCGAGCAGGCCGACTCAGAATCGCTCCGCACGACGGTGCGAGAGGCCCAGGAGGCCGTGCGCTTTGCGCAGGCGACCATAGACGAGCAGACCGATTCGATCAGCAGTCTTAGGGTGGAGAAAGGGCAGCTCGAGGTACGGGTGACCGGGGCGGTGCGCCGCATCGTCGAAGAGCTCGGTATGCCGCTTGAGAGTGCGATGTCGGTAGAGCCGATAGACGACCGCCATGCTACCGAGGAGCACGCGCACCAGGTGCGCAAGATGATCAGCGGGCTTGGGCCGGTCAATCCGGTTGCCGCCGAGGAGTACGAGGCGCTCAAGGCCCGCCGTGACTTCATGGGTGTGCAAGTCGCCGACCTGGATGCCTCTCGCAAGGCGCTCACCAAGGTCGTTGCCGCTATCGACCGCAAGATGCGAGACCGCTTTCTGGAGACCTTTGAGGATGTCGACCGCTATTTCCAGGAGGTCTTTGGCGCGCTCTTCCCCGGCGGCACCGCGCAGCTTCGGCTTACGGCCCCCGATGATCCGGAGACGACCGGGGTCGAGGTCATAGCCCAGCCCAGGGGCAAGAAGCTTACGAAGATGACGCTGATGAGCGGTGGCGAGAAGTCGCTCACGGCACTCGCGCTGCTCTTTGCCGTCTACCGCACCCGCCCATGCCCGTTTTACATCCTTGATGAGGTGGAGGCATCGCTCGACGACGCGAACCTGCATCGGTTTGTCTCCTTCATAAGCGATATGCGTGCGCGTACGCAACTCGTCATCGTGAGCCATCAGCGCCGCACCATGGAGATGGCCGACGTGCTGCACGGGGTATCCATGAAGGCGGACGGGGTCTCCAAGATCGTAAGCCAGAAGCTGGATCAGGCTTTGGAAGAGGCCGGGGAGGCTGATGAGTACGCCTTGGCATAAGCGTCTATCGGAGGGGCTTGCAAAAAGCCGGGACCGCCTAGGGGGGCAGCTCAATGTCTTGCTGCGCCGAGGCCCGGACCTCTCCCAGGAGTTCTGGGAGGATCTGGAAGGTGCGCTTCTCGGTGCCGATGTCGGGTTCTCGGCTACCGAGGAGATAGTCACCTCGCTTTGCGATGAGGCCAATCGGCAGGCCCTGCCCGATGCACAGGCGGTCCTCGGCCATCTTGTGGAGCGCATCGCGGTCGAGCTCAGGGGCGCTGCCCGTGCCAGCGGCACCGGCACCATCACGACCAGCGGCACTACCACCAGCGGCACCGTCGGCGGCATCACCACCGGCACCGTCGGCACGACCGTCTTTGACGAGCGGCCGGTCACGATACTTATGGTCGGCGTGAACGGCACGGGCAAGACCACCTCGGTCGGGAAGCTTGCGAAGCAGGCTGCCGATGCGGGCAGGAAGGTGATGCTTGGGAGCGCGGACACCTTCCGTGTGGCCGCATCAGAGCAGCTTGATGTCTGGGCCAAGCGGGCAGGCGTGCCCGTGGTCGGACGTGAGCGGGGCGCCGATCCCGCCGCCGCCGCATTCGATGCGATCGAGGCTGCCGAGAAGACCGGCGCGGATTTCACTCTGATTGATACCGCCGGGCGGCTGCATACCTCGGCAGACCTCATGCGCGAGTTGCAAAAGGTCCAGCGGGTAAGCGTCGATCGCAGCACGCCGCCGGTGAGGACCGTGCTTGTCATGGACGCGACGACCGGGCAGAACGGGCTTATGCAGGCACGGGAGTTCGATGCCGCCCTTCATGTGGACGCCATTGTCCTCACCAAGCTGGACGGGACCGCAAAAGGCGGCATCGCTGTCGCCATCGTCCGTGAGCTGGGCATACCGATCACCTACATCGGCGTTGGCGAGTCGCTTGATGATCTGAGGCCGTTTGATGCCGAGTCGTTTGCCCGTGCCCTGATCCAGGGGGTGTAGCCCTGTCAGGCCCTGACCCCACAAAGGACGGCCTTTCTGCCAAGGTCGGTCAGTCTGCCGGGGACGGCCTTCCCGCCGGAGACGCTCGGCCTGCGGTGAGTGCTCGGCCTGCGGAAAGCAGCCTTTCTACCGGGGACGACCTCTACATAGGGCCGACCCTCTTAGCTCCCGGTGCCCCAGAGAACCCTGGGCGGATCTGGGGGATGATGCTCGGGCCGCTGTTTGCGGTATTCATCGCCTGCATAGTGTTCTTTTACGTCCTGTTTGTCCCGATTGCCGCCGACGGCGACTCGATGCTGCCATCCTTGCGCGATGGCGAGCGGATACTCATCACACGGTCGTACAAGTCCCCCACAAGGGGCGATGTGATCATCTTTGACGGGCACAGGGAGGACGGCAGTCCGGTCGGGATGATAAAGCGCGTTATCGCCCTCCCTGGCGACACGGTCGAGATCCGCGAGGGGATCGCATACGCGAACGGCGTGCCCGAGACCACGCAAAGCCGGATACTTGAGAAAAATGGCCGAGGGGAGGGGCAACAGGCATTCACGGTGCCCGATGGCCACCTGTTCGTCCTCGGCGATAACCGGCCAATCTCGCTTGACAGCCGGTTTATCGGCCCCATCCCCCTTTCGTCGGTGCGTGGGCGTGCGGTGTTCATCATGTTTCCGTTCGATCAGTTTGGGAAGGTGGAGTAGCGCGTGTTTGAGAACCTGTCCGAGCGTCTGCAGGGCATCTTTAAGAACCTGACCGGCAAAGGCCGGCTTTCCGAGGCGGATGTCGACGCTGCCATGCGCGAGATCCGTATGGCGCTTCTTGAGGCCGACGTGAACTACCGCGTGGTGAAGGAGTTCATTGCGCGTGTCCGCGAACGGGCTGTGGGAAGCGATGTCTTAAACTCGCTCACCCCAGGCCAGCAGGTCATCAAGATAGTGCTGGACGAGCTGACGCACCTGCTTGGCGACACCAACAGCGGGCTTGTGCTCTCAGGCCGCATCCCCAATGTGATCATGCTCGTCGGGCTTCAGGGCTCGGGCAAGACCACCGCCTCGGCAAAGCTCGCCTTCCGCCTGCGCAAGCAGGGGAGAAGCCCTCTGCTTGTTGCCTGCGATATCTACCGGCCGGCGGCGATCGATCAGCTTGAGGCGCTCGGGAGGGAGCTGGACATCCCGGTCTTCCGGGGCGAGGGGGCCGACGTGGCGCGCATCGCCAAAGCCGGCATCCGCCATGCGGTCGATAACCTGCGCGACGTGGTGATCATCGACACGGCGGGCCGGCTGCATGTCGACGAGGAGATGATGTCCGAGGCGGTCCGCATCCGCACCACCGTGAAGCCAGACCAGATCCTCATGGTCGTGGATGCCATGACCGGGCAGGATGCCGTCAACGTCGCCACCGCGTTTGCCGAGAAAGTCGATTTCGACGGCGTGATCATGAGCAAGCTTGATGGCGACGCACGCGGCGGCGGCGCGCTGTCGATACGCCAGGCAACCGGCAAGCCGATCAAGTTCGTCTCGCTCGGCGAGAAACCCGATTCGCTTGAGCCGTTTTTCCCTGACAGGATGGCAAAGCGTATCCTCGGCATGGGGGATGTGGTCACCCTTATCGAGAAGGCGCAGGAGGCTGCCGAGGCAGACGGTGGGATTGATGAGAAGGCCCTCAAGCGGCTTCAGCGGGCCGAGTTCACGCTTGAGGACTTCCTGGACCAGATAAAGCAGGTGCGCAAGATGGGTGGGATCGGCGGGGTGCTCAGCTCCCTTCCTGGGGCGGGGAGGCTCAAAGGGGCGGAGCAGCAGTTCGACGAGCGTGAGCTCGACCGGGTCGAGGCCATCATCTTCGCGATGACGCCTGCGGAGCGAAGGAACCCCAAGATCATCAACGGGAGCAGGCGCGAGCGTATCGCCAAGGGCTCGGGCGTGGCGGTGAGCGATGTCAACCGGCTACTCAAGCAGTTCGCCGAGGCAAGGAAGATGATGCGGCAGATGCAGTCGATGTCTGGCAAAGGGCGCAAGCGCATGAAGTTCCCTGGCGGGCTACCCGGGTTTTAAGTAGCGGCATGGGGCCTCAAGCAGCATCAAGTAGCCGGGCTTAACTCGCGCGTAAGCAGCACGTAAATAGCGTGTTTCAAGTTGCCCTTTGCCAAGTTGCCGCATTGTCGTAAAATAACCAGTTACTGTGTCTATTGAGCAGCCGCATCCTTTGCAGATACTTTTGCACGTACGGCATATGCGTTATGCGGCCATATTAACCTGAGGAGATGTGTTGGCAGTCAAGATTCGACTGGCGCGTCACGGCGCCAAAAAGGCACCTTTCTATCGCGTGGTCGTCGCTGACGGGCGCGCTCGTCGCGATGGCCGCTTTATCGAGATCGTCGGTCGGTACAACCCCCGCACCACTCCAACACTCGTCGAGCTTGATGTGGAGAAGATCGAGGCATGGGTAGCAAAAGGCGCCCAGCCGACGGAGGCTGTCCAGAAGCTGCTTGTCATTGCCAAGAGTGCGAAAACCGAGATCGCCGAGGCAGACGCAGCGGAAGCGGCAGTTGCTGAGAGCGTAGAGGTAGCTGTGGAAGAAGCAGCTGACACTCAACCCGC
Source organism: Coriobacteriia bacterium (assembly GCA_009779675.1). Classification (GTDB taxonomy): domain Bacteria; phylum Actinomycetota; class Coriobacteriia; order Anaerosomatales; family PHET01; genus WRDS01. Next base: position 9,846 of record WRDS01000052.1, read on the forward strand.
AGAGTAGCCATGGCAGACGATCCAGGCGCTGTTGTTGAGTCGCTCGTTCGCTATCTGGTCGAATCGCTTGCCGAGGACCTGGAAGCGATCGATATCCGCCGCAGTGATTACGAGGGTTCCGTGAGCTTTGAGGTAAGCGTTGCGGATGACGATGTGGGCAAGGTGATCGGTCGTGGCGGCCGCATCATCAAGGCTATCCGAACGCTTGCTCGTGCCGCAGGTAGTGCCGAAGGGCTGCATGTGGACGTGGATGTGCTCGGATAACACCCATGGTGTGCTGGCCGTTTACGCGTGTGGCGCATGTCGTGCGGGTTCATGGCCTTGCGGGCGAGGTGCTTGTCACGTCTGAGGCCCTGTCGCGGGCCTTCGATACTGGCACGGTTGACCCTTCCATTCTTTTGGACATCCAAATCTGGGCTGTGCCGCCTCCCTCCAGCTCCCGATCGGGGAGGATCAAGTCCATCTCCTCGGTCTCGCGGGGCTTTATCCTTGGCATTGAGGGGATAGGTTCCGTCGCGGATGCCGCACCGCTTGCCGGTACGGACCTGCTGGCGCGGGCAGACGCGCTTCCCGAAGGCTGGGACTCTTTTGCCGCCGAGCAGGACACAGCGGTGGGCAGACGTGTCCTTGACGAGGCGCATGGTGAGATCGGTCTTGTCGTCGATACCATTGTCACGGGGGCAAATGACGTCTGGGTTGTCCACGGCAGGTTTGGCGAGGTCCTTGTGCCCGTGATCGACGAGGTCGTCTTAGAGGTTGACGAGCCTAGCAGGACCGTGCGCACGAGGCTCCTCCCAGGGCTCCTTCCCGACGGCCAGGGCCAGGTGCCCCTGCGCGCTGACACGAGCCAGGCATCGCCTCCCGACGGCCAGGCGCTCCTTCTCGACGGCCAGGCGCTGCCATGAGGGTCGACATCATCTCCATCTTTCCCGAGATGTTCGATGCGCCTCTCTCGGCATCTCTTTTGGGTGCGGCCCAGGAAAAAGGCATTTTAGACCTGCACGTCCACGATCTGCGCGATTACACCCATGACCGCCACAGGTCCACCGACGACGCTCCCTATGGGGGCGGGCCGGGCATGCTCATGAAGCCCGAGCCGCTTTTCGAGGCGATCGAGGCGATCTCAGCGATGGCGCAGGATACGCCCCACATCCTGTTCTTGAGCCCGGGCGGACGCCCTTTCACCCAGCAGGTTGCCAAGGAGCTGTCGGGTCGGCAACGGTTGCTGCTCGTGTGCGGTCGCTACGAGGGGTTCGACCAGAGGGCGCTTGACCTCGCAGATGCCGAGCTTTCAATCGGGGATTACGTGCTCACCGGCGGGGAGTTGCCGGCGATGGTTGTGATCGATGCGGTCGCAAGGCTCCTTCCCGGGGTGCTCGGCGACTGTGGATCTTGCGTGGAGGAGTCCTTCTCGGCGGGGTTGCTCGAGTATCCTCAATACACACGGCCGGCGACGTATCGCGGCGTGGAGGTGCCGGAGGTGCTTCGGAGTGGGGATCACGCACGCATTGCAGCGTGGAGGCGTGAGATGTCCCTGGCAAAGACCTTGCAGGTGAGGCCGGATCTTCTTTCCGGTCCCGAGGGGGTTGCCGATGATGGATAAAAGCTGCCGAGTAATGCCGGATAACCGTGTCGTGTGCAAGTCAGTGATGATGTATAGAATAATGTCTCGTGCAAAAGCCAAAATACCTACGAGGAGGCAATGAATGAGCGGCAAGCTTACCGACAGGCTGCCCCCCGAACTGCAATCCCTGATCGAGCTTCTGGTGCTTTGCGCCGTCGCTTTTGTGATTGTCCGCGGGGGAATACAGCCGTATGTGGTACAGCCGTTTGCGATTCCCACCGGCTCTATGATCCCGACTATCCAGATCGGCGATATGGTAGTTGCCGAGAAGCTCACGTATAGGTTCTCGCACGGGCCGGAGCAAGGCGATATCGTTGTTTTTGCTGATCCCACCGGCGATCATGACCAGCTTATAAAGCGGGTCATCGCTACCAGCGGGCAGACCGTTGACATCCATGACGGAAAAGTCTGGATCGACGGCGAGGAGCTTGACGAGCCCTACATCCATGACGTAAGCAGTCAACCAGGGACCGTGAAGCTTCCTGTCACGCTTGAAGACGGGGAGCTGTGGATGATGGGCGACAACAGACCCGAAAGCCACGACAGCAGGTACTTTGGCCCACAGCCCGTTTCGGCTGTCAAAGCACGCGCCATCTGGACGCATTGGCCGCTCAAACGCTTTGGGAAGCTGGAGTAGCTAGAAGAAATAACCGGAAGCCGCCGGAATAGTCGGATTTTCATTGTAGGCATGGGCACGAGTCGGCTATACTATCTCTTCGTGCCTATAAGCGCGCATGTTTTTTCGCCGAGTGGACAGGACTTTTATAACAATGGATATCATCCGTGCCATCGAGCAGCAGCAGATACGCGAGGACCTGCCGCAGTTCCAGGTCGGTGACACCGTGAAGGTGCACTATAAGATCATTGAAGGTACCCGCGAGCGCACCCAGGTCTTTCAGGGCGTTATCATCCGTCGGCATGGGGCGAATAACCGGGAGACTTTTACCGTACGCAAGATCAGTTTTGGGATCGGGGTCGAGAGGACATTCCCGGTCCACTCGCCAAAGATCGAGAAGGTCGAGCACATGAGCCGCGGCAAGGTGCGCCGCTCCAAGCTCTACTACCTGCGCGACAAGGTCGGTAAGGCTGCTCGGCTCAAGGAAAAAGGCTACTAGGCAAAGCCAGGTGTGCGCGCAGGGCCAGGAGCGTAAGCAGGGTCAGGAGCGCAAGCGTGCGCGGGAATGCAAGCGTCTGGACGCCCTGTATGCCATGGAGCGTGGACTCCAGCTTGCCGAGGGGCTCTGTGTAGCAGGCGTGGACGAGGTCGGTCGGGGGGCTTTGGCCGGGCCTCTCACGGTTTGCGCGTGCATTCTTCCACCGGAGCCGCTTATTCATGGCTTGAACGACTCCAAGCAGCTTACGCCTGCCAAGCGGGCGGAGGTAGCGCAGCGTATCCATGATGTCGGCGCGCACGTCGCGGTGGCGCATGTGTCGGCTGCCATGATCGATCAGCAGGGGATAACCGCATCGCTCAAGCAGGCTGTAGGGCATGCGGTGGAATGCCTCCCGATCTCACCAGACCGCGTTTTGCTTGATGGGCGGCCGCTGCGTGCAGTCCCGCACGAGGTCGCTGTTATCGGAGGTGACCGCCGAGTCGCCGCGATCGCCGCCGCCTCCGTGGTAGCAAAAGTCACCCGAGATGCGCTGATGGTTGAGATGGGGGAGGAGTTCCCCGTGTTTGGCTTTGCCTCTAACAAAGGGTACGGGACCGCTGCGCATATTGCCGCATTGGAGGCTTTTGGGTCATGCGCATCCCATCGGCGCTCATTTATCTCCAGGTGGACGGGGGATCGCCTTTTTTAAGGGTTGGAATGGGAGGATTGCAATGGGCATGATCCCAAAATATGAAGAGCTTCAGGCTCTCTCAGACGAAGAGCTAATTGTTCGCTATGATGCTGCTGCAAAAAATGCAGTGGCTGGTACCCAGTTCTATCAGGATGCGCTGCTTATCAGAGAGCAGGCTAGGCAGAATAAGGAAATGCTTCGATTAACGTGTCACATGAGAAACCTCACCTTTATTGTCGCGTTCTTCACACTGATAAATTTGATAATCGCGATTATTCTGGTATGCAAGTAGCGAGTGGCAACAGTGCGCGCATCAGAGTGTGCACTCAACACTGTGAACTCAAATTCCCGTCAGATTATAGTCAGGTCAGCTTTTGACCTTGATCCCGAACGCGGTGAATATGGCGCGTTGCGCCCGGGTGGGCTCTGAGACGACCTTGCCGTGCTGGCCCGCAAAACGCGTCTCGCGGTAGGTGGAAAGCCGCATCATCATCTCGGCCAACGGGTAGTGGCGGGCGAGCCGGTCGCGTTTGGGCACCTCGTGCCGCCTCTCCCAGGCGTCTTTCATCATCACCCTGGCCTGCGCGGTTATGATGAGCGCCAGGAACTGCACAAGGACGCGGCCGCGCATGGTGTCTGGCCCATGGGTGCGCAGCCGGCGCAAGGACAGCTCGTTTTTCATCTCGTCGAACTGGGACTCGACGAGTGAGCGCCCGCGGTAGGCAAAAAGCGCGTCTTTCGCGTTCTTCTCGCAGTTGGTCAGGATGACCCAGTACCCCGCCCGGTCGGCCTTATAGGCGCTGACCGCGTCTTGGTTGCGCCTGACCTGCCGCCCGTGCTTCGGCGTGTCTGTCACGGTGAAGTAGCGCTCATATGCCCACTCGTTGGACTTCTTGGTGTCCCCGCCCGTGAGCTCCTCCTCCCAGGCCTTGAGCGAGGCGAAGAACGACGCGATGTGCGCAGACCTCCTGGCCGCATCGTAGTAGACGTGCCTCCAGACACGTTTCCCCTCCATCTTGCCAAAAGACGTCATGGCGTAAAGCGCGTCGCGGCCGTCCTCGGCCATGCTTATGAGGTGCTCGGGCATCTCCACGGCATCGCGGCACTCGTCGATGAGCGTGCGCGCCCACTTTATGTGCGCCGGCACCGGGATAAGGAAGCCCGTGCCGCTTGCGAGCAGGGCACCCAGGTTCTTGGCAGAGTAGAAGCCGCGATCCAGGAGCATGCGGATGCGGCCTGCCCCGGACCTCCTCATGCGCTCGGTGAACGCCCTTATGGTACTCACATCAGACATCGAGCCGGGGAGCACCTCGTAGTAGGTCGGGATGCGGCTTGCGCAACCGGTGAGAAGCGCCAGGTTCACCTGGGCGAGGCCCTCCCGGTCCCGGTTGTGCCCCCACTCGACGAAGGGGTTTTGCCTGCTGTGCGACGAGATCGAGGTCATGTCGTAGCAGTACTGCTCACGGGCACCCTTGTTACGATGTGCCATCCAGGCACAGCAGAAGCCCTCTACCTGGCTCATGGACACTGAGGCGAGCACCCTTGATATGTCTTGGGAGCCCGGTGCCCTCCCATGCGACGGGCACTCGTTCTGCTCGATCCACACGGATGCCAGGTACATCGGCCCGGCACCGGCGCTCACCGCCCAGGCAAGCGAGATGAGCGTGTCTGCCGTCCGGGCATCGAGCGCCTGGCGCAGCACGCGCTCCAGCCCTGTGGCCTTCATGGCTGCGTCAAGGACGAGCGACTGGCCGGTCAGGGCCGACTCGGCGACCGTCGCGCCTTGCTCGAGCGCCTTTCGTGCCGCCGGGTCGGAGAAGCGCTTGTTGTAGACGATCCCGCCGTCCTCGGACTGCTTGCCGATGCAGGCCTGCCGCGTCCTTGAGCGTTTGGCCGACTTGTCCCAGTACGACTCCTGCCAGTAGACGTAGACCGCGCCGTTCGGCTTGCGGTGGTAGGTGAGGGTCGCCACGAGCCTGCTCCTTCCCTGCGGACAAACATAGCTATATTATAGTGCTTTTTATGTGATCCTCAACCCCTTTTTTTGACTCTGTTTGTGAGCGAGGACGCCCGCCCCTGACGGCAAGGCGGCGCTTTTGGCGCAAGCAGGTGCGCCATGCCGGGAAGAGTGCTTAGGGATCGGCGGTCCCTGACGGGTCTTCGGGGCCAGACTGGGGCCAGGCGGTCGTTCTCGCGTGATGAGCGGTATCAGGCCTGACTATAATCTGACGGGAATTTGGGTTTTAATCGTGCGGTTAGGCGATCAGGAGCCCGTAGCCTGCGCCATGCCCCCCTATGCTGATCGGCTGCGTCAGGGGAAGACCCTTGCCCGAGCAGGAGCCTCCCTTGGCCTCGGCAGACAGCCTCTCTCTTGCAAGAAATGTGGGCTGCGACCTTTTGTTGGATCGCAGCCCACCCTGCCGGTCTCGTCTACCTCGCCATGGCCTTTGGCGCGCTACTGTACACAGGCCTGGCCTTGAAAAGCCTAGTCGACCAACATTGTCTTCAAGGTATTCATGACGGCATCGGAGAGCACGTTCGCGCCGCCGTAGAGCTGTATGTCGGGCCTCGCTCCTGCGTAGGCGCCTGGCAGGTATGCCTCCCAGTTCGCCGAGAGCGCGCCAGGGGCAGTAAGGACAAGTATGCCGCCGCGTGCGCCTGCCGCCGCGCCGCCGGCAAGCGCGTCAGGGAAGTTCGATCCCGTGGCGACACCGATGAAGCCCTTCGTCGCAAGGGAGTTGTCAAGCGCGTGCCTCGCGATGGCCTCTGCGGTCTCGTAC
>WRDS01000053.1 GCA_009779675.1 Coriobacteriia bacterium
AACGCACACAGCTCCCATCAGGTGCGAGATAGCGGTGACCGCCATCGAGGATTCCTCTCGGCTGGCCGTACCGCCCATAAAGTCCGCCGCCCCGAAAAGCATCGCCGAGGCTACGCTAAGAAAAACCGTTGTCATTGACTCCCTGGCTCCTGTAAGCCCGATAAAAAGCCCGAAGCGTCAGACTAGCACGGCTCATAGGCAGCGTACGATGCAATGTCTGTGAAAACTTGATGGATTATCGGTCGATTACGCAGATACCCGTCACATTCGGCCACGGTTGCAGTACCTTTATTACTAGGTTTACTGCTAGAGTGAGGGTGCAACCACGAGGACGCAACCTCAACTTCATGACTTATGGCTACAGCACGGTTACAATTAAGATCGATCGAGTAGCCCAAGCGGCAAAAGAATCGGGCAACAGGGGCATCGGGCAGCTGAGACAGGCTGCAAAAATCGTACAGCAGACGAAAAATCGCACAGCAGACGGGTAGGGAGAGGAGCTTTTATGGCCAGCATCAAGGGCACGGCAACCGAACAGAACCTTTTGAAGTCATTTGCGGGCGAAAGCCAGGCGCGCAACCGCTACACGTACTTCGCAAGCGTTGCGAAGCATGAGGGCTACGTGCAGATCTCGGCGTTTTTCCTCGAGACCGCCGATAACGAGAAAGAGCACGCAAAGGTATTCTTCAAATACCTCGAGGGCGGCCCCCTCGAGATCACGGCAACATATCCGGCCGGCAAGATCGCAACGACCGCCGAGAACCTCCTCGCCGCTGCCGACGGTGAAGCCGAGGAGTGGACAGAGATCTACCCCGAGTTCGCTCAGATCGCCGAGAAAGAGGGCTTTGCCGAGATCGCCGAGTCGTTCCGCTGCATTGCCATCGCTGAGAAGGCGCATGAGCTCCGCTATCGGAAGCTGCTCGAAAACATCGAGGGCGGCACGGTATTCGCCCGCGAAACATCTCAAAGCTGGAAGTGCCGCAACTGCGGTTATGTGCACGAGGGCCCCGAAGCCCCGTCGCTTTGCCCGGCATGTGCACATGCGCAAAAGCACTTCGAACTTCAGGCGGAGAATTACTGAGGGGTCGTGCGCTGTTGCGCACGCGCAGATCGGACAGGGCGGGAATCCGGTCGGGCAGGCATCTAGCCGAGCCTCACAGGTTCCCGCCCTCTTGCGCCGCCGTGGTTGTGGGCTTCACAGGTTCCTGCCCTCTTTGCGCTTCGGCAGCTGCTGATCTCATGGGTTCCTGCCCTCTTGCGTTGTTTTGCTCAATCAAAGTGAACCGAGCAACTGCATCATACTTATAAAGACCCCTATGCAAACGACACCGACAGCGATAAAAAATAACGTCAAGACTATGCGGAATTTGATCTCCAAAACATAGCAGCGCTTCGGTTTGGAGGGATCGTAGAACACGGTGGCGCTTTGACCCTTGCTCATTTTGGAATATTGATGTCCACTGACATGGAACTTTCTCACATACTCAGTGCCTTGCGCCGAGTACTCGAATGTCACGCTATGGCTATTAGTGCCCCATGAGTCATCACGGCGCTCCCGGGTAACATCTGTGCTCGTGACAGTGCCGGCCATTTGGGTCGTGCAGCGCTTTTTCAGCATATACCGTTTCAGCAACCGGAAAACGCCAAGCCCAACGAAAGCCAACCCCAATAACAGAGTAGCAAGATCAGTCTCATCCATGATTTAACCCCCGTTCTTTGGAACACAAAGGGTTCCAATCTGACTCAACTGGCGGAGGGGGTGGGATTCGAACCCACGTGCCCGGGGTAACCGGACAAACGGTTTTCGAGACCGCCGCATTCAACCGCTCTGCCACCCCTCCGCAGGGATGATGCGCCGCAAGGAAAGCGCCAACCGACATGCGAACAGCAAGTCAGGAGTATACCGCAAGCTCCACGCCAGAGAACACGCGTGTCGCACGTGCGCCTCAACTCGTGCGTGTCGCAGCAAGCCTTGCGAGGCTATGGGGTTGGACGGCCTTGCCGCGTACGGCCGATGCCCTACACCGGAACTACAAGGTGCGCGCCAAAAACATCGGCTTTGCCCACGGCTTCGGGATCGATCACTACACGGGCATCGAGCGCACAAAGACCGTCGGGACGGGCCTGCAATGGGTTGATATCCATCTCAAGTATCTCGGGAAAGTCCACGAGTAGGTAACTGGCCTTCACGAGAGCCTGTTCGAGGCCGTCCATGTCAACCGGCTCTGCGCCTCGGTAGCCCTCTAAAAGCGTGGAGACCTTGGTCGACTTGATCATCGATTTGGCAAGCGCCTGGTTGATCGGCGGCAGCTCGACAGCTACATCCTTGAAGAGTTCAACACCCGTCCCGCCCATGCCAAACACCAGCGCCGGCCCAAAGGTCGGATCTTTTTTTGCACCTACAATGACCTCATGACCGCCTCGGCTCATTTCCTGTACTGTGACCCCGATGATCTCGGCAGCGGGAACGGCAGCCGTCACACGCTCCATGATCGCCGAGTATGCCTCGGCAGCCTCGGCCTCAGACTGGATGTTTAAGGCGATACCACCCACATCGCTTTTGTGGGTAATGTCGTTGCTGTGGATCTTTAAGGCCACCGGGAAGCCGATCCCTGCCGCAGCGGAAGCCGCCTGCGCAGCACTTGTGGCGGTTACCGTCTTGACCGTAGGGATCTCATAGGCATCGAGCACTTGCTTGGCCTCGAACTCGGAAAGTATCTCGCGCCCTTCCTCGGCGACCTGCGCAAAGATGCTCCTCACCTGGTCGCGGTCGGGCTCGAATCCCGGCAGGGTCGCGGCAGGCGTTTCAGCGAGCACCTCAAGGCCGCACGTGTACGCGTAGAGGTTCATGTACGCCCGCACCGCACGCTCGGGGGTCTCAAAAACCGGCACATGCTCTTGCCGGAAGAGCTTCTGGGCCTCAGCAACCATGATCTCACCCATGAACGATGTGAGCAGCGGTTTGTCGCCCGTGCGCGCTGCCTCGACAAGCACCTGTGCGGTCCTTGTGGGCTCGGTGTTCGCCTGGGGGGTAAGAATGACCAGGATGCCGTCGCAGCTGGGATCCGCCATGAGCTTCTTGACAGCAAACTCGTAGCGGTCGGCAGGTGCGTCGCCCAAGACATCGACCGGATTCGCGCTGGAAGCCATGGGGGGCAGCGCCTCCTCAAGCGCCTTGGTCGTCTCCGGCCCAAGCTCGGCAAGCTCTCCTCCAAGCTTGATCAGAAGGTCGCTTGCCATCACGCCCGGGCCACCGGCGTTGGTGAGGATCGCAAGACGCTTGCCCCGAGGTGCGCCCATGCGGGCGAGCAGCTCGCTCGCATCGAAGAGCTCGCACATCTCATCGACACGCAAGACGCCGGCGCGACGGAACGCAGTCGAATACATCGCATCATCGCCCGCAAGCGCGCCGGTGTGGCTTGCGGCGGCAAGAGCGCTCCGTGCGGTGCGCCCGCTTTTGGCCACAACGATCGGCTTGTTCTTGGCAAACCGCCGAGCCGCGCTCATGAACTTACGCGCATCGGTAAGCGACTCGACGTACATGATGATGCACGAGGTATTGGGGTCGTCATCAAAGTACTCGATCAGGTCGCCGAACTCGGCATCCATCATACTGCCCATGCTGACAAACGCCGAGAAACCCAGGTTGTTCGCGCATGCCCAATCGAGGATGGCCGTGCCTATCGCCCCAGACTGGCTTAAAAACGCCACGTTGCCAGCACCAGGGATGATCTTTGCAAACGTCACATCAAGGCCGAGCGGCGGGCGGCAGTAACCAAGGCAGTTGGGGCCTAAGACCCGGATACCGTATCCCTTGGCGATCTCGGCGATCTCTTGCTCGAGCTTCACGCCTTCGGGACCAGCCTCTTTAAAGCCGGCGGTAATAATAACCGCACCTTTGACACCGGCCTCGCCGCACTGTCGAAGCGTCTCGGGAACGGCCTGAGCCGGAACGGCTATGGCAGCCATATCGACCCCGCCGGGGATGTCGCCCACCGAGGGATACGCGAGGATCCCCTGGACGGCGACGGATCGGTGATTGACCGGATAGACGATACCGGTATATTCGGAAGATATGATATTCCTGAGCAGGATATAGCCGACAGAACCTTTGCGGTTCGACGCGCCGATGACGGCAATGCTCTGCGGGTTGAACAGTTTATCCAGGCCGTTTTCGCTCATCTGTCTAATCATCTCCTCCACGAGATATGCCCTGATCCAAGCTCCTGTTTGCTCACGCCGTATGCAGGTCACGCTGCATGTGTGTCACGCCTATGTATGGCATTGCATGTAGGTCACGCCGTTGTAGGTCACGCCGTATGCGCGTTGCGCCTATGTATGGCACTGCATGTGTGTCACACTATATGCGTGTCATACCGCATGTGTGTCACACTGTATACGTGGCACGCTTTGCTGTCTTTGCCCCATGTCTCTCGTTGCCTGCATGCGTCTTACGAATAGCAACCGTTATTTCGCATATCTCGGCTACGTCACACCCGACCATGTTAACAAAGTAGGAACCCCATGACAGCCGACAGCCAAGCGACACGACAGCCGAGTATGATAGCCAGGAACGGTAACGACGGAGTATAGCAGCGATCCGAGCAGCGTAAAACAGGCGTGCAGCGTGCAACGCAATGTTTTCCGCAAGTGGAAGCAAAAAACCTGCGAGCGGAGACCGCAGCCAGAATCGAGCAAAAGCGGAGAAGGCGGAGACCGGGGTTTGCAAAATCCGCCTGAAGTCTTTTGCCAAGCCTGCCGATAGACGATGTACGCACTTGACCTGGTAATCGGAGCAGCAATTGTTTACAGCAGAACAACAACGTAGCAAAAACCGCAGACGCCTGGTCCTTATAATCTGCCTGAGCATCGCACTCACCATTTCCTCGGCAACAGAGGCAATGGCGATCTCGCGCAGCCTTGTGATCGACCGCGCCCGACGCTGGGTGGGTCAGAGCATCCCGTACAGCCAGAGCGGCTGGGCCGACCTCTACGGCACCATCGTCGAGTCGTCAACGCTCGGCTGGCGACGCGATTGTTCGGGGTTCGTCTCGATGGCGTGGAACCTTCCGCGACCGGGGGCGACCACACGTACCCTTCAGCAATACGCGACCCCCATAGGCAAAGCCGCCCTGCAGCCCGGCGACATCCTTGTCTCGTACAATAACCACACGGTTATCTTTGGCGGCTGGGCGGATGCCCTGCATACGGCCTACTACGCGTATGAGATGAGTTCCTCGGTGTCGCGCCTGACGGGAAGTGGCACGATCATGCGCGTGACCCCATATCCGTACTGGGGCAACGACACGACCTATCTGCCGTACCGACTCGACGGAATCACCGATAACATCGATTACTCGAAGTACCTCACCGGGGTTTCGGGCTCAAACCGCTACGAGACGGCGATCGCCACTTCGAGAGTGGCCTTCGAGGACGGCTCGTCCCCCTCTGTGATCATCGCCTCTGGCGAGAACTGGCCGGACGCTCTGAGCGCATCCTCCCTTGCGGGAACGGTCGAGGGGCCGATCCTGCTCACGCGGGCATCCTCCCTGCCCGCCGGACTCACCGGTGAGATCGCACGCCTAGGAGCAACCGAGGCGATCATCGTTGGCGGCCCATCCGCGGTAAGCACCGATGTCGCCCAGGCGCTCGGCGGGGTTAAGGGCCTCACCGTAAAGCGCATCGGCGGGGCCGATCGCTACGAGACCTCCCGATTGATCGCCGAGGAGACAACTACACGCGTCAAAGCTGCGGGCGGCACGCCTGATCCGGCGGCCTTCATCACCACCGGGCTGAACTTCCCCGACGCGCTTGCCGCCTCCCCGATCGCCTACGCAAAATCGCGCCCGATCCTTCTCACTGCCCCCAATAAGCTTTCGGAACACACACGGATGGCCCTTGACACGTCCGACGTGTACGACACGATCATCCTAGGTGACACCCGAGCGGTCTCGGCCTCCGTTGAGACAAGCCTCACAACTTTACTGGGCGGTGGCACACATCTGCGGATCTCGGGAGCCAATCGGTATGGCACGGCACGTGCGGTGGCCACCTACGCACGCATGAACGGCCTTTCCTATGAGAACACCGTGATAGCCACTGGCGAGAACTTTCCGGACGCACTTGCCGGCGGTGCACTCGCTGCGCGGCTGCGCACAGTGCTTATGTTGACCCCCACAAAGACGCTTGACGCGGAGCTGTCCGAGATGATCCTTGCAGAGCCGGAGTCGTTCGGAAAGCCGTACTGCCTCGGCTCGGATGCGGCGATACAGCCGATTGTGCGCGAGTCGATCGCGCTTTCGCTCGGCGCACAGTAGGAATTGCTGGCCAGGTAGCCCGCGAGGCAGCTACAGCTGCAACCACCCCCACCGTTCGACCGCTGCCGCCCCTGTCACTGCTGCGACTGCCGCTACACAACATTCTCGCCGAGGAATATCTTTGGCATTGTCAGCAAACAGCGGTTCCACCGTTTATAGAACTTCTCCAGCCCGGGCTTGGCCAGTCGCGCATGGGCCTCCTCATCTTCAAGGGCCAAATACAGCATGTAAGTCACCTTCCCGACATAGCGGGTCAATCTAATCGGCAGCTTGCCCTCTTTTACGGCGTTGAAACTCTCCTGGCGGTGAGTGCGCTTGATGTATTTGACGTCAATCACCCCTGGCTGGGACAGGTAGAACTCGGCGACCTCCTTCATGAGCGCCTCTGTCTCATCCTGTTTCTCTATTTTTGCCTCATATATACAAATCTCATTAAACATCGCTCCCCCTCACTCCAAACTCTGGTACTTATTGTTACCCAGGTGGTTTTGCAGCCCAGATGGTTTTGCGACCACAAGATGACTGCAATGGCCAATGCTGCGCCAACAATTTCAGTACCAATTCGGTCAAAAAACAGACCACTTTAGAATTTTTTATAGAAAGTGGTCAAAATAATAGCCATTTTGTTATATAATTGCTCTCCACAGTGAAACTACGTAGAAGGGGTTCGGATGATCCCTCGCCCATGCTACATGGAATGGCTCAGGCAATGGAAGGACAAAGACGTTATAAAGGTTGTTACGGGGATGCGCCGTGCTGGTAAGTCGACCCTCTTAAAAATGTTTCAACAAGACTTGTTGCATAGCGGTATCTCAGAATCAAACATCGTATCTATCAACTTTGAATGCCTTGGTGAAGAACTCCCGACCGATTACAAAGACCTCTATAACCATATAGTCGACCAACTGGCAGCGACAGGTATGAACTACGTGTTTTTAGACGAAGTCCAAACGGTTAACGAATTCGAAAAAATGGTTGGTGCGCTCTACGCGTGCGATGATGTAGATCTGTATTTAACAGGGTCAAACGCATTTTTGCTATCGGGAGAAATCGCAACCCTACTCACTGGTAGATATGTGGAAATATTTACGCACCCGTACTCCTTTGCCGAATATTATTCATCACTAGAACAGAACCAAGGCTGTGGCTACACTTATCCTGCAAAATACCCCAAAGCGCATGCATCTGATCTTCCGGCAGCGGAGGCAGCATTCAACCACTACCTGACTTATGGTGGCCTGCCCTATGCGGCAACACTCCGCGAAGGAGAGGCTATAAGCCAGTATCTCGAGGGTGTCTTCAGCGCAATTTTGATACGCGACATTGGCTCCAGAAGGCCGAGAATGGATACGCAGGCATTTATGGCAACGGCCTCCTTTTTGGCCGACAATATCGGCAACATTAGCTCGTTACGGAAAACTGCCGGCATACTCGCCTCGCAAAGCAGCGGCATATCTCGGAATTCCGTTGCCGACTACATTGAGTCATTGATAGGCAGCTTCCTTTTGCATAAAGCCAATCGCTATGACTTGAAAGGGGGAACCTATCTGCGCACACTCGAGAAATACTATTTGGGCGATTTAGGTTTTCGGTATTGGCTATTGGGCAAAAACACTGGTGATATCGGCAGACGCATCGAAAACCTAGTCTACTTAGAGTTATGTCGCAGATACCGCAGGGTTGACATTGGAAAGCAGAACTCATCAGAGGTCGACTTTGTTGCTCGAACAGAAGGCACTATGCACTACTACCAAGTCGCCCAAACAGTGCTAGATGAGAACATACTTGGCCGAGAATTATCACCTCTGCAGTCCATCAAAGACAATTACCCAAAAACCCTTTTAACACTCGACCGCATTGGAACAGGAAGCATGGACGGCATTAGACACGTCAACCTAATCGACTGGCTGCTAGAAAAATGATGCTGGCGGAGAGCCAGGGATTCGAACCCTGGGTACGCTTTCAAGGCGCACACACGATTTCCAGTCGTGCCCTTTCAGCCGCTCAGGCAGCTCTCCGCACACCACCCTTAAACGCGTGTCGTCCACACGACCGCACGCGTTCGAGTGAAACGTATCAGGGAGTATACCACCGCCATGGGCGCGCAGGTGAGATCTCGCGGATGCCGGCAACAACAACAGCGGCGGCGGCGGCAGACGAACGCTAGAGACCCGAGCTGATCGTAAGCCGTGCGATTGTGCCCTTCCCGCTCTCGCTCTCTATCGACAGAGAGCTTGCCGTCCCAAAATGCCCCTGCAGACGATCACGGACGTTTTTAAGCGCGATACCAAGCCCTTTGCCCGTCAAAGGCTCATAAATATGCGGCATCCTCTCAGGATCAATGCCCTCCCCGTCATCTTCCACGTCAATATGCAACACGCTGTCACACAGAAACGCCGAGACGCACACGGCTAACGGGCTCCCGTTGCTGCGCATGCCATGGCCAACCGAGTTCTCCACAAGCGGCTGGACGACAAACGCCGGAAGCATCCGCTCCCTGGCCTGCTCGGCGATCTCGAATCGCACCTCGAGCCGATCGCCAAAACGCGCCTTCTCGAGCTCGACATACATTTTGACGAACTCGAGCTCCTGCTCAAGGCTCACCATGCCATCGGTCTGCTCAAGCGTCCTGCGATAAAACGCGCCGAACTGCCTGAGCAGGTGCCTTGCCTTCAAAGGGTCGGTGCGCGTGAAGGCGGCTATCGTGTTGATGGTATTGAACAGGAAATGCGGGTTGATCTGCGCTTGAAGGGCTTTGAGTTCCATCTTGGTCGCAAGCTCGGTCTGCCGATCCACCTCGGAGAGCTCAAGCTGGGTTGAAAGCAGCCGAGCAAGCCCCTCGGCCATTGCAAGCTGCATCTCATCCAAGCGGTTGCCCGAGGTGTAATAGAACTTGAGGGCACCCACGGGATGCTCGCGCATCTTGAGAGGAACCACAATGGCAGCCCTCAGACGACATGCTTCCTCGGGACAGCCGATCTCGGCCTTTGCGCGAAGGATCCGCAGCTCACCATGCTCAAGCGCTTCCCGGGTCGCTCGCGTCATGATCGGGCCGCCTGCAAGGTGATGGTCCTCTCCGACACCGACAAACCCTAAAACACCATCGCGGTCGGTGATAGACACGGCAGCAGCCTCGGTGTGCCGAAGCACGATGAGACACACCTCCCTGGCAATTGCCGTGTTCAGGCCCTGCCGTAGATAGCTGATCGACTCATTTGCGATCTTGAGCATGCTCTCAAGCTGGGCAGCACGCGCATGGTCGGCACGGCGCACCATGCGGCGGTAGAATACCGCCCCTGCAAGAAGCATAAGGGCAAGCATAGCTGCGATCCCGATTGCTGGTGGCACTACCGTCGTCACCATCTGGCCAAGCGCAACCGCTCCCAACATAAGGACAGTGGAAAACAGCATCACATCGCGCCAGTTACGCTGACGGACACCCGGCAGTGTAGCCCCCGATTCGGTCGGGCGCTCGCCATCGCGCAGAAAATCGGTCATCCCTTAAGGCTCCGTCCTTGATCGATGCTGCCACAAGTCAGCCGCCGCCATGGGCGAGCCGACTCCCCGCTCCCGCCGTTGGCGGGTCGACACCGCATTGCCGCTGGCTAGTCGGCACCTCCGCCGCCGCCGCCAAACCCTCCGCCACCACCGCCGGAGAAACCTCCGCCGCCGCCACTCGAATCCGACATCTCACTGGAGGCGACCTGCGACGCGCTTGTGAACGACTGCGAGAGCGCCGAGACCGGCGAGGAGCCGAATCCGTTCGAGCTGACCCACCAATACGATGTCTGGAAGCCCGGATCACTAACGACTTCAGGAAGCGCAACGCGCAGCTGCTTGATGACCTCCGCAGCGATCCCGAAGATCACCGCGAGCACTAAGAAACGGTTCCAAAGCACAACCGAGGAGGGCGGGGCCTCGTGAAGGCGGCTGAAGTCTTTCAAGAAATTGCGGACGGCCGTATACATCTGGTACAGCTCGTTGCCCTCCGCGCTCAGCCGACCCATCTTTGCGCCCAGCACCACAAGGGCAATCAGCGTGGGCACCACTACAATAAGCGACGCTTTGCTTTTGACAAGCAGCATCGCGAAAACGGTAACCACCCCGAGAATCCCTGTCAGGGCAAACACAAGGCTTTGCCATTTCGTGTTGCTTGCGTCAAAGAAGCCCTGGCGATCGGCCTCTTCTGAAACCGCTGACTTCCAGACCCTCACCTGTTCCGAGAAACTCTCTGGGTTGGCTTTTGCGTACACTGACAGCTGCGACAGGATGAGACTGTCCTGACCAGCGGCCACAGTGTTAAACAGCAAGTCGAGAAGCTGCTTGTCGAGCGGTGTCTCCTTTCCCGCGGTGCCCGGAATGCGTGTAAGCGCGTACGTCCGCTCTTTTCCGCCGAATAGCCCTTTGACACCGCTTTTTTCCACCTCGAGCGGTGTCATGTGAATCACGCCTTTGTCGGCAAGATCCATAAGTGTTGCAGCGATAAACGAGTCCTCTATCACGTTGGACTTCCAGAGTGCCCCTATGACCGCAGGATGGAGGTCGGGACGTGGATCCTCACGATAATACTGCCCCTGGAACTGCGCCTTGTGTTGACGCCCGTGCTTAATGTAGACAAATATCGCGAGTATAAGTACGACAACTGAAGATGCCACCAGGATTATCGTGAAAAGAGCTTCCCGCTTGCGGGCCCGCTCCACTCTTTCGCGGGCCCGTAACCTTATCTGATTCGCCTCCTCCGCCCATTTTGCTTCCTCGGCAAGGACCTCGCTCTCACGCGCATGATTGATCACCGGTGCCTCGGCAAGCGAATCGACCGGGTAGAGCACCCGCGCCTCACAGAATGTCTCTGCGGGCAGGTAGTCCACGCTCAAGATGACCACACCGTTATCCGCTATCTTGACATCTCCAGTGAGCGGACCGTGCGCCCACGCACGCACCTGCTCTTTGGTAAGCTCCTCAGGCGGATCGATGGTGATCGTCACATCACTGGCGGGCACCTCCCATTTTGGGCCTATCGCCTGCCAATAAAGCTCCCCGGCATCAGCAAAGCACTTTGCCGCACCCAGCACCCGATACTGCAGCACAAGTGTCGCCTCTGCGTTTTTGCTGCGATGGAAGGCATGAACCAGAACCTCGCCCGGCTTCTGCTCCACCAGATACATGCCCTCTGGCCGAGAGTCAAGCGCCGCCGGATCCTCCGTCCTGGCCAGCTCCCGACTTGCCGGATCAACCTGGCTTACTCCCTCGATCTCGTAACCATCGATGCCTTTGGTGGGAAACGTCCAGTAGGCTCGGCTGAACGCGCCGCCGAATCTGGAGTCGCCGGTATCGCCAAAGTAAAACGTACGGGTCTCGGTGACATCCAGCGTGCCGTCAGCACACACCTGCGCCTTGATGTCGACGCTTTTGACCGAGTACTCGGCAGCAAACGCAGTCGGGGCCAGCGCCAGCGCAAAGGCCAATGCAAAAGCCACCGCCAAGACGACGGATGCCGCTGTCACGGCGGTCGGTATAGCACGGGCTTGCGACCTTCCCGTCGGCTTCACCGTTCGGGCCGAGCACGCCACCGTTCGGGCCGAACGCACCGCCATGCGCATCAACCGCGCCGCCGTGTGCGTCAAATACGCCATCCCCCGCATCGGAGTAATCATTTCTCTGCGCCTCTCTCTGCACTTTTTCCCGCACCCCTCAGGTGCCCGAAGAACTCACGCAAAAGTACGGCGGACTCTTGCTCAAGACAGCCACGCGCCACCGCAAAGCGATGGTTGAGCCTCTCGTCGTCATGCAGGTCATACAGCGTGCCGAGTGCACCCGCCTTTGGGTCGTCTGCCCCATAAACGCATCTCGCGATGCGCGCCTGGTGCATAGCTCCCGCACACATCGGACAGGGTTCAAGAGTGACATATATTGTACAGTCTGCAAGCCTCCAGCGTCCAAGCGCGACTGCCGCCGAGCGAATCGCGATAAGCTCGGCATGGGCGGTCGGATCATGGTCGGATTCTCGGCGATTGAACCCTTTGGCAACCACCTCGCCCGAGCAGACCACAACCGCGCCCACCGGGACTTCCCCAAGCACACCGGCTTGGCGCGCCTGCGCAAGTGCCAGCTGCATGTAGCTCTCGTCGTTTTTGGCCATGCCCCTCTCTCCGCCCGCCGTCCTTTGCCGCCCTTGGAGCCCTATTGCCTATCCATGGCGCGGGAAGCGCGCCGTGGGACTGTCCATCTGCCGTTCTTGGGCTCCACCAGCCTACCGGCTCCACTAGCCTACCCAACTTAATGATATGTGGGAACTGTGGAAACTGGCGCAGGCGAGAACCAGCACGGATGATTCCTTCTCGGGTGCCGATGTCCCATGTGCCGACATCTCGGCTGCCGACACCTCAAGTGCCGACATCCCAAGCGTCGATTCTACACGCGCATGCCCGCATGTTATCCTTCATTCTTATCACAACGCCCATCCGTGGAGGGGTGGCAGAGTGGTTGAATGCACTGGTCTTGAAAACCAGCGACCCGCAAGGGTCCGTGGGTTCGAATCCCACCCCCTCCGCCAGTTGAGTCAAGTTGGGGCCCTTTGTGTTCCAATGTCGGCTTAGTGTGCCCGCCATTCCTATTGATTCAGCAGACACGATCAGCAGACACCGGGTTGAGATGAAGAAACGTACAGAGAAGCGCATAAAGCGCCGCACAAAGCGTACAAAGAAGCGTATAAGCAAACTCCGCCTCTTTGCGCTCGCCATCGTGCTGGTGATCGTGTCGTTCCTTGCCATCCAGGTGGGCATGATCCAATCCGCAAAACCCTACCTGGTCGATGATGCCGCCGACGCTCCTGAATGCGACGCGATCATGGTACTCGGTGCCCTGGTTCACAGTAAAGGAGTGCCGAGCCTGGCTTTGTCGACTCGGCTGGACAATGGATACGAGCTGTATGCGCAGGGTAAAGCGAAAAAGATACTCGTCAGTGGTGACCATGGACGGGATAACTACGATGAGGTCAGCACGATGAGGGAGTACCTTGTGCAAAAGGGGGTTCCCCGCGAGGACATCTTCATGGACCATGCCGGCTTCAACACCTATGACAGCATGTACCGAGCGAAGGCTGTCTTTGGCATCGAGCGCTTGCTTGTCTGCACACAGGATTTCCACATAAGCAGATCGCTTTACATCGCACGCGGGCTTGGCATCGACGCGTACGGCTACCCATGCGAGGACCGGGCTGCATACAATATGAAAAAGCAGTACCCCCGCGAAAGCCTTGCCCGGGTAAAGGCGTTCTTTGAGGTCGCAATGGGACGTGAGCCGAAGTACCTGGGCGATCCTATACCGATCACCGGCAGTGGTCTTGCAACAGAGTAGCGGGTCTTATGACGGGCGGCGGTTAACTTCAATGGATGATTCGCATGGATCGACGAGGCGGCCGGTAAACAGCGCACGGGCCTTAGAGCTTCTTAAAGAGGGGAACCAACGCTACGTCCTCGGCGATTCGCAAAGCGTTTCTGCCACTCCTGAGGTGCGGCACACACTCGCCGCGGAAGGGCAGTCCCCTTTTGCCGCCATCCTTGGCTGCGCAGATTCCCGCGTCCCACCCGAGATCATCTTCGATGCAGGCATCGGGGGGCTTTTCGTGGTGCGCACAGCGGGAAACACCGCCGATGCCATCGCCACCGGAAGCGTGGAGTTCGCCGTCGAGCGCCTGCATGTCCGCCTGATCGTGGTGTTGGGGCATCAGGATTGCGGTGCCGTGACCGCTGCAGTCTCTGGCGGCACCGACAGCCCGAACATGGCGGCAATCGTAGCCGAGATACAGCCTTCCTTGGATGAGGCCCGTGAGGCCGAGGCCGAGCCTACCATTTGCAAATACGAGGATGCGAACATCCGGCACACCGTTTCCAAGCTGAAGGGCAGCCCCCTCTTGGCACAACGGGTACAGGATGGCTCGCTTAAAATAGTCGGCTCAAAGTACGATTTGAAGACAGGCGAGGTTTGCTTTTGGGATTGATATGCCCGTCATAGACATCCACACCCACGTGTTTCCCGCCGGTATCGCCGAGCGGGCCTTGCAGTCGCTCATCACTCAGAGCCGCCAGCGGAGTGAGGACCGCCAGCAGCGTAGGGACCGCCATCGGCCATATTACGACGGCACGGTGGAAGGCCTTCTTGCCACGATGGATCATAGCGGCGTGGACATCTCCGTCGTCCAGCCGATCGCGACCCGGCCCGGCCAGGTCAAAAGCATTAACGACTGGACTGCCGCTGCCGCTGCCGCTGCCAACGGGCGCATCGTCCCCTTTGGCGCAATGCACCCAGGCTTTGAGGAGCCTGCTGCTGAGATCGAGAGAATGGCATCGCTCGGGCTGCGCGGGATCAAACTGCACCCTGAGTTCCAGGAGTTCGATCCTCTCGACCCGTGCGTGACCCCGATCCTTAAAGCCGCCAAGGAGCACGGCCTCATCATCTTGTTCCATGCGGGCGCAGACCCGTCCTACGATACCGTGCGAGGCACGCCGAAGGCCTACCGGACACTTATCGAGGAAAACCCCGGCCTGACCATCATCCTCGCCCACATGGGCGGGTTCGACATCTGGGACGAGGTCGCAAAGCACCTTGTCGGCCTGCCGGTCTATCTCGATACCGCCTTTGCCCTGGGCTATCTGCCAGATGACGAGGCGGTCGCCATAGTCCGGGCGCACGGAAGTGAGCGCATCGTGTTTGGCAGCGACGGGCCATGGACAGATGTGCGCAAAGAGATTGCGCTCTGGCAAGAAAGCGGGCTTGATAACGACGAGCTCGAACCCCTGCTTTGGCGCAATGCGGCAGACATGCTAGGGCTGAAGGTATAGCTGAGGGTATACTCTTGGCATGCGCCAGCCTGAGAGAAGGAGGCAACGTGACCGTATGCCCCGTACGAGACAACGTCGCGCCCTACCCCAAGAACCATTCCCGGATAGGTTGGATCGGGTCAGGCCGCCATGCGGGGCCCAGCCCGAAGACAGGGAGCCGTCTAAGGGTCTGCCTCTCGGCGGTGCTTTGCCTGGCGATCGCCCTTAGTGCTGTACCAGGGACGGTATTCGCCGCCGACGATGCTGCCACAGCACGCGCTCTTGCCGCCGATGGTATCGCAGCGACGTGCACCCTTGCTACCGATGAGATCGCCCCAGACCTTGGGGCGAATGATGCCGCGCTTTTGTCCACAGGGTTCGTGAGATGGAAGATCGTAAGCGCAGGAAGAGGCTTCCACTCGCTCGGCATCAAGGAGGACGGCACGCTCTGGGCATGGGGGCTGAACAGCTGTGGCCAGCTCGGCGACGGCACCGGCGGGGACGGCACGAATGCCAACGACAAGAACGCTCCTGTCCAGG
>WRDS01000054.1 GCA_009779675.1 Coriobacteriia bacterium
ATAAGAAGACAAGCTTCAGGGGGTGCTGTGCGACCCCTGCCATCGGGGAATTATGTCCCATATTCAAGAACAGTAAACACAGGACAAAAGTCGTCCAATGACGACGATGTTCAGGATACGAGGGGAGGCGTGACGATGTTCTCGCGCTACCCCGCTAGCGCACTACCGCGCTTCTGCACTGCGCGCTACCGCCTTGCACGCTGCCACGCGCTGCTGCATTGCGCGCCACCGCACTACTGCGCGCTACTGTGCGCCGGCCACAACAGTCTGCCGCCCGGATCCATCTCGCTCTACGCTCGCAAGCGATGTCGGTTCTCCCTGAAACGCGTTGCCCTCTACAATGAACAGCCGGTCGCCAGCTGCGTTGAACCCCTGAACGACGGTGTCGCTCAACCGTGAGAGCTCGGCAAGCTTCCCGCCCTCGGCAGGGATCAGGAAGCTCCGCGCATACCCGTCGTCGCCATTCGCCTGCAGCGCAAGCAGCCCGCCGTCCGGTGATGCGCTGATCGCCGACCAGAACGCAAGGCGCTTCCCCGGCACTGCGGCAGCAATCTGGCGTTGGTCGCTCCCGTCCAGGGCCATCGAGAGCACGCGGGCACCGTCTGCGCCACCGGTGGTGCCCACAAACACCCGCTTGCCATTGGAGCCTACCGCCGTGGGTGTCGCCGTCTGGATCGGAATAGCCCTGAACACGCCGCCGTTTACCGCGACACTCACAGAGGCAACACCCGCAGGGCTGCTGCTGCCGCCGCTGCCACCCCCGCCGCTGTTGCCTGCCACAACATCTGAAGCGACGCTGTTCAGGATCGCAAGCACCTCGCCAGAGGGTGACCACACAGCCTTCTCGCCAGGCAGAAGCCGCTTGGCCCCCGTGCCGCTTCTCTTTACCGACCATATATCGAAGCTGTCACCGCTGGCCTTGACCCACCGCCGGAACACGACATGCGACGAGTCCGGCTGCCACTGCGGCACAAGCCCGATATCCGCATCGCCTGCGGATATCACATCGTGCGTCTGGACATCGGCGAGGTACAGGGCGTGGTTTTGCACGAACGCCACCGTCCGGCCATCCGGGGAAAGCGCATAAGGCCCGCTGGCGCTTTGGGCGACCGGGACCGGCGCGCTGCCGTCCTCGGCAGAGACACTGATGCTTTTGCCGGACCTGAAAGCAACGACCGCAGCCCGCCCGCCCTGCGGAGTGCGCGTGATGAGATCGATCACGACCCCCGTCGCAGGAGTGCCGCTCGCGTCAACGCTGGAGCTGCCACGGGCACCGGCGGGTGAGGACGAGGGCGGGGTTGACCGCCGATCCGAGCCGGTGCCGCTCGAGGGCGGGCGATCGCCTCCTGTCTTGGCGACCAACAGCAGCCCGCCGACAATAAACACCACGCCAAAGGCCCCGGCAAGCACCGCAAGTGCAACGCGCCGGATGCTATAGCCTCTCGATAACCGCGTCTGCATACGCCTGAGTGCCGACACAACCGTCAGTGGTGCCCGTGCTGGAGCGCTTGATGTCGTAGGTGACCCGCTCCCCCTCGGCGATCACTTCGCGCACGGCATTGAGCACCCGCTCGGCGGCATCGGTCTCCTGAAGGTGCTTGAGCATGAGCTGCGCCGAGAGTATCTCGGCGGTGGGATTCGCCATATCCTTCCCAGCGTATTTGGGGGCCGAGCCATGGACCGGCTCGAAGAGCGCGGCCTCAAGGCCGATGTTCGCGCCAGGCGCTATGCCGAGGCCGCCGATGAGCCCGGCGCAGAGGTCGCTCACGATGTCCCCGTAGAGATTGGGGAGCACGAGCACATCCCACCACTCCGGATGCAGCACCAGCTGCATGCAGGTGGCATCAACGATGTAGTCCTCGAACCCGACACCGGAGTCCGCGTACTCCTGGGCGACCTCGCGGGCGACCTTTAAGAACAGCCCGTCGGAGTGCTTGAGGATGTTCGCCTTGTGGACGGCCGTCACCTTCTTGCGCCCGTTCGCGATGGCGTACTCAAAGGCGTACCGCACGATGCGCTGGGTGCCCGATACCGAGATCGGCTTTAAGGATATGCCTGAGTCCGGTCGGATGATGCCGGCACCCTGGTCTGCGGCAAACCCTATCAGCTCGCGTGCGCCAGCGCTGCCCTCCTCGAACTCGATGCCCGCATACAGGTCCTCTGTGTTCTCCCGTACAACAACAAGGTCGATGTCGTCATAACGCGCCCCTGAGCCGGGGATCGAGAAGGCCGGCCGAAGACATGCAAAGAGGTCGAGCTCCTTGCGCAACGCAACGTTCACGCTGCGAAAGCCCGTGCCCACCGGCGTGGTGATCGGGCCTTTGATGGCAACCTTGTTGCGCCGGACAGACTCGAGAACCTCGTTTGGGAGAGGCGTCCCGAACCTGTCCATGACTTCTGCGCCCGCCTCGGCAACCTCCCACTCGATATCGACTCCGGTCGCCTCGACGACCCTGCACATCGCCGAGGTGATCTCCGGGCCGATGCCATCGCCCGGGATGAGGGCCACGGTATGTTTCGCCACAAGCAAGACTCCTTTTCGTGTAGGTGCTTCTTATGGTGCAGTGCTTTTGCAACTGCCTGCTTTTTTATCCTGCTTCTATTTGCCGCTTTCTATTTGCCGCTTTTGGACGGCGCACAAGCGACAATGCGTAAAGCCCGACGCTTGAGGGTCCCTTTCGCGTTCTCGGCATCAAAAGCCATGGCCTCGGCAGCTGAGCGCTTTACCTTATCGGAGGCATTCCCGCAGACCATTTTATAGATGCCGTCTAACATCGGAAGGAACTCGGGGTCGCCGTGGTAACAGCGGAGCGACTCTGATACAAGCGACCAGGCCCGCTCGGAGCGTCTTGCCGTCGTTGCCCCGTAAGCGACAAGCAGGCGGAATGCTGCCAGACGTACCACGCCGGACTCCTCGTCGTGCAGGGCCGCCTCGGTCCCCGTCAATGCCTTGTCCACCAGCCGCGCATCTACGCCTACAAGCTCCTCGAACGTGCCGAGGACCTCCCAGCGCGTCTGCGATTCCGGACGATGCAGCGCATCGGCCAGCTCGTCAACAAAAGGCTTTAGCAGGGCAGGGTCGTGATCGGCGATCTCATGGACGACCGATGCCGCAAACTGGCGCGCCCGCCGGTCCTCGCCGGAAAGCGCCCCCACCACATCAGAGAGCACCGCCGAGCTGTCGACCGCCTTTCTCGCGACCACAACCTGGTCATCGCCAGGAGCAAAAGAGGGCTTGGTGTCAGCCATCTATCTCATTCCCGTCCCTCAAGGTTGAACCCCCCGTGCTTCTTGAAGTGCTCGACAAGTCCTCCGTCTGCAAGCAGCTGCGCCATTACCGAAGGGAGCGGGGCAAACGGTATCTCGATACCCTTTGTGAGGTTTTGCACGACCCCAGACCCAAGGTCGACCACCAGCTCATCGCCGTCGTCGATGCGGTCGGTATCGCACTCGACGACCGGCAGCCCGGTGTTGATGGCGTTGCGGTAAAAGATGCGCGCAAAGCTTTTTGCGAGCACAGTCTTCGTGTTGCTGTGGATCAGGACAAGCGGTGCCTGTTCTCGGCTAGAGCCCATGCCAAAGTTCTTGCCGGCGACCAGGAACCCGCCGCCAGGCTTTACTTTTGCATAGTAGTCCGGGTCGAGGTCCTCCATGGCGTGAGTCGCCATGCCCTCCATGTCGGCCGACTTGAACTTGTATTTCCCGCTGATAATGTAGTCGGTGTTGATGTCATCACCGTACTTGAAAGCGCAAGCGCGTAATTCCATTTCGCTCCTCAACATCCCATGGCTGCCTGCCACAGCCGAGAATGAAAATAGGCGGGACATCCTACTCTCGTAGCAACAAAGGTACTAAAAGTATTTGCGTGGATCCGTGATCTTGCCCTCGATGACCGAGGCCGCCACCGTGGCGGGGCTTCCCAAATAGATGAACGCGTTGCTGTTGCCCATGCGCCCTTTGAAGTTGCGGTTCGCCGTGGATATCACGTTCTCGCCATCGCTCGGAACGCCGTTATGTGTGCCCACGCACGGCCCGCACCCCGGGGTGACAAGCGCAGCCCCCGCCTCGACAAGCGTCTGGATGTAGCCCGCCTCGATGCCGTCAAGCAATACCTGCCGAGAAGCAGGTGCCACCACAAAGCGAACGTCAGGGCTGATCTTGCGACCGCGCAGGATACCGGCCGCAACGGCAAGGTCCTCAAGGCGACCGTTGGTGCAGGTCCCCAAGACACCCTGGGCGATCGGCGTTCCCTCGACCTCTTCGACTGGCGAGACGTTATCGACCGCATGCGGCTTGGCGACCTGCGGGCCTACAATGCCTGCGTCGATGACGATCTCTTGGGAGTAGGCCGCATCCGCATCAGGACTGACCGGACAAGGCGTCTTCTCGCTACGCCCCTCGAACCACTCTAGCGTCTTGTCATCGGCGACCATAAGACCCGCTTTTGCGCCGACCTCGATCGCCATATTGCTGATCGTCATCCTGGCCTCGACCGAAAGCGCGTCGATCACCGGCCCATGGAACTCCATGGCCTGATAGGTGGCCCCGTCAGCCTTGATCTGCCCTGCAAGGTATAGCACCAGGTCCTTGCTGAACGCCCCCGGCAAGAGCCCACCCGTGCACGTGACCTTGATAGTCTCCGGGACCTTGAACCAAAGCCGGCCTGATGCCATCGCTGCAGCACCATCGGTCGAGCCGACACCCGTGGAAAAGACGTTGAGCGCACCATACGTGCACGTATGGGAGTCGCATCCTACCATCAGGTCGCCAGGAACCACGCGGCCTTTTTCGGGGATCAGCTGATGGCATACCCCTTCGCCCACATCGTAAACGGTGACCCCCGTCTTTTTGCCGAACTCGCGCATCATGGTATGGAGCGCCGAGACGCCTTCGATCGGGCTCGGAGAGCTGTGATCCATGACAACGGCGACTTTCCCCGGGTCGAATACGGAATCAACCCCCATGTTCTCAAGCGCACGGATCGCAAGCGGCGTAGTCCCATCCTGGCCCATAACGAAGTCGAGCTCGGCGATGACGATGCTACCGGCATACGCGTCAGTGCCCGAGTGAGCCGAGAGGATCTTCTCGGCGATGGTTTTCCCTATGAGAACCAACCCCTTAATACCTGCTAGGTGCTAGTCGGCCACACCACAAGCAACGCCTGTGGCCTCCTCGCGCCAGCGGTGCCTGCTCTAATATCTGTTAATGCCTGCTGATTGTCCTGCTTAAGGGCTAGTTATCCTGCCCAAGGATGTTCGTGCGGAACAGCTCGACGAGCTCCTTGTCAAACAGCGGTCGCTTCAAACGGATGGCCTCGTCGCGGACGTATGGGAGGAGCTCGGTGGCGTGCTCACGCGACAGGGGGACCCCGTACTCGGCGAATTTCATCTCAAGCGTGCGGCTTCCGGAGTGCTTGCCTACGACGATCTGGCGCTCCAGCCCGACCTCATCAGGACTGAACACCTCATACGTCTTGGGGTTTTTGATGACACCGTCCGCGTGGATGCCGCTCTCGTGCGTGAACATGTTGGGCCCCACGATCGGCTTCCATACCGGCATTGTCCTGCCAGCGGCTTGCATCACATAGTCCACCATCTCATAGAACCGCTTGGTGTCGAAGTGCAGGTCGAGCGCCTCGATGTGCTTAAGGGTCATGACCACCTCTTCAAGCGCTGCATTGCCAGCACGCTCACCGAGCCCGCCGATCGTGACGTTGACCCAAGTCGCGCCAGCATGTATGCCTGCGAGGGCGTTTGCCGTTGCCATGCCGAAGTCGTTATGCGTGTGCATCTCGATCTCAAGGCCGGTGTGCTCGATGAGCTCGCTGATGACCCGATAGGTCCTGAACGGGTCCATGATCCCGATGGTGTCACAGAACCTAAGGCGGTCCGCGCCCTCTTCTTTTGCCGCCGCAGCATACTCAAGCAAGAAGCCGAACTCCGTGCGCGAGGCATCCTCGGCGTTCACGGAGACATATACCCCATTGCTCTTGGCGAATGCCACCGCCTCGCGGATCGAGTTGAGGACCCATTTGCGATCCTTCATGAGCTTGGTCTCGATGTGGATGTCACTTGTGGCAAGAGATATCGCGACCGCATCGACCCCGCAGTCAATCGAGGTCTTGATGTCGGCAACACTCGCACGGTTCCAGCCTAACACCGAGGCGTTGAGCCCCATGTGCGCGATCTCTTCGATCGCATCCCGCTCATCGCCACCCATGACAGGTATACCCGCCTCGATCTGGGCGACCCCTATCTCATCGAGCATCTTGGCGATCTTGATCTTTTCGTCGTTTGTGAAAACCACGCCAGCGGTCTGCTCGCCGTCCCGCAGTGTAGTGTCGTCCAACTTGATCGGTTTTTCGCCAACCATGCTTTTGACTGGCATCTGCCATATCTTGGTTGTCTCCACGTATAGACCTCCTGTTGCGTAGATGCCGGTGCACAGCCGGCGCACGTAGCCAAAATGGAGAGCTTAGGGCTCAGTGTCGGACAGGCCGAAGATGGTCTGCCCCCATGGTGAGCCTTAATTATACGACAGCGCCGCTATAGGTGCACTATACAAAATTCAGCTGCCACAAAATTCGCTCGGTCTATAAACGATGTTGCGGATAATGTTTGACCGGATTTCATTTGAGGCTGCGTGCATGCGATGCAGATCACCGTGCCATCTGCCGCCGAGACAGCCTTCTCGCGCCTGATAGGAATGCAAGCACAAGGTCTAATGTAGGATCATCACAAACTCTAATGTTGAATTGTCATATGATCTAATGTAGAATCGCCATAGGCTCTGATGTCGAATCATCATACAGCCTAATGTAGAACCAGCTTTATTTTTCTTGAACGGTACTCATTTGGAAACAACTGGGCTGGGGCAATATGATCTATCTTGAACGCTCAATAACAAAAAAACTCGTGGAGCTGTACTCTCAGTTTCCTGCCGTGTTCCTAACCGGGCCTCGGCAAAGCGGAAAGAGCACCCTGCTAGCCCATACCTTCCCTGATCATGCTTACTATAGCCTTGAGGATGTTGACACACGTAAGTTTGCAATTGAGGATCCCCGCGGGTTTTTAGAGTCTTGTGGAAACCGGGTTATCCTTGACGAGGTTCAACGTGCACCGGATTTATTCTCCTACCTGCAGGCAAAAATCGATGCGGCGAACACGCCTGGCATGTACCTGCTTTCTGGCTCTCAAAACTTCCTCATGCTAAAAGGTATCTCTCAATCTTTAGCTGGACGGGTTGGGATCCTCTCATTGCCGCCTTTAGCGCTTGACGAGATGCAAAAGGGCGGCTTTTTTCCGCAATCAGCCGAAAGCTGGATTGTCCACGGATGCTATCCGCGAGCCATTACTACAAAAATACCGCCAACGAATTTTTATCCCAACTACCTGCGCACCTATGTGGAGCGAGATGTTAGAAACGAGACCGCGGTACGCGACATTCTTCGTTTTGAGACTTTCCTTACAGCATGTGCAGCAAGAGTCGGAAGCCTTATCAACCTTTCCGATCTTGGAAGAGATATCGGCGCAGACGCACGAACGATTGCCTCTTGGCTATCGATTCTTGAGGAAAGCTACGTGGCGTTCAGGCTCACGCCATATTACCGCAATGTAGGAAATAGGCACGTTAAGACTGCGAAACTCTACTTTTATGACACGGGCTTGCTCTGTTCGTTGCTGGGCATTGAAACAGAGGCCGACCTCGTCTCAAGCAAACGATTTGGGGCGTTATTCGAGAATGCGGTTATTGTTGAAAAACGCAAGCAGATCTACAACCAGGGCAAAGTACCCAAAATGTTCTTCTGGCGCAACGATGGCAATAAAGAAAAAGAAGTCGATCTTGTGCTCAAACAATCGCTTGACCGACTTGAGCTGTTCGAAATCAAATTGTCTCAAACTGCGAATCAGAGTCACCTTGAGGCCATGAGGCTATTTGCAAGGAAAAGCTCTGCCAGATGCTCGCAAAAGGTTGTGTACCGTGGAGATGACCTGCGATCTACCAATGGGCCCAGCTTCCTCAACTGGCAATCAATATCAAGCTGGTGATAAGCCATGCCCCAAAGGCAGGGCGGGGCTGTGGTGAGCTGTATCTCGAAAGGCAAGGTGGGGCTTGCCACTCAGCCCAGGGCCTGTCCCCTAGCCTTCAAAATACCCTGGATTCCAATATGTGGGAGGATCAAGGAGTGTTTCCAGCTGGGAAGGCAGCGTTCCTCGTAGCTTTGAGACCCTGATGGTTCCGGGATCAACCCAGGTGAATAGCAAAACGGCATCGCTGTCACTGAGGGGTACTTCGAGTTCGTTTGATCCTACGATCGTTCCGTGCAGGTTCTTGTAATAGACCTTATCGGTACGCGTGCCCACAATGCCTGCGTCTACATATTGAACATACTCAGAGACATCTTGCTCTGAGGGAGGGGGCTCTATAAGGGGTCCCATTTTTATTGCAGGCAGGTCTGAGGATTCGTCAGCCTTGCTGTAAAGTACCTCGTCCTCGGCTAAGCCTATGAAGGAACTCATCACGCCAAGTATATCCGGGATCTCCCTCGTCTCCCAATGCTCGTCCTTAAGCATAAGGCAGCTCATTGCCAGGGAACTGCCAGGGCCTTCGGCTCCAATCTTAATGGCCGAGATGTTAACAACGAGCTGCTGATCCAAAAACTCAATAGTCCCTTTATTGCTGTTGCCTTTGGCATCAACAAACTCGAAGCTTGCGATACCGTTCTTGAGGATCCCAACAACGGGCTTCTCATTCGATGCGATCCTGTAGGTGGGCATTTCGCCGACGTGGCGCACGTTGAATGTGACGGCACTCAGGGTGATCTTGAGGATTTCCAGTTCATCTATCCCGCTATCGTAGATTGCGTCCGCGCTCTTGGCGTTTCTTGAGTCGCACCAGCGCCCAAGAAAGCTATCGTCAATTACACGGCTGTTCCGACATGGGAGTAGAAACTGCCCTGCCGAACATCCAGTCGCCCCCAGAAGGATCAGAACTGCTACAGCTATGAAAAAACACCTGGCTGTTCGTTTCATGGGCACTTCCCGCTCCTCTCACACCATGCCTGCAAACCAGACTGCCTGCCGAGCGATCAGGGGGATATGTGGCGTATCTCGAAACACTGGTGCACCATCGGCATCCGCTCGAAATCCTTCGGGATGGTGCGGGCTGTCACATCGACCGCTAAAAGACCCGCCTGCCTTAATGACTCCTCATCGAGCTTGAAGCCTCGCCGGTTACAGGAAAAGACCAGCACCCCCTTGGGCGCAAGCAGCTGACCGACATCCGTGAGCAGCTCGGCGTGGTCGCGTTGCACATCCCAGGTCATCCTCATCCGCTTCGAGTTCGAGAACGTGGGCGCATCGCAAAAGATGAGTTCGTATATCCCGCCCTGCGCGTTTTCTTGCATCTGCAAAGATTCCACAGCCTCCTTGACCCAGTCAAGCGCATCGGCCTGCACGAGGCGGTGCTGCTGCCCGCCATGGCTGCTTGGCGCATTACCATGGCCACTAGGCGCATTATACCCACTGGATGCATCGAGCCCATTGAGCGCAAAATTCCGTCGGCCCCACTCCAGATAGGTCGCAGAAAGATCGACCGTCGTCGTTGACCGTGCGCCTCCAGCCGCCGCATAGACGCTAGCCGAGCCGGTGTACCCGAAAAGGTTCAGGAACCTGGCATCCTGAGCGTTGTCCCTGATCCATGCACGCACATCACGGTGATCCAAAAAGAGCCCGTAATCCAGGTAATCCGACAGGTTCAACTCGAAAAGCAAGCCGTTCTCGGCAACGGTGGCCTTGCGGCTCCGCCGAGCCTGCGCCTCATACTGCGAACTCCCCTTTTGGCGTTGTCTTCGCTTAAAAAAGACATCCTCGGGTCTGATGTCCAGCGCCTCGGCGACGACTTCAAGCGCAGCAGAGGCACGTGCAGCGGCTTTTCCGGCATCGATATGCCGGGGTGGCGCATACTCGGCGACGTGTGCGAAGCGTTTTTTGCTGTCGTCACCTGCCCCTTCGAGCAAGTCGACGGCAACCGCGAAATCCGGCAGGTCGGCATCGTAGACACGGTAACAGCCCACACCCGAGCGGCGTGCCCACTTCGAGTAGTGCTTGGCCATTTTTCGCAAACGGTTCGAGAACTCGGTCGCGTCAAGAACCGTTGTGCTGGGGGCCGCCCCGTGAGGAGTCGCCGTGCCAGGAGCCGTTGTGCTGGGAGCTGCTGTGCCGGAATGCGGCGATGCGCCAGCGCGGTCTAAAGTGCCCGCGTGCTCACGCGCAGGCGCGTTGCCTGGACGGCTCGTGCGCAAGGGTGCGGCCTTCCCGGCAGTGCCGCCAAGAGAGAACACCGTCGCTGTTGCCGCACCTTTGCCCGTGCCGATTGTGCACACACTGTCCGGGCTCAAACCAAGCCCCGCGCTCAGCCTCGGATCCGGGGAGGCTACCACAAGCCGCCAGCCGCAAAAGCCGTCCAGCCTGCCCGCCAAAGAGGCGTACAGCGCTGGAAGCAGCTCTTCTTGCGAAAGCCGCTCGCCCCAGGGGGGGTTAGTCGCGATAAGCCCTTGCCCGACCGTCGACGGCTTTAGCTTGGCAAGGTCGAGGCATTCCACCGTCACCCGGCGCTCAAGACCGGCGCGGCGCAGACACCCGCGGGCGATCTCGACCGCACGCGGGTCAACGTCGCTCGCCGATATTGTCGGCAATACGCCGAGCCCTTCTCGGCGGCGCTCTTCGGCGGAGCGGACCATCCGTTGCCACTCGGCGGGATCGAACCCGAGCCACTTCTGAACCGGGTGGTGCTCTCGGAGCAGCCCAGGCGCGATGTCTGCCGCTATAAGGGCAGCCTCGATAGCAAGCGTGCCAGAGCCGCACATCGGGTCGACAAACGCCCCGCCCGCCTCGGCGATGTGGCGCCATGCGGCGGTCTCGAGGACGGCAGCGGCAAGCGTCTCTTTCATGGGGGCAGCCACCTGCACCCCGGGCTTGCGGTACCCTCGGCGATGGAGCGGGATGCCCGACAGGTCGACTGACACGGTAGCCCTCTCGGAGCGGACGGCCACGTTGATGCGCAGGTCCGGGTTGCTTACATCCACATCGGGTCTTCGACCGAACTTCTCCCGAAAGCGGTCTGCGACAGCGTCTTTGGTCCGCACGGCGGTAAACTGGGTGTTTCGGAGCGCATCGTTGGTGCCGCTGGCATCGACCGCGATTGTCCCGGTTGCACGCACATGCTCTTCCCAAGCGATACCGTGCACGCCTGCGTAGAACCCGTCGGCGCTCGAGGCATCCACCTCGCCAAGCGTGAGCAGCACACGCGACGCAAGCCGAGACCAAAAAAGGGCGCGCATGCCGTCAGCAGATGATCCTGCAAAGAGCACCCCGGAACGCTGTGGTCTAACCCCTTTTAGGCGAAGCCTGCGCAGCTCATCGGCGAGCAACGGCTCTATCCCCGCAGGACAGGGCGCAAAAAACGCAAGTTTTTGCATGGGTGCCGACGGTTTTGGGTCAGGCACCGGTAAAGCGATCAACTACGTACGTGCCCGACCGAGCATCCGTAGAGAGCGTGATATAGCCGAGCGCCTGCGCATCCTCAAGGAGCTGGGTGAATGACTTATACCCGTATGAGGACTCGGTAAACGAGGGGTTCTTCCGCTTCATCGCGTCTTTCACAAGCGAGCTGTGCATCACCCCCACATTCTCGCGCTGCAGCGCCTCGATAGCCTCAAAAAGCTGCTTGTACGCCGGCTTTCTCTTCCGTGGGACATCGTCCCTGAGCACTGGGGCCCCTGCTGGGGCACCTATATCCTCGTAATAGATGAACTCGTCACAGTTATCGGCCAGCAGGTTTGAGGTCGAGTCCCGCATCCCAACGCCGATAACACGCTTACCATTCTCTTTTAGCTGTGCTACCAGCGGTGCGAAATCAGAGTCCCCCGAGACAATGACGATCGTGTCGATGTGGCTTTTGGTATACGATAGCTCCATCGCATCGACCACAAGGCGGATATCCGCCGAGTTCTTTCCGGTTATCGCTCGATCGGGGATCTCGGTAAGTTCGATCCCAAGCTCGTGCAGCAGCGCTGGATACTCCTCGAAACGCTTCCAGTCTGCATACGCATGCTTGGTTGAGATCCTCCCTTTTTCAACCAAACGTTCAAGCACTTTGCTCATATCAAAACGCTTAGGGGTTTTCTGCCGACTCCTAGCACTTTGGTGCTCCATGCCAATGGCAAGGTTCTCGAAGTCGATGAAAACAGCAAGCGCGTGAGCTTCTTCGGCCACAGGTGCCCCCTTTCTACCCCGCAATCGTAACGCGGCCTGCCCCTGTAGCACAAATGCCACGATGATTCTTTCTTCTAATGACGCAGCACGACGGGTTCGGCTCCGGTCGCATCGCAGAACAGCACCATGGTCCCTCTGGCAAAACATTGTTGATCAGGGATCTTGGCAACCAGCTCCTCCAGCCTGCTGCCGCACGCAACCTCGATGTCCGAGACCCCGGCCCACCCAAGGAAGGTATCGGTGCAATAGACGACCTTGCCTGTTTGATCTAGGAAAAGAATATTTTCCAAAGCACTGCCCAGCGACAACATCAGATGCCTGTCGCGCTTCTGCCGCGCAAGCATCCGTGATGCAATCTGCTCTGCCTTTGCGCTGGTGATGACCTGCTTCTGAGCTATCACCTGCTCAAGTACCCGGTTCCTCTGGCTTGTCGTTTCCATCTGAATCGTAACCAGCCTTCCCCCAGTATGGTTCCCATCTGGCACCCATGGCTTCCGAGACCTCTTGCAGCGATACCGGGCACGACGGTTTATGCCGATATGCCACTGACCGCAGTCACGACCGCAGCTATATTGCGCTGTAAGTTGCTGGTTTAATTCAGCTGCAAAAACCTTGCCATCTTTTGCGCAGACTCTCAGAAAACGCTAACCGCCACGGATCCGCTCAAGAAGCCACGCCATGTTCTCGCCGAGGCGGCGCATCGTCGCCAGACCCTCGGCATCATCTGCGACCTCGCCTTTCTCCCTTCCGATCCCTATGTTCCAGTAGCTGGATCCGACCGTGATCATCTCGGTGATCGTAAAGAAGTGGTTGATCGAATCGAACGCGTGCATGGCACCGGCCCTTCTGGCCGCGACAACCGCAGCCCCGGGCTTGCGCGAGAGAAGTTCTGGCTTGCTCCTGCTCACGTATCCTGCTCGGTCAATGATCGCTTTGAGTTCAGGCGTGATGTCTGCAAAATACGTGGGACTGCCCAAAATCACTG
Organism: Coriobacteriia bacterium; assembly: GCA_009779675.1. Taxonomy (GTDB): domain Bacteria; phylum Actinomycetota; class Coriobacteriia; order Anaerosomatales; family PHET01; genus WRDS01. Next base: position 13,261 of record WRDS01000054.1, read on the forward strand.
CATCAGCGGCAAACAGCTTTGCGATAACCTCGTTGCCGAGATCATCGCGCCCTGAGCATTTCGAGTCCCTTGTATCTCGGCAACGGCCACACGCGGCGCAACCGCGCACTTCAGAGCCGGCGAGCTCGATAAGCTCGCACTCGTGCCCTGCCTCATTGAGTGGCTCAAAAACCGCCTTAAGAAGCGCTGCCGTGTTGCCTCCACGGCGCGCCGAACCTGAAACAGCAACCACCTTCATGATAAATCCTCCAATCACCGCCTGAGAGACTGCAAAACCAACTGATTGCAAAAACCACACATTTCGTGGGCATTTTTCGTGAGACGCACGAAACCTATTAAAAGTGTCAAATCCACCGTAAAATGGCATCAGAAGCCCAACCAGATGAAAATGAAGGGTGCCGGTGCGAAGATCAAGCCGCTGGCATGGAGTATTGTTACGTGATGGATGTCACAGCGCAATGTTAGGTGTTACTGGCATGCTATGTAACCTGCCGATAACCACAATATAATGATGCCCCACGCCGCAGAGTCCCGACAACCACCGCAGCCGCCATCTGCCCTTTCGGGCCCAAGATCCTTGCGCCCATATTATGAGGGCGAGGCGCGCAGCTCGATCAGGGCCCTTCTCGGCTCTACTTCGGCAACCGAGGCAAACTTCACGCTCCAGTTGCTGATGGACGTAATCCCCTCAGACATCCTTGTGCGCGCCTGCAACCTCCGCGAGGTGATCCAGTCCCTCCCCCGCACCCCGGTCTCCATGCATGTTGACGAGCAAACGCTTGCGGACACGCTCGGCCTGGAGCGCAGCATAGCTTCGATGGGAAAGGCCCTTCCGGACGGCATCGAACTTTATATCATGACCGCCGGCAACTGCGTGTTGGACCTGATCATTCAAAGCAACGGCAAGAAACACTTCTGGAACCCGGTCTCGATCAACGAGGCTGTAACGGCCGAGGTCATTGACTTGTGCATCGAGAGCGACTACCTGCTTCGCTCGATGATTGAACTCGCCGAGGGCATGGGCCTCGTGTTCAACCCCACGTTTTACGTCTCGATCAATGACTGGCTTGAGGAGAACGTGGCTGATGCGCTCAGCGGCTTGTCAGACTTCTTCTGAGGTCACAATCCTGCTGCCTGCTTTGCGCATTTGATCCAGCGCTTTTAAGTCATCCCCCGCACGAAGATTGACCCCCCGCACGCCATCGCTCACTACCGCGACGCTAAAACCAAGCTTCCGTGCGTCAAGTACGGTGAACAGCACGCAGTAGTCGGTCGCAAGCCCGACCGCATAGACCTCGGTTATACCTTCTTTACGCAGCAGATCGACAAGACCCGTAGATCGCGCATGGTTGTTGTCAAAAAAGGCCGAGTAGGAGTCGATCCCGTGATCCGTGCCTTTCTTCACGACAGCATCAATATGGCTCACCTCGAGACCCGAGTGGAACGATGCCCCTGGCGTGTCCTGTATACAGTGATCGACCCAGAGGACCTGCTTGGCTCCGACAAGGTCCACCATATCTCCTGCAACACACCCAGAATGGCTGCTCGCAAATGACAGGTGGCCCGCGGGATGCCAGTCTTGGCTGGCCGCCACATAATCGAAGCGTGGAGCCAGTTCGTTAGCGACCTCGATGACCGCATCGCCCTCGGCGACCGGAAGCGCCCCGAACGGCATGAAGTCATTTTGGGCATCGATAATCAGCAGCGCACGCCTCGCCCGCTCCACCTGCCTCACCTCTTAATCCTCCTCAAATACCTTGCCGATCGTAGCCCCGATCTTCGCAACCGCTTCGGCACTCGGGGCTGTTTCCGCTAAAGCAACCCCCCTGAGCCTCAGTACAAGCACCCTGCGAAGATCATGCAAAGACCGCTCAAGCCCAACGGGATAGGTATGCGGATTGAGAAAGCGCCTGGTTGACGGGTCAAGCTCGGCAAGCCCCGAAAGGACCCGCTCGCGAATAGCCGAAAGCTCCGGCATCTTGCGCACACATTTTCCTGCGCGCATCACGCCCACAAGCAGCTCTTCGTATTCCTGATCCGCCGAGAATGCCTTGCGCCGGGTAGAATCGGCGGGGTCGACCATCGTCGCCTCTTTGGGGGGCATGCACGCGGTATCGTAGATCATGTCACCGGCAAGCGATCCATCGGCGCGCCGGTAGCGCCTCACACCCTGAACCCCTGGAACGGTCACCTTTGTGGTCTGCTCTGAGATTTTCAGACGCGGGATCCAGTCCCCCCCGGGCTTCCGAAGCGCTGCGAGTTTATACACCCCGCCGAGGGCAGGCTGATCCCACCCTGTGACAAGCTTCGTGCCCACCCCCCAGGCATCGATCCTCGCGCCCTGCTCCTTGAGCGAGACGAT
>WRDS01000055.1 GCA_009779675.1 Coriobacteriia bacterium
GCCTGCGGCAGCCCCGGCAAGCGCCGTCGATTGTGTAAGCACCACCGGGATCTTGTTCTTATAGGCTATGGGAGAGACCGCAAGCCCGTCTGCAAAGTCATCCCCTCTTGCCAGAAACGCCTTTTTGGCGAATGCGGCCCCCTCAAGGCTTGCGACCTTCTGCGCAACAGCGGCACTCGTCCCATAGCGGTCGGTGCCTGCGATGCGCTCGACACCAAGCCCTGCGCTTTTCAAAGCGCTCTCCACGCCCGCCGACACCGCAGCGGTAGACCCCATGATGTAGACATCCTTGGCACCAAGGCGCTGGATCTCACCCAGGGTGCCGTCGCCCAGCGCGCCCGGGCGTGTAAGGAGGAGCGGCGCGTCAAGGACACCGGCAAGAGCCGAGGCCGAGAGCGCATCGGCATACCCCGTGCCGGTGGCAAGTATGACCGAGCCTGCCGAGCCGAAGTTCGCCTTGCTGGCCTCAATGGCAGTCAGGTAACGATCGGCACCTGCAATGCGCGTAGAGGTGCTCAAAATGCCTGCGCTATCAGCGCTCACCTCTGCCACAGCGAACGCATTTCTGGAAGCCACGGTGGGTGCTTGGAGCACCAAGCTCAGAAGGAGCACGAACGCAAGGAGTACGTGCGCCTTGCGGTTCATTGAGAGGCTGCGGGCGTTCCGCTTCCGGATAAAACTGCTTGTTGTTCGAATCATGTCGACCTCTTCGATGTCGATCAGCATCTGCCCTGGAGGATACCACAATCATATCGTTAGACGGGTAGCAGAATTTTAGAGGATTGAATGCCAACGGTTATGTACGTAGTGCAAAAGCCAATGCTAACGCCAAAGCTCTTGACACCCTCGCCACCGGGATCGACGACCCTTGGGTCTGGGCCGCCTGGAGTCGGTCGTGACGGACAAGAGCGCCAGCACCTAACGACTGGCCTCAGTGTAGCGTCTGGCCACACCCGCCGCCGAGCAGACCCTCGCGGTCGCTCTACCCGCACTCGTTGCGGAGCAGGTCCTCGTAGCTCTCACGCCGGACGACCCAGCGCCATTTGCCGTCGGCCACAAAAACGACCCCGGGCCGCACCTGCTTGTTGTAGTTGTTGCTCAGCGACTGACAGTACGCCCCCGTCGCACACACGCAGAGGATGTCGCCGACCTCCGGGCATTGCAGCGGCCCATCGGAAACGACGATGTCACCGCTCTCGCAATGCTTGCCGGCAACGGTGGCGGTCATCTCGCGGGGACGGTCGGCCTTGTTGGCGATGAGCGCCTCGTAGTGGGCACCATAAAGCGACGTGCGGATGTTATCCGACATGCCGCCGTCAACTGCCACATACGTGCGGATGCCCGGTATCTCTTTGATCGACCCCACGGTGTAAAGGGTCACGCCGGCATTGGCAACCACGGACCGACCAGGCTCCACCGCCATGCGCGGCACCGGAAGCCCGTGCTTCTCGCACTCCTCCTTGATGTCGTCCACAACGACCTTGCCGTACTCCTTGATCGTGGAGGGCTCATCGGGAAGCCCGTACTTGATCCCTAGGCCCCCGCCGGTGTCAAGCAGGCGCACGGGAACGCCCGCCTCGCTTTTGATCTCGCGCATGAAGGCGACCATGACCTCGATGGCCTTGGCAAAGCTCTGCAGCGCGAATATCTGCGAGCCGATGTGCATGTGCAGCCCCTCGAAGTCGATCCCCGGCAGCTCGACCGCACGCTTGACCGCATGCATTGCAAGCCCTTGGTTAAACCCGAAGCCGAACTTCGAGTCCTCCGCCCCCGTCATGATATAGTCGTGGGTGTCGGCTGTGATCCCTGGGGTCACACGGATAAGCACCCGCTGCACGACCCCTCGTTCGACCGCCATTGCCGAGACACGGTCCATCTCCTCGAAGCTGTCCACCACGATCCGCCCAACACCCGCATCAAGGCACTCGGCAAGCTCCTCCGGCGTCTTGTTGTTGCCGTGCACGTATACGCGCTCCATCGGGAAACCTGCCGAGCGCGCATACGCAAGCTCTCCGCCGCTTGACACATCGAGGCAGCAGCCTTCCTCGGCGACCAGCTTGACCATCGCAAGGCTCATGAACGCCTTGCCGGCATAGACCACGTCCACATCCTTCCAGTGGTAGGTGGTCCACTTGACATACTCCTGGAGCTGCTCGCGGATAGTCGCCTCGTCCATCACGTAGACGGCGGTCCCGGCCTCGGCGGCGAGCTCGACGGTATCGACCCCTCCTATCCACAGGCGATCGTCTTTGATCTGCGCGGTGAGCGGTAGCACGCTCATGAGATCGTGCCCGGTCCTCATGTCCGGGACTGCCGACGGCCTAGATCCAGTTGGTTTTGCCATCAGATGCCTCCTTCGTCTCTACATGCGCTCAGGCGCGCTCACGCCGAGAAGCCCGAGCACCAGGCGCAGCACCCTCCTGGTCGCGTCCACAGCATACAGCCTTGCGCGTGTAAGCTCGGGCTCGGCGGGGTCAACGACCCGGCAACGTGTATAGAACTGGTGGAAACTCGTCGCGATGTCCTCGGCATAACGCGCAAGGCGGTGTGGGGCGAGATCACGCGCCGCAAGCTCCACGACGTCGGAAAGCTCCCCGATCCGACGCATGAGCGCGAACTCCTCCTCGGCGGTAAGCAAGGAGAGGTCCGCCGATGCGTCGACCACCGCCTCGGCGGCGGCATCAATGGTCGCAGCAGTGGTGCCCGGGTCGGCGGCGGCATCAATGGCGGCGGCGGCGTGACCGGCAGCACCCGGGTCGGCGGCGGCATCAATGGTCGCAGCGGTGGTGCCCGGGTCGGCGACGGCATCAGCAGCGCCGCCAGCGGCGACGGCATCAACGGCGGCTACGGCACCATCGAGGCTGCCTGCGGCTTTGCGCAGCACCGAGCAGATGCGCGCATGCGCATACTGCACGTAGTACACCGGATTGTCAGCGGTGTTTTGCCGAGCGACCTCGATGTCAAAATCCACCTGCTGGTCGGTCGATCGGCGCAAGAACCAGTACCGTGCCGCATCGGCACCGACCTCGCCGAGCAGCTCCTCAAAGGTGACCATCTCGCCTGTGCGCTTACTCATGCGCACAACCTCGCCGCCACGGAAAAGGTTCGCGAGCTGCCCGATCACCACATCGAGCTGCCCCGGATAGCCGAGCGCAGCGACCGCGGCCTTCATGCGTGCGACATACCCGTGGTGGTCGGCACCCCAGATGTTGATCACGCGGTCAAAGCCGCGAACGGCGAACTTGTCCCAGTGGTAAGCGGTATCAGCGGCAAAATACGTGTACTCCCCGTCCGCCTTGCGCAGCACACGGTCCTTATCATCTTCGAAATCGGTGGAGCGGAACCACCGGGCACCGTCCTTCTCGTAGAGATAGCCCTGCTCGGCAAGCCGGGTGATCGCGTCCTCGATCTCGGTGCCGCCGTCCTCACGGCGCGCATGAAGCGTGCGCTCGGAGAACCAGACATCGAAATCGACCCCCATCCCATGCAGCACGCGCTTGAGATGCCCCTCAAGCACGATCCGGTACCCGACCTCCCGACACCGCGTCTCAAGCTCCTCGGCTGGCAGGTCGGCAAGCGCGTCGCCCTCAAGAGCACGCACGTCAGCAGCGATCTCTGCGATATACGCGCCTCGGTAACCCTCCTCAGGAAAGTGCGCCTCACAGCCGAGAAGCTCCAGATAGCGGGCGGCAACAGAAGCGCCGAACACATCCATCTGCACGCCGGCATCGTTCACGTAAAACTCCCGCTGCACACGCCAACCGGCATGCTCGAGCACGCGTGCGATCGAATCGCCGAGCGCCGCCCAGCGGCCATGACCCACGTGCATCGGCCCCACAGGGTTCGCCGAGACGAACTCGACCTGCACACTGCGCCCCGCACCAAGATCGCTTCGTGCAAAGTCCCCGTCCTGCTCACGTGCGACGGTAAGCACCCGCTGCAAGGCGGAAGCGGACAGCCGGACGTTTATGAAGCCCGGGCCGGCCACCTCCACCGAAGCAATATCGTCGTGCTGGGAGATGCGCTCGGCGATGAGACCGGCGACATCCCGCGGCGGCATGCCTGCTGCTTTGGCACAGCGCAGCGCCACCGAGGTCGCCCAGTCCCCATGCGACGGGTCGCGCGGTCGCTCGACCTCGATCAGCGGGACGCATTCGAGCGCGAGCGTGCCATCGGCAATGGCAGCCGAGATTGCAGCAGAGACAAGCTGCGAGACCGTTGCCCGCAAAGGTATCCAACCCCCTCGTAGAGACATACTGTGTGCAACCTGCAAGGATACACTATGTGCGAGGGTGACCTGCTTTGCCGAGGGGCGCGGCAGCCAGCGTTATCAGACCGGCGGCACAGGTGGCACTGGCTCCGGCGGCACGGGCGCGCTGCCCGACGACGGGCCCGGCGGCACCGGCGGCGCAGGTGGCGCAGGCGGTATCGGCGTCTGCCCTACCTGGGCAGACGCTGTCGGTGCTACCGCAGGCTGCGCCATCATCGGCATAGGCGGCATCGGCCTCTGGCGCGGCTTGCGCTCAAACGCGGCATCCCAATCGACCCGTGACGTCTTGGCCATGAAGAACGCAAGGGTCAGGATAGAGCCTATCGTAATCGCAAGCCCAGTGATCCCCTTAAAGAAGAAGCTGTAACTGAACAGGATCAGGAAGACAAGTTGGCTGACTGCGATCTCGGCAAGCGCCTTGTTTGTGCCGACCACCACGCGCAAGTAACCCAGCACGAGCAGCACCGAGACCGCCGCTGCAAGGGCAAAGGCCACATGGAGATCGATCTGATCGGCAAGATAGGTAAGCAGCAGGTGGAACGCGAAGAATGCCGCCGCGAGGAACCCGTAATGCACGGGATGGAGCCTTACGCTGCTCGTTGTGGTGAGCAGCACGAGTGCCGCAAAGAAGAACAGTAGCGACACCGGTGCGAAGAACGTGATGCGCGAGACGAGCGGGCCCGGGTTTGTCGGCGAGGGCATCACGAGCCCGATGGGACGCCCGCTCACCACACTGTCATAATCCCACGATAGCGTCAGGCCGCTCCCACTGGACTCGCGTGCGGTGGGCGAGATTCCATCGCCGGGATAATCGACGTCGGCGAAGTCGGTGTGCATCGTGAGGTGGAAGTCCTCGATGAGACCTGCGCCTTCAGGCCGAGGCTCGTAGACCCACGTGTCAAGCCCATTTGTGGAATACCCGGTTGCGACCTCGACCGTCTTTCCTGCGGGGATGTCAAAGGTTGCGACTGCATAGCCCCCCTGGCCAGAGGCCGGACTCCCATACTCGTCATGAGAAGACGTGTCGTAAGGAGCCGAGGACTCGAAACCGTCCCCCGCACCCGCCCGATAGGAGATCGGGACATCACGCCCATCCACGGCAATTTTAAAACCGTCGTATATCCCCTGGGGATCCGGGAACGTGAACGTCATCTTTGTCTCCGCGGTGCTGGTCGCAGGATTCGTGACCTTGTAGACCGCATCGAAACCAACGACGTACGTTGCATACCAGAGCAGCCCCTTGCGACGCTGGTCGAGCTTGAAGTCTACCGTGATGTCGCTGCCGTCGATCTCCAGCCGAGACCCTGTGACCGGGGCCGCGACCGTGGCCGTAGCCTGTGAACTCGGGTTTGGCCAGCTGGCGGCAAACGTTGGGGCGACCTGTGTCTGAGGGCTCCCCCAAAGCCCGGCAACCTTATCCGTAAGGGGCTCGGTCATGCGGTCGGTCCTGAGTTGAACCGAGCCTCCCAGCACGGCCCAAGCAAATGACGCGAGGATCAGGATGAGCACTATGGCGAATAACCGGCCTGCAGTCATGGCGACTCCTCTCGCTGTATGCGGCTTCCACAAGTATGCACTGCACGAATGTCGCGGGGATTACGCGCAAATGACGAACCGGCAACGGTGGCGGCGGCAGTGGCGGTGGTGGCAACGGCGGCAGCGGCAACGACGACAGCGAAGGCGGCAGTGGTGACGGCGGCAGTGGTGGCAACAATGGCGGTGGCAGTGGTGGTGGCGACAGTGGTGGCGACAGTGACAAGTGCGCCGTGCGTCGTGCACCGCGCAACTGGCTTCAAAGTCACAAGTACGGCGTAAGAATCCAAATCCCACATAGAAGCAAGATCAAAGACACCACTGCAAGCGGCACACTAGAGGACGCAGAACTGGAATGAACCGCTCCGACCTACGAGTATGGTAGGAGGTTAACTTCTCCTGCCTGGTTAAACGAGAAAGCCGAGGAGGCGCACGTCAATTTCTCTGGTCTTTTGCAAAAAGCGCTAAAAGAACACCTGCAAATCGAGTAGCAGAGACTTATGCCAGCTTTGTTGTGGTAAAACCAAAGCCGCAACCCCTCGGCCCATTGCAACCCCTCGGCCCATTATGTGAACAACCTGTGTTGTTCGTGTATGGACACTGTGGGCAAGCAGCCGAGATGCCCGAATTGGGTATAAGCTAACACGTAGGCCGACGCAGGCTGCTTGGCGTGCTAACGCGGCTTGTTTCTGTGCGACCCTGTACGAACCCTACCGTTCTCTTGTATGCCCCTGTCGCCCCTGGTGGGGTCGGCAGCCATAATGAGCGAGGTGTGGTATGCCCCCTGAAGAGAGTTCCCTCAACCCTGAGCCGGTGATTCCATCGGATCTGCCGAGCGCGCCGGAGCCGTCTGCCGCGCCCGTCGCCCCGACACCTCCAACACCTGTCATCGCTCCGCCGCCTCCGCCATCAATAGCGCCCGCAGTCCCAGCGCCGGAGCCGCCCGCAGTCCCAGCGCCTCCTGCTGCCGCGCCTCCTCTTCAAGCCGCGCCCTCCACCGTCCCTTCCGTGCCCCAAGTCGCCCCGACTGCCAGGCCTGCCGGTGCCGGGCCAGCCGACACCCCGGCTCCCCCACCTCCCACTCCCACTGCCATACCTCCGCTTCAAGCCGTGCCCGTCGCCCCAGCGCCTCCTGCTGCCGTGCCCGTCGCCCCAGCGCCTCGGCGATCAAAGGCCGCCATCTTCTTCGCAGCGCTTTTTGGCGCGCTGGTCGGCGGCGCGCTGGTCGCTGTAGCGCTCGCGTGGGCGTTAGGGATCGTGCCGGGAAGCCGACTACTCCTGAAGCTGCCGACCGAAGAGGTCGCGCCGGTGGAGGCCACCACCGTCACGCGCACCGAGCAGGTCATCACCATAGACGGCGACGGCTCTGCGAATAAGATCGCCCAGGTGGTTGCCGAGAAAGCCGTGCCCTCCGTCGTGGGCATCACCGTTGTGCAGGACGGCACCAACCTCCTCAGCGGGCGCCGGTTCTCGCAAGAGTCAGGCAGCGGTTCCGGCGTGATCATCCGAGAGGATGGCTATATCATCACCAACCACCACGTCGTCGATGGTGCCGACCGGCTTATTGTCACCGTCGGCGCTGAGGACAAGGAAGCAAAGGTTGTGGGTGCCGACAAGAGCACAGACCTTGCCGTCTTGAAGATCGATGGCACCGGCTATCCGGCCATCAAGGCAGGAAAGGCCTCCGAGCTTGTCGTCGGCCAGTGGGTGATGGCGGTGGGAAGCCCGTTCGGCTTCGAGCGCACCGTCACCGTCGGCATCGTCTCGGCGCTCAACCGCAGCGAGTTCATGCAGAGCGGCAACAGCCTCACTGCGTACACGAACCTCATCCAGACCGATGCCGCGATCAACCCTGGAAACTCCGGCGGGGCGCTCGTGAACGAGCGGGGCGAGCTGGTGGGCATCAACTCGCTCATCCAGTCCCCATCGGGCGCGATCGGTGCCGCCCAATCCTCCGGGGTCGGGTTTGCCATCCCGTCCGACTTTGCCCTCGGCGTTGCCAAGCAACTCATTGAGACCGGCAAGGCGACCCACCCCGTCATGGGCGTGGGCACCGAGACCATCGACAAGGCCGCCGCTAAAGAGCTTGGCCTGCCGGACGGACGTGGCGCGGTCGTGCTGTACGTGCAACCCGATTCGCCGGCGAGCAAGGCCGGCATTGAGCGCGGCGACATCATCGTGAGCATCGCCGGACGCAAGGTCGCCGGAGTCGAGGATGTCTTTGCGGCGGTGCGCGCAAAGTCAGTCGGCGATGTGGTCGAGGTCGAAGCGGTGCGCAGTAAGGAGCACAAGACCTTTGAGGTAACGCTTGGCTCGGACGCGGACGGCCAGTGAACATCGATGTCATCGCAGTCGGACGCCTCAAGGAGCCTTTCTGGCGTGAGGCAGCCGCCGAATACCTCAAGCGCCTGTCGCGGTACGCAAGCGTGCGCGTTACCGAAGTCGCGGACAAAGACCCCGCCCAAGGCACTGGCCATGCGCTTGCGAAAGAGGCCGCCGACATCATGCGCACGCTTCCGCAAGGGGCCCATGTGATCGCACTCGATGTCGCAGGCAAGCAGGTGTCAAGCGAGCAGTTCGCGCAGAAGCTCGACCAGCTGGCCCTTGAGGGCAAGAGCCACGTCGCCTTCGTCCTCGGCGGTTCTCACGGGATCGATCGTGCAGTGCTTGCGCATGCTGCCGAGAGGCTCTCGTTTGGGCCTATCACGCTTCCGCACAACCTTGCCCGCATCGTACTGCTGGAACAGGTCTATCGCGCATTCCGCATCAGCCGAGGTGAGCCTTATCATAAGTAGCCTTATCATGAGTAGAGTACGGGATAGACAAATAAACGACCCGACATGAAACACTTGATGTACGATGCATGTGGACAGGTTTCGCGGACAAAAAGCCCGCAATCTTAGCCCACATAGCTCAACCAAAAAGAGAAAGGACACCAGCTATGCCAAAGCAAGAGCCCTCCGTCGATCAATGGCTGAAAGAAGCGAAAGAAGACCCCCGTGCAGCCCAATGCGGGATGTTCCTCACCCACAACGGTGTTGTGCGCATTACGCCCAAGCAACAGGTGCGCGAAGGCATCGAGGGCCTGGGGTCCGTCGAGACAATCAAGTTCTCATACGATGAGGCAGGCGTGGATGCAGCAGTCGAAGAGGCCCTCACCTGGCCTGGCGTGTACTACGTCCGCGTATGGCTCAACGAGGGGATATTGGGCGTTGGCGACTCCATTATGTATGTCTTGATCGGTGCCGATATCCGCCCCAATACCATCGATGCCCTGCAAAAGCTGGTCGGCAAGATCAAAAGCGACCTTGTCATGGAGAAGGAGTACTACGAGTAGGGCAGTGCTTGTGCCGAGCCGTCAACCCTGCCGAAAGGCCGATGCTGGCATCGTTGGCCAAACATGCTCTCATCTGCCGTAGTGATAACGAGCCTGTAAGATTACCAGGTCATCCCCGACAACCTGGTGAACGAGACGATGCCCCTCATCGATACGCCAAGGCCATGCTCCCTCGATACCGTATTTCAGCTGCTCGGGCTTTCCTATGCCCTCGTAGGGATGCCGAAGCGCATCGTCGATCAGCCGGTTGGTGCGCTTGACTATGTTGCGGTCATGACCTTGCCAGTAGGTGCAGTCTTCCCAGCCCTGTGGCCGAAAGACAAGCACCATCCTCATGAGCGGTCGAGTTTGGCAACAACCCGCTCGTCACTGGCTGCCGCGGCCAACAGGCGCATGGCGTTTGCGGGAGACGCGAAGCGCCAACCGAAACAGTGGTGCCGGAGTAGCGGCACCCCGCTGATCTCGGTGCTTCTTGCATTTTGTGAACATCAGCGGCATGTGTCCGATGCCCCTGCGCAGCACTGGAAGCCCGGGCCACGCTCTCCACGGATCAACCAGCGGGATGATCCAGGAAGTCAAAGTCCGCCGTGCTGCGCGTGGCCAGGGTGGCACCATTGGCCGCGCAGATGGCGGCGATCATGCCATCCTCCACGCTTAGCCCACGTCCTGCTCGGCGGGCAACGCCCCGCAGCTTTGCATATGCGCGTGCGGCCGACTCGTCATATGGCAGACAAATGCTGAGGCCGTCGGTTACATCGGAGCTTGCTTGTGAACTCCCTCGGGCAGGAATGCGATACCTGTGAGCAGCTCGCCAACGGTGACACTGGTGATGGCAAGGTCATCGGCGTGCCTTGAGGCCCAAGCCATAACGTGTTCCGAAGGCTCAGGTTTGAGGGGCTCGGAGACGACGTTCGTGTCGAGGACAATCATGCCAGATCGATCTCGCGAGGCATGGAGCGCGGTGGGATCGGAAGCTCGTCGCCTCTTAGTGGCTCCGCGAGCTCAATCCACTTCTGCCACCATCCGTGGCTCCGCACCCTTTCCTCGAGCATGCTGCGAACCTCGGCCTCCATGGAGCGGCCCGCTTTCCGCGCTATCTCTTTGAGACCTGCATAGGTCTCTTCGTCAAGCTGTCTCATTGTCAGCGTGGCCATGAGTGCCACCGCCTCTTTAGGTTGTCAGTGAAATGCTAGCATTATGCTGGCACTGCGACAACGGCCGTTTGGCCGCGGGTGCCTGGCCGCGAGCACTCAGGTGCGTGGTTCAAGCAGTATAGTACCGGTAACGCCGACTAACACGCCCAGCGCCATGATGGATTCAGTGAACATCAGGTCTCTGTTGTCATTTACAAGCTGCATGAGAAGCAACGCAAGCGGAACTACAAGACCCGTTCCCCAAATTCGAAAGCGCTGCAAAACCTTGTCCCCAAAAGCCAGCAGCAGAAACAGAGCAGCCACCACGTAACTTATAACAACGGCATTCCACGCAACAAGGCTGACTGGTGCCTTTTCCAAAAAGCGCCAGATGCAACAGAAGAAAATGCCAGCCACTACTGCCTGGCAAAAGCCTGGAGGACCGCCTTTCTGAGCCTATCCATTGCCACACCTACTTCATTTTCCAACGAGAATGGAACGAAATACGCACCCATGGAATGTAAGCAACAAAATTGTCGCACACAGGCAGAACCCGTAGATTCCTCACACTATTAACGCACGAAATGATACGCCTTGAGCACTCATTGCCAGACAAACAAAAGCGGGAACCCGGAGTTCCCGCAGGTAAGACGTGGAGCCGACGAGGGGACTCGAACCCCTGACCTGCGCATTACGAGTGCGCTGCTCTACCAGCTGAGCTACATCGGCTTACTGTGCTACCGGCTTGCTGCCGTTACTTTCTTGCTGCTACCATCGACTTGCCATTGCTACTTTTCCTGCTGCCATTATCGACCTACTGCTCTTGTCCCAGCAGATAATACACTTTTTTCGCATCGGTTTGCGACTGCGCCACATGCACTTTACGCACGCAACACCCTTCGCTGCCATCAGCTTACGCCGTTTTAGCAACTCCCTTGCGCCATCTTACGATGTCTTTGGCGGTCTCGAATCGCTCTTGCCCCCGCCGGAGCCGCCGGCCTCGCTGCTACCGCGCCTCCTGCGCCGACGTCTTGGGCGCAATATACCGGAGCCGCCGGTTGCCTCGGGGGTCTTGCCGCCCTCGGCCTTCTTCCTGCTCCCGCCGTCCCGTCCACCACGGCGGCCTTTGGCATCCCCACCACTGCCGTCGCCTTGGGCGCTATCGCTACCCTGAGCATTGCCGCTGCCTCGAGCGCTTCCGCCACCACGGGCACCCCCGCCCCGAGTGCTTGCTCGGCCTTGGGTGCTGCCATCAGCGGCGCGCTTTCCCGCTTTTTGCGACTTGGACGGTGCCTGCTGCCGTTTTCCAGCCGAACCATCCGCCGCCTGCTCTTTGCCTGCGGTGCCCTCGGCAGGCCGCCTTCCTCTGCGCCTCCTGCGCCTACCTATCTCCTCCGACGGTTTTTGCGCATCGGGTGTCCTGCTTGCGGAATCCGCTGCCAAGCGGGCCTGGCCGTACTTCTCCTCAAACGCCGCATCCGGCAACAACAGTGCCGATGACGCGGGGCTGGTAGCGGCCTCGTACGCCTGGGCCGTTACCACGCATGGACACTCGGCATCCTTTGCGCAGCACATGCCGGTAAGGGGGACGGTGACGTTGCTTCCGTCCTCAAGCCGCACGGTCACTGTCTCTTTGGGCGTGTTGAGCTCGGTGACCTTCGCCTGCCCTCCGGGCGTCTCGACCATCGCTCCACGCTTTGGTGCACGGGACTTGTAATCTTTGTACGCCTCATGCTCGTAGCGAAGGCAGCACATGAGTCTGCCGCAAAGCCCGCTGATCTTCAAGGGGTTGAGCGGCAGATCCTGCTCTTTTGCCATGCGGATAGAGACCGGCTGGAACTCGCCTCCCAGCCTGACGCAGCAAAGCAGTTGCCCACAATGCCCGAGGCCGCCCACGGTGCGGGCCTCATCGCGTACGCCGACCTGTCGCATATCGATCCGCGCACGATAACGGGCAGCGAGCTCACGCACCAGGTTGCGGAAGTCGACACGCTCCTCGGCAGAGAAATAAAAGATGATCTTGTCGCCGTCGAAAAGGAACTCGACATCCACCGGCTTCATGTCAAGGCCCGAGTCTACAATCAGGCTCCGAAAGACCCGCAGCGCCTCGGCCTCTTGCTCCTTGAGCTCGGCAAGCCTGGCAAGATCCTCGTCACCTGCAACCCTGAGCACCGGTTTCAGTGATGCGGGAAGCTGACCGGCAGAGACCTCATGCGGGGGCTGTGTTACCGCCCCAGACTCGGTCCCGCGCTCGGTCTCGACGATGACAATGTCGCCCTCGGCAAGCTCAGCGCCTGCGGGGTCGAACCAAAGCGTCTTAGAAAAGCGGAGTCTGACTCCGGTTACCGTGGGCATTCCAAAGCCTTTCGGATCTTAAACAGCATGGCCTCGATGACCAGCTGGGAGCTTACATTATACGAGATACGGCGGCGAGCCTCATTTACCGCCTCTATCGCCCGGATGAACGATGCCGGTGTGAGGACGGCAGCGACATCGGCCATCGCATCGGCGACATCGACGTTGACCACAAGTTCCGGGGCCCCTTGTGCAAGCACCAAGCAGTCCCGCAACCAGCCCTCGGTGACGTTGAATGCCTCGGCGATCCCCTCCCACTCGCGTGCGGTCAACGCACGCTTATGGCTGTCCTCAAGCGCCTTTACCCCCGTCTTGCCAAAAACCTCGACGTGCTCGGCAACCTCAGCAGCCTGACCCTCGGCAACCTCTTCGAGAGGGGCCTTCACCGACTTGAGGACCGCTGCTGCAAGGTTTAAAACATCGAGGTCATCCGCCGAGTTAAGGCCGCCGAGCGTGTGCAGGATGCGCAACCGGGCCTCTCGGCTCGTGTCGGACATGAGATACGCGCTCGCCCGGGAGAAGACTCCGCCAGCAGCTGCCAGGGCCGCTCCGGCCTCAGCTGCGCCCGCGCCGGTCTTGGCGGCAAGGATGGCAGCGGCCTCACGGGGAGGGATGCGCCGGAACCTGAGCACTTGGCAGCGGGAGATGATGGTCGGGAGCACATAGTTCGCCGAATGGGTGAGCAGGATGAAAATGACGTTGCCAGGCGGCTCCTCAAGGGTTTTCAAAAGCGCGTTCGCTGCGGCATCGTTGAGCCTATCCGCAGCCTTGAGGATGTATACCTTATGCTCCCCTTCGATCGGTGCCAGGTTGACATCGCGAATGATCCCGCGCACCTGGCTGGCGAGGTACGCGCTCGCACCTTCAGGGTCTATCACGTGAACGTCCGGATGTGTTCCGCGCAGCACGCGGGCACACACGGGACAGGCGCCGCAGCTGTCACTGCAAAGCGCCGAGCAGGCCAGCGCTTTTGCCGCAGCCTCTTTGCCGCTGCCTGGCAGACCCGCGAACAGGTAAGCGTGGGAGATCGCGCTGGCTTCCACTGCCTTTTGCAGATGCGTCACGATGCGTGGTTGCCCGACGACATCATCCCAGACCGTGCGTGGCATCTCAGTACTGCCCCAAGCGTGACATCTGCCCCAAGCGTGACATCTTAATGCCGCCCTCCCAACACAGCGGCCAGCGCCTCGATGTCAGAGAGCGCACGGGTCACCTGCGCGCTCACGGCCTCGACGGATCCAGATGCATCGATGACCCGGACCCTATCGGGCTCGGCGTGTGATATCACCAGAAACCCCTTGCGCACGCGCGCGTGGAAAGCCAGGCCCTCGCTTTCGATCCGGTCGGCGAACGCGCCCGTTGAGTGCTCGACAGCGTGTTCGACTGCGCGCCCAAGTGCGTGTTCGGCGGCCCGCTCGGCAGCGCGCTCGATCCCGAGGTCTGGCGCGATGTCTAGCACGATCGTCCTGTCTGGGGTAAGCCCCCTTGTGGCCACACGGTTGAGCGCCTCGACATCGGCAAGGGGGATCCCTCGGCCATAGCCTTGGTACGCAACCGAGGAGTCGGTGTACCGGTCGCAAAGCACTATCTTGCCAGCCTCAAGCGCAGGAGAGATGACCTCGGCCACGTGCTGGGCACGCGATGCTTCGTAAAGCAGCAGTTCGGCGACCATGTCGAGCTGCTTGTTCGCAGGGTCAAGCAGGATGGCTCGAATGGCCTCTCCTATAGTGCTGCCGCCCGGCTCCCGCACGCGGCATGTGGCGAGACCGGCGCTTTCAAGGCGCTCGGCAAGAATCCGCAGTTGGGTCGTTTTTCCCGAGCCCTCGCAGCCCTCGAACGTGATGAAGACACCCCTGCGCACTTGCTCGCAGCCCGTTTGCCCGCAGCTCACCTGCCCTCACCTCCGGTTGCCGCATGCCGCTCATCGCGCCCGTCGCGCTGGTGCCGCTCATCCCGCTCGTCCAGCTGGTGCCACTCGTCGCACGCGCCCTGCCCGCCGCCCCCATCCTGCCCGCACCGCTCACGCCACTCGCGAGGCGCGTCGGCATAAAGGTCGCGTCCAGCGGTGTCGATCGCGACCCACACCGGAAAGTCCCGAAGCACCATGCGCATGAGCGCCTCGGTCTCAAGCTCCGGGTAGGCGACCGTCTCGGCACTGACCACGTGGCGCGCAAGCAGCGCCGCCGCTCCGCCGACAGCAGCGAAGTAGACGCTGCCGGTGGCCACACACGCCTCAAGGACCGCTTTTGAGCGCGCTCCCTTGCCGATGCTCGCGACAACCCCTGCCTCAAGAAGCCGAGGAGTAGCGAAATCCATGCGCTTGGCAGTCGTTGGCCCGACAGCGCCAGCATAGTGATCGGGCGCAGCGTTGCCTCCGTCCGAGGAGCTGCCGCCCGCAAAGTCGTCGCCCACAGGGTTGGTGCCCGCAGGACCGATGCCCGCAGAGCCGACACCCGCAGAACCACCGCACGCACCGCGCACAGAATCGGCAGGCGTGGGGCCAGCATAAAAAAGCATCTGCCCGGCAAGCCCATACGGCAGACTCCCGCTTGCCTCAAGTTCCTCAATGAGCCTCGCATGCGTCGCATCCCGTGCGGTGTACACCGAGCCAGAAAGGCGCACCTCATCACCTGCAGCAAGCGTGGCAAGGTCTGCACGCGAAGCCGGAAGGTCGACATGATGCAACCGCCTGGGTCTCACATCGCCAGTCACCTGTCCACCCCGCTCCCGCCTCGCCAGTTGAGCGTGCGATAACCATACGCCGACGCGACAAGGACCACGACTGCGGCGATCTGGAGCGTGATCCGCGAACCGGTGAGCGTCATCCCTGCAAAGTGCGACATCAGCTGGCTGGTCGCGGCAAGTCGTTCGATATAGGTGCCGATGAGGTCGGAAACCGGTGCCATCACGACCATTGAGACCAGCATAGCAACCTGGA
>WRDS01000056.1 GCA_009779675.1 Coriobacteriia bacterium
AACGCTTTGAGCATCCGACCTCCTTGTCGGCTAGGCCATAAGCCCCAAGACCTCGTTAAGGACAAGCCATATCCCCACAAGCGCAAGCAGCACAGCAAAGCCATACCGGAGCACCCGCTCGCTCGACTTCAAAACAAGGCGTGCGCCCACCCAGGCCCCCAAAACGGCCCCGGCAGCAAGCGTCAGCCCTACGCGCCAATCGACATGCCCCAATCGCGCATGGCTGAGCATTCCTGGGATAGCCATAAACAACACGCTTATCAAAGATGTTGCAACCGCTTTGCGTTGCGAGAAGCCAAACAGCCGAGAGAACATCGGCACCAAAACAAACCCTCCGCCCAAGCCGAGCAGACCGCCGGCAAACCCGGCAACGACCCCGAGGGCGATCGGCCTTACAGTGCCCGGCGGGCGTGCGGCACGAGACCCGCCAGGCAAAGGCGGCTGCAGGGTGCTTTCGGCAGCTTGATGCTTCATGCCGGTTTGCTCGGCCTGCTGGGTTGTGCAAGACGTGTTTTGCTCGAACGCACTCTCTTGCTCCGACGAACCGCTTTGCGGAAGCGTGCGCGCATGGGCAAATGCGGTGACCGCAAAGTAGAGCAGCAGCGCTCCGGTAAGCACAAGCGCTACGCGCCCGCCGATCCACTCGCTCATAACAGCGCCTACAGCCGAGAACAAAGCGCCGGCAGCACCGGCGACCAAACCGGTCCGGACATCGGCGACCTTGGCGCGCACCAGTGTCACTGCACCGGTAACCGCACCTGGGATTATGGCGACAAGCGGCGTTCCGACCGCAATAAGCACCGGCACGCCGAGCAAAAGCCGGATAGCAGGAGTGGTGATGAGGGCACCACCGATGCCAAACAAGCCCGACATGACACCAGAGGCGAACCCGACCACCACAGTCACAAGCGAGTCAAGCACAAAACTGCCTAATCGGTCGGAATCACAGGAAACCGTCCGGTGAGAGTTGTCCGATCGACCTTCCGCTCACCGGTAAACAGGGTCCGCAACGCAACATCTTCCCATAAACTGTCCATCATCATCGGCCAGCGGCGTTGGAAGGCGAAGTAGTTCTGGCAGCTTTCACGGGCGTAGTCCCCGGCCTCTTTGACCGCACGCGTCGCTATCCGGAAATAGCGCTTCTTCTCAGGGCGCGCAAGCGCACGGAGTATCCCCGTCACCATGGCTCGCCAGCCTACCGACGAGTCAATGAAATCGCCGGGGTAGGGCCTCATCGACTTAGGGGTGACCTGCCTGAGATCGACCTGCGACTTGGCGAACTCTATCTTGCGGTCCTCATACACAAAGCGGTACACGTCCTGCTGGAAGCGGGTGGCCTCTGACAGCGGGTCAGGAGGGAGATGCATGATCTTCCACTCGTCGTCAATAAAGACATCGCCCCCATGCATACGCACGTTGATGACGTAATCCATGTCCTCGCCACGCTGGACCCAGGGGTCGAAGCTCACCGTGGTGAACATATCGCGATGAAGCGCCATGATGCCGCCAAAAGCAATGCGCGCACGCTGGATCCTTGGCGGTGCCAAGACTACATCGAGCGCCTTGTTGTATGCATCGCGCTGGCGCCAGAACATGTCCGACCAAGGCGCAGCATCGTGGTTCTGCCAGCGCCCACGCTCATCAACGTAATATCCGGTTTTTGCCAGCAGCGGTGCACCGTCGGCCAGCGTCTCGCCAAGGCCGTACATGCCGATCTCAAGGAAATCATCGCTTAAGACGACCTCGTCGTCATCCACAAAGACGACCACATCATGGCCGAGCACTGCTGCGACAATGAGACCCGTGTTCCGCACGGCCCCATAACCGCTTAGTGCGACACTCTCGATCATGTCGCTGAACCCGAGTTGCTCAAGCCGACGGTGCAGTGAGCCCATCTCGGTGTGCCCGAAGACCCATGCGTCGATATCCGGGAACTCATCGGCGATCTGTTGGACATGGTCCTCGGCTTGATGCGCGATCGCTGGATCGGTGACCGCGGTAATAATGAGAACACGCCCGAGGCCGCGGGCCCTCCTGAGCGAGTCCAGGCAAGCAGGCAGCGACCCCCGCTCCCCAATGGGGGTCGGGTGGTCGTAGGCCGACGGTGGTTCTGTTGCCGACACTCTCCCGCGGCTGCTTTTGTGAGATGTCCAAAAAGTGGGTATCACTACAATGGGTTCCACAGCCGAAAGCTCTCCGCTTCTCGAGATTTTGCCAACAAGAATCCGTGGGCCGCCTATTGGCCGCCGATTACAGCACGTCATAACACCTGGGCATGCCGAAGCCAGACCCAGGAGTACAGCACTATTATAAACCGTAGCAAAAAGAAAGCTATCCGGAAGAGAGCTCGACTCGGTCGCAGCCTGCACGCTTCGCAAGATAAAGCGCTCGGTCGGCAGTCTCTACAAGGTCATTGGGATGCCAGACGCGTTCGTTTACCGCGGCAACCCCGATCGACGCAGTTGTCCGCAACGAGTGCCCCGCGTCGGTGTGGACGCACAGGTGCGCAAGGGCCAAGCGGACCTTCTCGGCGACTGCCCAGGCATCAGTCTTAGTGGTCGCAGGCAGGATGATCGCAAACTCGTCCCCGCCGTACCGGGAGGGGATGTCGGTGGTGCGCAGCTCGGAATCGAGCAGCTCGCCGACTGCGGAGAGCAGCATGTCGCCCGTCGGGTGGCCATGCTCGTCGTTGACAGCCTTGAAGCCATCGAGATCAAGCATCATCAGCGAAAGCGGCATCTCATAACGGTTGGCACGTGAGACCTCCTCGGCAAGCCTGCAGTCAAACCCGCGGCGGTTCATGAGCCCCGTGAGCGCGTCGACTAGGGCGGCCTCTGTCAGCGCCGCATAGTCCCGTGCAAAAAGCCTGCGCTGCCGCGGGAAACACATGTCCCAGCGGGAGACGCCCCTCCAGATCGCAACGGCATGGTTCCGGCAGGTGTTGAAACCGCATGCCCCGCAGTTGAGCATGCTCTCCATGCCGCTGAACTCCCCAGCGGCCAAGATCTCATCGATCTCTGCCGGCGTCGGATTATGGTCCTTGATCAGTTGCGGCTCGAATTTCCGCGCAAGGGCCACCTTTGGCATGGCATCAAGAAGCGTACGCCCATTAACAAGCGGCGGTGGCTGCCGACGGCGTTCGGCCGCATCAAGCCCACGCTTCACGAACACCGAGAGCTGCGGGTTGACACAGGGCCCATCGATGCAGCCTTCACAGTTGAGCATATCGACCAGCGTAGGAGAGATCTCCTTGCGCGATATCGCGGCGAGAAGCTGATCGATGTCGTCCAGCCCACGTGCGACTATGATGTCGCCGGCAGTCAGGTCGCGTTCGGTGAGCGCACGGCGTGGGAACCCATCCGTCGCCGAGAACTGCTTGACCGCACCCGGCTGGGCCACCAGTTTGCTTTCGAGCCTCTCGGGGCTCGCTGCCCCTTCCAGCAAGTGCCGCAGCTCGCCAAAGTCGATCACCGCATCGATGCTGCCGTTGAGCCCTGCGGTAAACGCCTCGTCTTTGCGCGCCCAGCATGGAGAGACATAGACGATTGCCGTGCCCGCAGGGTAGAGCGCACCGATGAGGCGCGCCTGGGCGATATACGGTGGTATGAACGGCGCGAGGTTGCCCGTAAGGTCAGGGTAGTACAACCGGACCCAGTCAACAGCGACCGGGCAGGTCGAGCGCAGCCAACCACCTTCGGGACTGGGCCCGCTGAGCAGCTCCTCATACTGGACAGCGACCAACTCTTCACCAAGCGTAGTGACCTCTACCGACGAGAACCCGACCTTGAGCAGCCTTGCCTCGATCTCCTCGGATGTCATAGGGTGGAGCGCCGCGATATACTCGCCTGCAAGGAGGGCAACGACGGGACGCTCGCCCTGGAGTAAGCCACGCACCTCAGGCAGGCCGCTACGGATTTGATAGCCCTGCTGTGTGCACTCTGTGATGCACTGGCCGCATTTCACGCATTTCTCGGCAAGTATCTCTGTATGGTTATCGATAATACGGATGGCGCGAGCGGGACAGTGACGGATGCAGGCCCAGCATTGCATGCACTTGTTTTTGTGCACGAAAACAAGCGGCCTGCTTGGAGCAGCCACTTTGGCGCGCTTTACGTCCCGTTCCTTACATGTCACAGCTATCCTGCCTGCCTGTCTATTGCCGGAACAAACCGGCGCAAAGCGCTGAGAAGGCCCCAGCCCAGCGTGTAAACGACCACTGCCTGTCCGATGCCCACCGTAAGAACGCCGAGGGCGTACATGGAAAGCCATGAACTCCCCACGCCTATATTTAAAAACGGCACTTCGGAAAGCCCTGCCGCAGCAAACGTGAAGGGCAGGTATGCAGGCACGATAAGCGCGTTGCACACCACCGGCCCGGCAAGCGCCAACCAGGTCCGATCACGGAAGCGCCAAGTCCAAAGGGCACCCAGTGTGGTGCCGAGCGAGCCAAAAACAACATCCAGGAGCGCAATCGGCCAAACAGCCGTGAGGCTTAACGTATTAGCAAGTACCGAGCCAAGTGCAAGCCCGGGCACTGCGGCCGGGGTGAGTGCGGCAAGCACCGTCAAAGCCTCTGACACCCGGAATTGGACGAGGCCCGAACCCAGATAGGACGGAAGCCACGAGACGAGGACCGTCAGCGCAGCATATACTGCCGCGATCATTCCCGCTCTTGCTATGTACTTCGTCCGGCTCATCCTTCTCCTCAGCGGCGACCCTTACGCCACAAACTCCGAATGCGTTGCCTGGGCCTCCACAAAAAGACCCGTCCCACCGGCAAGCGCCAAGCGGTCGAAAGCCGCAAGCAGCGCTGCGACGCATTCCGGGTCGTAATTTGTGCCAGAAAACGCTTCCAGCTTCTCTCTCGCTTCCTTAAACGACCGCTTTCCTTGACCGCCCTCTCCCGATGTCATGCTCTCGAACGCCTCGGCAACAGCCAGCACCCGAGAGAGAAGCGGTATCTTATCACCGCGAAGCCCTTCAGGGTATCCGCTACCATCCCAGTGCTCATGGTGGTGCAGCATCACAGGGGTAAGCGCCTTTAAAAGCTCGATCTGCTCGGCTACTGAAGCGCCGACCTCCGGATGCCTACGGGCGCTCTCTATCTCCTCTGTCGTAAGCGTCCCAGATCCAAGCATGATCTCCTCAGGAGACCCGCTTCTGCCCACCTCATGGAACAGTCCGGCCAAACGGAGCTGTTCAAGCAGCTCGAAATCGAGTCCGAGCTCCTTGCCGATCGCGATTGCGAGATCGGTAACGCGACTTGAGCGCCCTTTTGACACATGGCGGTGATAGCCGATGCTTGCCGAGAGCGCAGCAACGGTCCTCGCGTAATCATCTCGGACACGGCGGAACAATGCGGCACGGCCAAAAGCCGCGCCTGCATGCCCGGCAATGCCTCTCAGTAAGGCATGGTCCTGCTGGGAGTAATGCTCGCCGTCGCCACGTGCGACAAACAGCCAGCCAACAGTGATCTCCCCACAATTAAGGTCGCATACGGCAAGCGCCCAATCCTCGGCGCAAACACCATCGGCAAGGATAGCATCAGCACCCGCTGAAACAAAATTATACTCGGCGAAAGGCTGCGCCGCGGCATCCCGACCGGACACCGCTTCGAGCAGCTGGTCGATATCTGTCTTGCTCGCCGTGTCGCATGCGATCACATCGACACGATCCCTTCCCCAGCCGGTGAGCACCAGGCCCGCCACCCCAAAGGCAAACGAGCGGGAAAGGGTCTCTTCGACGATCTGGGCAACAACGTTGGTGTCTATCTGTGCACCGAGGGAAGCTGCGAGCTCGCTCATGTACACGTAGCCGACCATTGCCCGATCGACCTCACGCCGCTCTTTGTCACGGTCGAGCGCGATCGCGATAAACGAGCTGAACCGCACAAGCCGCGACAGGCGGTCCTTGTCGAGCGGAAGCTTTTTGCTTTCGATCCGCGCCTCCAGCACGCCAAGCACCCTTTTGCCAAGCATCAAGGGCATCGCAAGCGTCGTAAACGGGCCGCCGTCAGCCGAGGAGGACACTACCGTGTTGCGCATCTGAAATGCCTTGCCTGACACCGTCGTGCCCATGGGGACTAGATCGCCCACGCTGCCCCGCCAGTCGCCACACAAAGCCGTCACTTCAAGGTTTGAGCCGCGTGGACAGAGGATCACCCCGGCCGGGGCATCGATGAGCCTGATGGCCTCCTCGGCGATCGCCGACAGCGCAGACTCATCCGAGTGGTCGGCAGTGGCTATCTGGTGGCCCGCCGAGACAAACAGGCGAAGCTCCTCAACGCGGCTCGCGGCTGCAATCCGGTCGGAGGTCGCACCAAGGAGTGTCTTGGCGCTGGTGGTCAGCATGCTCAGGTAAGCCTCGGCTTGGCGGCGGCTTACCAACGGAAGCCCCTTGATGAAGCGGCGTGCCTGCTCCTCGGACAGGCCTCGCGCAAGCATCCGCTCATAAAGGCCACGACGCTCTCGGGTCGAGGTGACAAACCCGCTGAGCACTACATGGGCAAGGACCTGGTCTTTCCGCTCGATAGGAGCAGCCAGTGAGGTCAACCCTGAACGACATACGACGCGCGAGATCTTTAGGCGGGGCACGACATCGCTGTTGAAGCAGGTCTCAGGGGTGCGGAAGGATGCCGCTGCGCAATTGCAGCAGCTGCACAATGTCGCTTGAGAGAGCGTCTCGGCGGATGAGAAGTCCATCACGCAGGCGGTCGCACCTGTTGCCTGCATAAAGACATCTGCCACAGAACGCCACTCAGCGGTCGCAAATGTACGCACCGCTATATCGCGGCCACTAACCGGCACCTTGTCACCCCTCTGGGTCTGAAATCTTACACAGGGAGTATCGGCGCGGCGTAGTATCCCCTTAAACTTAGGAATCGGCCCCGCCAGGAGAGCCGGTGCCGCCAGAAGGAACCGCTCCCGCCACAAAGATCGACCGCCGCCGAGAGGATCGCCGCTCGGCAGAAGGAGCTTACTGCAGCAGCGCTTCTGCGATCTGCACGGTGTTGAGCGCCGCGCCCTTGCGGAGCTGGTCGGCGACAACCCACATCGCCAACCCGTGCGGAACCGTGGGATCGGTGCGCAGCCTGCCTACGTAAGTATCGTCAGTCCCCTCCAGAAACGCCGGCATCGGGTAAACGGAGTCCGCGGGATCGTCCATCATGATAATCCCGGGTGCCGACTCAAGCGCCGCACGTGCGCGTTCAACCGAGACCGGAGCGGCAAACTCAACGCTCACCGCTTCCGAGTGACAGCGCAGCACCGGGATCCGCACACATGTTGCCAACACCTTGATCTCCGGAGCATGCAGGATCTTTTGGGTCTCAACGGTCATCTTCCACTCCTCTTTGGTCGATCCGTCCCCAAGGAACACATCGATCTGAGGAATGCAGTTGAACGCTATACGATGTGCGAACTGCTCAACAGAAAGCCTCTCGTCCGCAAGGAACTGCCGCGTCTGCTCATAAAGCTCATCCATCGCCGCCTGACCAGCACCGCTCGCCGCCTGATAGCTTGAGACCACGACTCGGCGGATAGGCGTTAGCGCGTGCAGCGGCGCAAGCGCGACTACCATCTGGATGGTCGAGCAGTTGGGATTGGCGATCACGCCGGAGTGCCAAGCCAGGTCCCCCGCATTGACCTCTGGGACCACAAGCGGCACATCACGGTCCATGCGAAACGCCGACGAGTTGTCGATCATCACGCAACCGGCACCTACCACCGCATCCTTAAACTGCTTGCTCGCACCTGCGCCCGCCGAGAAAAGCGCGATGTCGATGCCCGCAAAGACCTCCTGCGTCATCTCCTGGACGGTAAGCTCGCCTCCGGCAAACGGCAGCTTCCTGCCTGCCGAGCGCGCCGAGGCAAACGCCCGGATCTCGGCAGCGGGAAAACCGCGCTGCTCTAAAGCGAGCAGCATCTCGCGACCGACCGCCCCTGTTGCCCCAGCAACCGCAACCACCGGGCGACTGGGAACCGGCTTGCTCCAGCCCATCATGCGCCTCCATCCCCACCTGGGACGCCCCTGCCAGGCACGCCCTCACCAGGTGCACCCTCGGCAGACACACCCTCACGGGATGCGCCACTGCCAGACGCGCCCTCGCCTGACGGCATCTTCTCGATGGTGATCGCCTCCTTGCCAAGGCCGAACTCGTCATGCAGGGCACGAACGGCCTCTTTGGCACGGGCACCCGATGTCACGCACGAAATGCGGATGGGCGACGTGGAGATCATCTCAAGGTTGACATCGGAGCGGGCAAGCGCCTCGAACATGCGTGCAGCGATGCCGGGGTGCGTGCGCATGCCAGCACCCACGAGAGAGACTTTTGCAATTGATTCGTCCACGAGCACTTCACGTGCGCTCAGCTCAGTGGCGAGCCTATCGAGCACGTGCCTTGCCCGTATAAGATCGTCCTGCGGCGTTGTGAACGAGATGTTGGCAATACCTTGGTCAGAGACGTTCTGGATGATCATATCGACGTTTACGTTCTCTTTCGCCAGTTCGCCAAAGACCTTCGCGGCGATACCCGGCCTGTCGGGCACCCCACGGATCGTGAGCTTTGCCTCACTGGTATCGAGGGTCACGCCGGAGATAATGGCCTGTTCCATGCTCACGTCGGCCTCCTTGACAATAGTACCTTCCGCATCAGAAAACGATGAACGCGAGTGGATGACCACGCCGTGGTTGCGCGCAAACTCAACCGAGCGCATCTGAAGGACACCGGCACCGCTTGCCGCCAGCTCCAGCATCTCCTCATACGATAACTCGGCGATCTTACGTGCGTCAGGGACGACACGTGGGTCCGCTGTGTATATACCCTCGACATCACTGTAGATCTCGCAGACATCGGCTCCTATATCTGAGGCGATGGCTACCGCCGTGATATCCGAGCCTCCCCTGCCGAGCGTGGTGATCTGACCGTCCCCGGTGATGCCCTGGAAACCGGCGACGATGACAATCCTGCCTTCGCCCAACGCGGCGCGCACACAGTCGCCGTGTACCTCGGCGATCTTCGCCTTCGAGTGGACCGCATCCGTGACGATGCCCACCTGGGACCCGGTGAAGGAGACTGCGTCTAACCCGCGTGCTGCAATCGCCATGGCCAACAACGCGATGGATACCTGCTCGCCGGTCGAGAGCAGCATGTCCATCTCACGCTCAGGCGGCTCGGCACACATCTCATGGGCAAGCTCTGTCAGCTCATCGGTGACATGCGCCATCGCGGAGACGACAGCAACAACGTCATTGCCAGCCTGCTTGCGCGCAATGAGGCGATCAGCGACCGCACGTATGCACTCGGTGCTGCCCACCGACGTCCCACCGAATTTGGTGACTACAAGCGCCATCCAAGACCTTCCTGCCGTGCCTTCGCATGCACTCTACCGCCTCATTGACCGAAAACCCAAAGACGCGCATTGCTCGGCGCAGGCACCCCCATGCATAAGACAGTACTATCATAACCTGAAGCAAGCGAAAACGGTGCGGCCATGTGGCCACACCGTTTAAAGTCGTTCCGCAGTTTCGCACGCTATTTGGCAAAATCCGATAAAGTCCCGCAGCCTCGCGATTAAAACCGCGCCCGCATGCCCAAGATTGCAAGCATTGGTTCACCTGCACATGAAGCTTACGTACTCCCAATAAGCGTTCACATCGGCCCGGACCTCTGCAAGCAACTCGGCATTCTCGGGCTTCAGCAGGTGGCTGAACCGACCCTGCGTCTTGAGAAACTCCTCGATCGGAAGCAGCTCGCGCACGGCAACGGTCCTGTGCCAAATACCGCCCTCGACCTCAAAAAGCGGCCAGAAGCCCGTCTTGACGGCAAGCCGAGCGACCTCGACCGTCTGATCTGGCTCGCTGCGCCAGCCACGAGGACACGGTGACAGGATGTTTAAGAACGCCGGGCCTTTAACCGCAAATGCCTTCTCGGCCTTAGTGGTGAGATCGCGCCAGTGGCTTACCGATGCCTGCCCGACGTAGGGTATCCCGTGGGCCGCAATGATCGAGGTGAGGTCCTTGCGATGGTGCTGCTTTCCCTGGTGCACCGGGCCGACCTCTGTCGTCGTCGCCCATGCGCCCTTAGGCGTTGCCGAGGAACGCTGGATACCCGTGTTCATGTACGCGCCATTGTCGTAGCACACGTACACCATGTCGTGACCGCGTTCCAGCGCACCGGAAAGCGCCTGAAGGCCGATATCGTACGTGCCGCCATCGCCGCCAAAGGCAACGAAATTGACCTTTTTGTCCGGATCCACCTTGCCTGCACGCTTGAGTCCGGTAAATGCGGCCGCAACACCAGAAATGGTTGCCGCGGCATTCTCAAACGCATTGTGGATGAACGGTATCTTCCACGAAGTGTATGGATAGATTGTGGTCGAGACCTCCAAGCAACCTGTTGCGCACGCCGCAACCACAGGGTTGTCGCCGGCAGCAAGCAGCACCTGCCGCACCGCAATGGAGGCCCCGCACCCCGCACACAGCCGATGGCCGCCTGCAAGCCGATCCTCGTACGATGTCAGTTCTTTAAGCGTTGGCATCTTTGGCGTCCCTCCTATCTGCAGCCGAGGTAAGTCATATCAAACGGACCGATGGCACCAGAGGCGATATCCCCTAAGTCCTTGTAAACACGCTCGATAAGCTCGGTCCGCACATCCGAGCCCCCCAGGCCGTACACGTAATTCACAACGGGGACCCGGTGGTCGAGATCGTAAAGCGCGCTTTTAACCTCAAAATAGAGTGGGCCGCCTTCAGCACCAGGACTATCCGAGCGATCGAGCACCGCAACCGCTTTCGCTCCCTTGAGCGCATCACGGATCCCAGCCGTCGGGAACGGCCTGAAAACACGGATCTTGAGCACCCCGGCCTTGATGCCTTGCGCACGCAGCCGACGCGCAACATGACGGACGTTGCCAGCTGTGGAGCCGATGACCACGATGGCGACATCGGCATCCTCCATGCCCCAGCCCTCGACAACGTCAAACGGCCGCCCCGAGATCGCCGAGTACTCGGCGATGATCTCCTTAATGATGCCGAGCGACCCGTCGATCGCCCGCCGCTGCTGCTGCTTGAACTCGAAATACGGGCCACCCAGACCCGCAAAGGCACCGTGGCTCACTGGGTTGTCAAAATCAAGGAGCGCGTGAGTGGGCTTGTACTTGCCGACAAACGCCCGAGCCGTCTCATCGTCCAAAGTGTCGGCGCGGTCAACGGTATGCGTAGTGATAAAGCCGTCGGCGGTCGTCATGACCGGAAGCAGTACATCAGGGTGCTCGGCGATCCTGAACGAGACGAGCGTGTTGTCGTACGCCTCCTGCGCAGTCTCGGCAAACAAGATGAGCCAGCCGGTGTCACGTGCTCCCATGATGTCGCTGTGATCGCAGTGGATATTGATGGGTGCCGAGAGGGCACGGTTCGCATTGAACATCACGATGGGAAGCCGCATACCTGACGCGATGTAGAGCTCCTCCCACATGAGCGCAAGCCCCTGCGAGGCGGTAGCGGTCACTACGCGTACGCCGGCCGCCGAGGCACCGATGGCCGCAGACATCGCCGAGTGCTCGGACTCGACGGCGACATACTCGGCATCTATGCGCCCATTGGCCGCGAACTTCGCGATCTCCTCGACCACCGTGGTCTGCGGGGTGATCGGGTAGACAGGGATGACATCGGGAAGCGCCTGCCGGATCGCCTCGGCAACAAACAGGTTGCCCGTAGTTGCAACGGTCTTTTGGGTCACCATGTCAGCCCACCTCCGAAATGGCCGCAGCGGCACCAGCCGGTGTCCCGTTTGCGTCGCCCAGTCCTGGTTCTGGCAGATCGCTGCCCCCAGACACCATCTCGATGGCACTGCGCCCGAACTTGCGGTTCACCGGACACTCGACTGCACAGATGCCGCAACCCTTGCAGTGGTCGTAGTCGAACCCAACCACTTCGCCATTCTTGACGACAACCGAGGAGTCCGGGCAGTACGCCCAGCACAGCAGGCACTGCGTGCAGGCTTCCTCATCCCGACAGGGGCGCTGACTGCGCCAGCCGCTTACCTTGTAGTAAACGCTGTTGCCAGCCTCAGGGATGACTGCTCCGTGCGGGAACTCCTCGGCTCCCCAAACGTTTACACGAGAGATATCCCACTTCATGCAAGCGTCACCTCCTCATATGCGCGGTCAATCGCCGCATGATTGGCATCGACCATCTTTGGCCCGAACTTCTTGCCCAGGCTGCGTGCAAGCAGGTCTTTGAAGGTGTGCACATCGATGACATCGCTCACCTTGCAAAACGCACCCACGATAGGGGTATTGGGTATATCGCGCTTGATCGTGTCGTACGCAATGCCGCTTGCATCCACACACGCGACCTGCACCGAGGCCGAAACCCCGAGCGCAGCTTTGACCTCCTCGGCGGGAGAGCATGTGTTGACAATGACCATGCCCTCTTCCGAAAGCCCCTCAATACAGTTGACGACCTCGAGCAGCGAGGCATCGAGCACGATAACAACGTCCGGGAACTCGATGTTGTTGTGTATCTCGATAGGGCCGTCGCTGATACGCGTGAAGGCTTTGATGGGAGCCCCCATGCGCTCGGGGCCATACTCCGGCATTGCCTGCATGTATTTGCCAGCCGAGAGCGCGGTCTCTGCCACAACCTTCGCGGCGGTGACCGCACCCTGCCCGGCGCGGGCATGCCAGCGGATCTCCGTCAGCTTGTGCATTGTGCCACCTTTCTCATGATCCTGCTTTGCGCCAGAGGCACCAAGCAACTTATGACCGGCTCTGCAGGTGTTGCATTAACAACAAACGTCCCTGCAAATGTTGCGTTAAATAGCGTTCCTGCAAGTGCTGCACCAATAACAGATGTGATCACCTGACACTGCTACCCAAAAATTTGTAATTGGTTTTGCACAAAACGCGTACAAGCAACTTTTGCGTCAAAAACCAGGACGCGTCAAGTAGCGCTCAGTAGCATCGAGTAGCAGCATCAGGTAACACCGTATGCAACGGCCAAGGGGTTTAATCATTTTTCTGCCGAGAAGCCCCGCAGGGATAGCCATTAAGCGGTATACGGCGGCAACGAGTCGGTGAGTGGTTTAGATTTAAGCCCCCTAAAGCTCCCGCCTCGCCTCAAGCGCCCGACCGAGCGTCACTTGATCGGCGAACTCCAGATCCCCGCCGACCGGCAGGCCACTTGCGATCCTGGTTACCTTGACACCAAGCGGCTTAATGAGCCTCGCGAGATAGAGTGCGGTCGTCTCACCTTCGACGTTAGGGTTCGTCGCAATGATGATCTCGTCAATCCCCTCGGCGGCAAGGCGTCCGATGAGCTCGTGTATCTTTAGTTGTTCGGCACCGATACCGTTCATCGGCGAAATCGCCCCGTGCAGCACGTGGTAAAGCCCGTCGTACTCTGCCGTACGCTCGATGGCAACAACATCACGCGGCTCCTCTACCACGCAGACAGTCGAGCTGTCGCGCTTGGGGTTGGAGCACAGACTGCAGGTATCGCTCTCTGCATAGTTGAAGCACTTGCCACAAAAGCGGATGGTCCGCTTGACCTCGACTATCGCATCTGCAAGGCGCTCGGCATCGGCGGTATCGGCTGTAAGCAGCCAGTACGCGATGCGTTGCGCCGAGCGGGGACCCAGGCCGGGCAGACGCTCCAGCTCGTCAAGCAAACGTGTGATAGACGCTGCATAATGCACGTGTGGATCCCTACGTGAACGCTACACGGACCATCTTGCAGAGGGCCCCCCTGTATGGGGCGTGCTCTTGCATGGATACCCTTACACAGGGCCCCTACATGAGCCCAGGGATGTTCACCCCGCCGACCGCCTCAGACATTTTAGCGTTGGCAAGCTCTTGAGCTGCACGAAGCGCTTCGTTGACAGCGGCTACGATCATATCCGAGAGGATCTCGATATCCTCAGGATCCGCGGCTGCCGCAGGATCGATCTTGACCGAGCGCATCTGCATGTCCCCGGTCATGACGACTTTTACCGTACCGCCACCGGCAGACGCATCAACGATCTCGTTTTTAAGCTCTTCTTGCACTGCGGCCATCTTCGCCTGCGCCTGCTGAGCCTGCTTCATCATTTTTTGGATATTCACGTGCACTCCCTTCGGGGTCTTATAGGTATCGTAGCGGATTCCCTGGGTCTGCGCTTGGAAATGGACGAGCTGCCTGGCCGACTTGCTTGAGGCGCGGCACGCAAACGCGCAACCGGGCGCATGCGGCACACGACATGCACGGCGTATCGTAACGGCTGCTTGACAGCCAACGCATGGCCAGTTGTATTCTTCTTGCAGAGATAAGCTTTTGTGCGAACCGGGGTTTGGCAACAAGGCAGCGAAGACGTGAGCCTTTTTGGGCATAAGGAGGAAACCACATGGATCAGACCTTCAGGAAAGCAGCGAGAACGAGGCGGCGGACACGCCTCTCGGTGCTCCTCTGCCTCGTGCTCGCCCTCGGCGCTATGCCGGGGACGGTGCCTGCGGGCGTCTCGTCCCCAGGCTTGTCGGAGCCCACGTCCCTCGCCTCCACCGGGTTCATCAAATGGGAGATGGCGAGCGGAGGGCGGTTGCACTCCCTCGGGCTCAAGGCCGACGGCTCGCTCTGGGCGTGGGGGTACAACGGCGACGGCCAGCTCGGCGACGGCACGACGACAGACAGGGACACCCCTGTCCGGGTCGGCACGGACACCGACTGGACGGCCCTGAGCGCTGGCGAGTACCACTCCCTCGGGCTCAAGTCAGACGGCTCGCTCTGGGCATGGGGGCACAACGGCTTCGGCCAGCTCGGCGACGGCACAAAGACGAGCAGGAACACCCCTGTGCGCATCGGCACCGACACCGGCTGGGAGGCCGTGAGCGGCGGGAGCAACTACCACTCCCTAGCCCTCAAGGCCGACGGCTCGCTCTGGGCGTGGGGGGATAACAGCAACGGCCAGCTCGGCGACGGCACGACGACAGACAGGGACACCCCTGTCCGCGTCGGCACGGACACCGACTGGGCTGCGGTAAGCGGAGGATGGCAGTACTCCACCGCGATCAAGGCCGACGGCTCGCTCTGGGCATGGGGGCTCAACGGCGACGGCCAGCTCGGCGACGGCACGACGACGAACAGGAACGCCCCTGTGCGCATCGGCACCGACAAATGGCGGGCCGTGAGCAGCTCAGACAACCTACATACCCTCGGCATCAAGGACGACGGCACGCTCTGGGC
>WRDS01000057.1 GCA_009779675.1 Coriobacteriia bacterium
AGGTTCAAATCCTCTAGCGCCCACCATGAGTAACTTGCATAAACCGCGGAACAACTGTTTACGTCGATGTTGCCAAGGCCACCCGGGGCTCGTGTTGCTCGGCGGGTTTTACGCGAACTGTGCGTAAAAGGAACCTGGCGGCACTAACAGCCGCGTTGCCTGCGGCAGGGAGCGCGCCGAGAAAGGCGTCGTTGCCCGGAGGACATCGCCGTCTGCCTGGGCCCGCATGGGCGGCTCAGATGTCACCTTGATCGACGATCCGCGATACATGTCCATCCCGGCTCCATGGGCGAGGAGCTTGCCGGTTTTATCGAACACGGCTGCCGTGAGCGCGGGCAGCAGGCCAACGGCGGTCTTTGTGCGCAGGACTGCGACTTCGAATTTGCCGTCCCGAGGGTCGGCATCCGGGGTGACGGGGAGATCGAACTGGATCCGGCCAAAGTTGACCAGCAGGATGGCGATCCCATCGGATTCAATGCGCTTGCCATCCACGACAAACTCGTATGCGGCTGTGACCGGAATCAGGTTGCTTACCGCCGAGACGAGGTAGGCGGCCGCCCCGAAAGCAGGCTTCAATAGGGCGGCATCCTGCATGACCTGCGCGTCGTAGCCTGTGCCAGCCATAATCATGAAACCCGAGGTGGATGCAGCGCCGGTCTTATCCAGGAACTCGAGCTCGCCAAGGTCGAAATCGACCGAAGGCCCCTGGGTCAGGGTGTGGGCGAGAGCCGGAGGCTCAAAGGGAAGCGCCAGGTTTGATGCGAGAAGGTTTGCCGTGCCCGCGGGAAACACGAGAAGAGGGACCTTGCTCATCCGAGTGGCGTAGCAGACCGCCGAAGCGGTGCCGTCTCCGCCAGCGGCAACGATGCGGTCGAAGCTTGCTGCGTCCGACGTGAGCTTGGCAACGGTGTCCCCTTCACGCACGTACCGAAGCACCACCTCGCAGCCCTCAAGGCCAAGGAGGCGCACAAACTGATACAGACCGGCATCACCGGCTCCGGCTCGGTCGTTTACAATAGTCAGGACCCTCACGCAGGCTCATCTCTTCTCTTGGTAGCCTTTGTTGCCTTAAAAACTTTAGAACCGGGTACAGTGCGGGTGCAAGTGCGGATATGCGGGTGCGGCACGGATACGGTACATGCGGGTAAGCGCTTATGCACGCACTGCGCCTACTCATCATATTATGATCCCAGAATGCGTGATTGATCGGCTAATGATTTTCTCGCACGTTCCCGCCGAGGACCCAGGAGGATTTGCTTGTACATAACCGATGCCGAAGAGTTCATTGCGCTCATCAGGCGCTTGCGGCAGGAGCCGGTGGTCGCCCTTGACACGGAGTTCATCCGGGAAAAAAGCTACTTTGCGCAGCTTTGTCTGATCCAAGTTGCCTGCGAGGGCTGCTCGGCGATCATCGACCCGTTTGCCGTGGACGATCTTTCGCCTTTGCGCGAACTGCTTGCCGATACCCAGGTCACAAAGGTGCTCCATGCCGCAAGCCAGGATCTTGCGATCCTGTACAAGGAGTGTGGTGTTGCGGCAGCCCCGGTCTTTGACACGCAGCTGGCGGCGACGCTTGCCGGTTTCCCCCAGCAAGTCGGCTTGCGCGTGCTGGTCGAGGAGGCCCTTGGGGTCACGCTCGGCAAGGGGGAGACCTATACGGACTGGGCAAAGCGCCCGCTTTCCCAGGCGCAAGTCAAGTATGCGCTCGATGACGTCTGTCATCTGCCGAGCCTGTACCAGTGGCTTACCGACCGCCTCACTGCCGATGGGCGTCTTGCGTGGCTGAAAGGTGATTTTGAGCGCTTAGGGGATCCGGGCCTTTACGAGGTTGTGCCAGAGGAGCAATGGAGGAAGGTCAAGCGCGTCGGATCCCTTAACTGCCGTCAGCTTGGGGTGGCACGCGAGGTTGCGGCTTGGCGCGAGCATGCGGCGATGCGAAGGAACGTCCCTCGGCGATGGATCCTCGGCGATGAGGGCATCGTGGAGGTGTCGCGCCGTATGCCGCATACGATCCAGGACCTTGCGGCGATCCGCGGGGTCTCCGGCAAAATCGGGAAAACCGCCTTGCCCAGGCTTCTCGCGGCGATCGAGCGGGGTTGCAGCCTCCCAGAGGGCGAGCTGCCCGTGATCGACCGTCAGCGCAGGTCTGCTGGCTACCATGAAGAGGTAGTCGACCTGATGGCTGCCCTGACACGCAAACGCGCACGGGAGCATGATGTCGCTATGCCGCTTCTTGCGTCACGCGAGTGCTTCAAAGAGCTTGCATCAGGCGGATTGGAAGACAACCCGCTGCTTTGTGGTTGGCGGGCAGAGCTGATCGGAAATGAGCTGCTCGAGCTGGTTCAGGGCGGTATCTCGCTGTGTCTAAATAATGGAGAGTTAGTGGTGACTCGGCACGAGGGCGCACAAAACGGGCAAGATATACCGTGCAAGGACGATCAGGAGGCTTGCGCGAGCGGGATGTACGCAAGCGGGTCGCACACGAGCGGGCTCCTTGAGGATGCAGGTGAGGCTTGCGCGAGCGGGATGCGTGAAGACGAGACGTGAGGAGGGGTGACTAATGTACCTTGACCCAACCTACATAGTGCTGTTGCTTGTTTCTACGGTTATCGGGATGGCCACCCAAAAATACATCGACTCGATGTTTAAAAAATGGAGCGCGGTCCCTCTTGCCACCGGTCTTACCGGAGCGGATGTGGCAAAAAGGGTGCTTAACGCAAACGGCCTTCATGACGTGCCGGTGAACGCTGTTTCTGGGCACCTGACGGATCACTATGATCCGCGCAGCCGCACACTCGCGCTCTCTTCTGCGGTGTACGGGCAGGCGACGGTGGCGGCTGCAGGGATTGCCGCCCATGAGGCCGGCCATGCGATCCAGCACTCCAGGCGTTACGTCTGGTCGAGCCTGCAGACCGCTTTTGTCCCTGTGGTCAACATCGGCTCCACCCTTGCTTTTCCGGCCATCATGCTCGGCCTGTTCTTGCGGATCAGCCAGCTTGCGTTGCTCGGGGTCTTCCTCTATTCCATCGCGGTCTTTTTCCAGGTAATAACCCTCCCAGTCGAGTTCAACGCCTCTCGGCGTGCCCTTGAGGCCCTGAAGGTCTCGGGAGCCCTGTCCCCCGAGCAGATCGGCGGAGCCAGGCAGGTGCTGGGTGCTGCCGCCCTCACGTACCTTGGCGCGGCGCTCATCTCGGTGATGCAGCTGCTCTACTACGCTGGCTTCGCCAGGCGGCGGGGCTGACGCGTGGGCCAGCCGAGCGAGAGGCACCGCGGAGGCGACGTGGGCCAGCCGAGCGAGGGTCGCCTGATCTCGGTGAGCGAGGCGATGCGTCTCGCACGTCAGAGCCTTGAGCGTCTCCAGGTGCAGGTCATAGGGGAGGTCTCGGAGTTCAACGACAAGCCCTCTTACAAGGCCGCGTACTTCACCATAGGCGACGGGAAGGCATCCATGCCTTGCCTGATGTGGCGTGACAGATACGCTGCCAGCGGGGTCACGCTCCGCCAGGGCATGCAGGTCGAGGTGGTCGGCAACTTCTCGGCGTATGAGCCAAAGGGGCGCCTGCAGTTCGTGGTGGGCAGTCTCACGCCGGCAGGCGAGGGCAGGCTGCGCATGCAAGTCGACGCGATCGCGAAGAGGCTTGCCGTCGAGGGGCTGATGCATCCTGCGCGCAAACGCCCGCTTCCGGCTTTTCCCGAGCGGATCGGGCTCGTGACCTCGCCTGCGGGAAAGGCGGTCCACGATGTCTTGCGCACGCTCAAGCGTCGCTACCCGCTTGCCGAGGTGGTCTTTGCGGGGGTGACGGTGGAAGGCGATACGGCGCCTGCGGCCATTGCGCGTGGCCTGGAGGCGGTGGTTGCCGCCGCCGCCGGCCTCGACGTCGTGCTTATCGTGCGGGGTGGTGGGAGCTATGAGGACCTGATGCCCTTTAACGACGAGGCGCTGGCGCGTGCGATCGCAGCGAGCCCCATCCCCGTGGTGACCGGGATCGGGCATGAGCCCGACACGACGATCGCCGACATGGTGGCCGACTGCCGGGCATCGACGCCTACTGCGGCTGCCGAGGCGGCAGCACCGCTGGCAGAGGGCGTAAAGGCTGCCCTTGATGCTAAAGGAAGGGCTTTGGGCAGGGCGCTCCTTGCCCGTGTGCAGCGGGTGGGGCATAGGCTCGCTTTGCTCGCGGATCGGCCTGTGTTCCGTGACGGGAACGCGCTTCTCGGCACGAGCACCCAGACCCTCGATTATCTGCGCTCAAAACTTAGCGTAGCGATCCCGGCGCGCATCGAGCGCAGTGGGGAGCTGATCGATGCACGACGGCTCCGGCTCGTGCAGGCAGGCGGGCAGCTTGTCGGGCGGCATGAGGGCGCGCTCAGGCTTCAGGCGGCGCGTCTAGACGACCTCTCGCCGCTCAAGATCCTTGCGCGTGGGTATGCCGCGGTGTTCTCGGCTGACGGGAAGACGGTGATCCGCCGCGTCTCGCAAGTCGAGGTCGGCCAGTGCATGGCGGTACGGGTATCGGACGGGATCATCGATTGCGATGTCACGAAGGTCAGGATGGAGGAGTGATGAGCGAAACCGACACGACCCCCGGCATGGCTCCGGTGGATGAGTTGAAGTTCGGGGTTGCACTCGAGGAGCTTGAGACGATCGTTGCGGCGCTTGAGTCCGGCGCGCTTGATCTTGAGGACAGCCTCTCCCGCTACGAGAGGGGGGTGGTGCTGCTCAAGGCGCTGCAGACCCGCTTGGGTGAGGCTCAACAAAAGGTGACGGTACTTCTCGGCGAGCTGGAGTCTGATGCCGAGGAACCCGAGGATGGAGGCGAGGCGTGATGGACGGGCGAGACATGGTGGAGGACTGCGTATTCTGCAAGATGGTGGCGGGAGAGATCCCGGTCACCCCGGTGTACGAGGATGACACGGTGCTTGCGTTTGACGACATAGCGCCTCAGGCACCGGTGCACACGCTTGTCGTTCCCAAGCAGCACGTGGCCAATCTTGCCGAGGGCGAGCAGGCAGGGGTGCTCGGCGGGCTTTTCTCGGCGGCGACGAAGGTCGCGGAGATGAAAGGGGTTGCCGAGTCGGGCTATCGCACGATCGTCAACAGCGGCGAGGATGCTCGGCAGACGGTGCAGCACCTGCACGTGCACATCATGGGCGGCTCTCTCATGGATCACGGCATGGTCGCGTTTGCCGATGAGCAGGATGCCGAGGACGCGGCTCCTGAGAACAACCGAGCAGATCGGGTCAAGGTGGTCTTTGAGCCGTCGAAGGCCACGGTGTGGGTCGAGGAGGGCACACTGCTCCTTGATGCGGCCTCTAAGGCGGGCGTGACCATCGTGGCCGCCTGTGGCGGGTGCGTCACCTGCGGCGCGTGTGCCGTCCGGGTCGAGGATGGGACGCTTGACGAGCCGGGCAAGCTGGAGAGCAGGGAGCTTGCGGACTCCCCGGACGACGTGCGGCTTGCGTGCAGGGCGCGTGTGGTGCGCCCGGTGACGGTGCGTCCGCTGCTTGACGTGGACGCAGACCGAGGCGATGTGGAACCAGGGGCTGCGGCGGCAGCGATCATAATGGTCGGCAGTGATGCGAGCCCCATCGAGGCCGAATTAGGCTTCAGGCTTAAGCCTCTGGTGGCCGTGGTGGATCTAGGGACAACGACGGTTACCGCGGCGGTTGCCGAGATAGGCTCCGAGGGCATGGTCGGCCTTTCAACGGTCGGGAACCGCCAGCAGAGCCGAGGCGCTGACGTTTTAAGCCGAGTATCAGAGGCGCTTGGCGGTTGGGCCTCAGAGCTTCGCGACGAGGCGGTCGCCTCGGTCCGGATTGCCCTGCAACACGCTTTGGAGCGCGCCCTGCCCGACGGGGACGGCCTGGAGACGCAGCAGCTTAAGCGGCTGGTGATTGCCGGGAACCCGGTGATGAGCAGCCTCATCTGCGGCGAGTCCGTCGCATCCCTTGCCGAGCACCCGTTCTCTGCCCCCGAGTACCCTATAAACTCCAAGGACCTTTCTGACAGGCTCAGCCTCCCGTTCTGCCGAGTAGAGGTCCTTCCCCCGATCGCGGGGTTTGTCGGCGGGGATGTGCTTGCCGGCCTTGTCCACACCGGTATGCTGGATGCCTCAGGCCCGGAGCTGCTCATTGACCTAGGGACCAACGCCGAGATCGCGCTGATCCACGAAGGCAGGCTCTGGGTGGCCTCGGCAGCATCCGGCCCCGCGTTCGAGGCAACGGGGATCGGGTGCGGCGTTCCTGCTCTGCCCGGGGCGATCATTGCCGCATCGATGGTCGATGACGCGCTCGTGGTCGAGACCGTCGGCACAGGGGAGTCCCCGATGGGGATCGCCGGAAGCGGGCTCATCTCGATCATCGCCCTCCTGAGCAGGCTCGGGCACGTGGATGCTGCAGGCGTCCTGAGTCCTGAGGGGCCGCTGTCAGAGCTGTTCTTGGAGGGGGAGGACGGCGGTACTTTGCGCCGCCTTGTGATCGCCGAGGCACCGGCAGCGGAAGGGGCAGGAGCGGGGGCAGGTCAGATCACGCTCTCGCAGCTCGATGTGCGTGCGTTCCAGCTGGCAAAGGCGGCCATCGCCGCCGGGGTGTGCTCTGTGCTTGATGCTGCCGAGGTGGCCGCCACAGAGCTTAAGGCCGTTCATGTGACCGGTGCGCTCGGCATGGCGCTTGACGCTCGCGACCTGGCAGACACCGGCTTTTTCCCGTCAGCGGTAGAGCCGGTAATGCGGGCGGTGGACAACGCCGCCCTTCTCGGCGCGCTCGCACTCGCCCAACAGAAGCCGGAGGTGTTAGCAGCCGTGACCGAGGCCGCCCGCAAGGCGACCTATGTGGATCTCGCGATGGACAGCGAGTTCAACCGGCGCCTGCTCGCTGCGCTTGCGATAAAGCCGTATGACGCATAAGGGGCTGTCTGTCGGTACAGGCAGGTTCACGGGCAGGTGCTTTGCGGGTTTATAGACAAACCGTGTATTTGAGCAGGTTGGCAGGTTGAATGGTACTATTTGAAAGCGGTGTGCCTATGCACGCCTTGGTTGTTTATACCCTGAAAGGACACACTCCATGCCATACAACGACCTGTTTCTTCGTGCAGCCCGCCGAGAGGCCACCGAGAGGACCCCTGTCTGGATGATGCGGCAGGCGGGGCGCTACATGGCCGAATACCGGGAGCTTCGCGCAAAGTACGGGTTCCTCGAGATGTGCCGGACCCCGGAGCTTGTGGTCGAGGTCACCTTGCAGCCCGTCGACCTGATAGGGGTTGATGCCGCGATCATGTTCTCGGATATCCTGATCTCTTTCCCGGGGATGGGGCTTGACCTTGAGTTCGCGAAAGGCGAGGGGCCGGTCATCCACAACCCGATCCGCTCGGCTACCGATGTTGAGGAACTCCGGGTGGCAGACCCGCACGAGACCACGGGTTTTGTGATGGAGTCACTGCGCATCCTAC
Source organism: Coriobacteriia bacterium (assembly GCA_009779675.1). Lineage (GTDB taxonomy): Bacteria > Actinomycetota > Coriobacteriia > Anaerosomatales > PHET01 > WRDS01. Next base: position 7,448 of record WRDS01000057.1, read on the forward strand.
GCCGAGAGCTTGCAGACAAGGTGCCGCTCATCGGCTTTGCTGGCGCGCCGTTCACGCTGGCGAGCTATGCGATCGAGGGTCATGGCACGCGTGATTATGAGCACACGAAGGCGCTGATGTGGGTCGAGCCTGTCTTGTGGGACGCGCTTATGAACAAGTTTGCCGATACCACCATCGCCTATTTGAATGCGCAGATCGATGCCGGTGCCCAGGTCGTTCAGCTTTTTGACAGTTGGGTCGGTTATGTTGCGCCCCGTGATTACGAGAGATCGGTGCTGCCCTACTCGAAGCGCGTGATTGATGAGGTCACCAGCCATGGGCGCAAGGCGGTTTCCGGCGGCGTGCCGCTCATCCACTTTGCGAACGGCGCGACCTCCATGCTCAACCTTGTGCAACAGGCCGGTGGCGATGTCCTTGGTGTCGATTGGCGCTTGGACATGCGCCATGTCGTTGAGACGATCGACACGCGCTTCGGCATCCAGGGGAATATCGATCCGGTCGCGCTTTTTGCGCCTGAGGCAGAGCTTGAGCGGATGGTGGCTGAGATCCTTGAGGCGGTCGGCACACGCCCCGGGCACATCTTCAACCTCGGCCATGGGATACACAAAACGAGCGATCCAGAAAAAGCCCGCACGATGATCCGGCTTGTCCACGAGCACTCTGCGCGCATCAGAGGCGGTTGTGATCGGAGTCAAGCATGATGCCCAAACGAGAAGCGCGTCACCACGGGTCAACACATGTGCCAGGGGCCGGCTGTGAGGCATGAGCCAGGGCGGCGGGAGGCCGTAAGCGATGCATGAGATCGGTGTCCTGGTAGCGGGTTTTGGCGGCGCGGACAGCCTTACGGCGGTTCCGCAGTTCATGCACAACCTTACCGGACGCATGCCCTCAGAAGAGCTGGTAGAGCGTGTCAGTGCGCGCTATGAGGCTATCGGGGGCACCTCGCCTATCGTCAAGATAGCCCGTTTGTTTGCCAAGGGCCTCAGTGATGTGATCGAGCGTGGGTTAAAAGAACGCATTCCTGTCGGGGTGGGCATGTGCTACTGGGATCCGTTCATCGAAGATAGCCTTGCCGGTCTGACCTCTTTGGGCTGCAAGCGGGTTGTCGTTGTGCACCTCTCGGCGTTTCAAACCAAGGTGGCTGCAGGCGCGAGCCAGCAGGCGATCACATCGGCCGCCAAGAAACTCGGCTTGCAAGTTGTTGAGACACCGCTGCTTGCCAGCTATCCGGCCTACCAGAGGTTTTTTGCCGCTGCGACTACAGAAGCGCTTGGCACCGTCCGTGCGGCGGCGGCTGTAGGCGATGGCGGTCGGGCGCGGGCGCGGGGGGGCAGGTGCCAGGTGCAGGGGGGAGAGGGTCAGAGGGGGCCGGTGCTTGCGTTCACGGCGCACAGCCTGCCGCTCTGCGACCTTGATGATGGCGACCCCTACCTTGCGGGTTTGGAGCAGATGGCGCAGGCGGTTGCCGTGTCGCTTGGTTTTGGGCCCGGGGAGCAGCAGGTTAGCGGCGGGCTGCTCGGCGGGTTCAAGGCTTTTGGGAGCGGGGATCAGGATCCCCCCTGGTTCCTTGTGTTCCAATCGAGGGGCGAGCGACCGGGGAAATGGCTCGGGCCGACGCTGGAAGAGCTTATTGACGCATGTGCGAAATCGGGTGTTTCGTCGGTCGTGGCCTGTCCGATCGGGTTCGTGACCGACCATATGGAGACCCTTTACGACCTCGATGTGGACGCATGTGGGCAGGCGCAGCGTGTCGGGATCAGGTTTTCCCGCACTCCGGTGCCAAACGCGCTGCCTGCATTGATAGAAGAAGTCGGCGCGGGCATTCTAGCGCTTATCTCGAAGTAGGGTCAAAGGAGATCGGTAATGGCGAAGGTCGTGATCATCGGCGGGGGTATCGCGGGGCTCGGTGCTGCGCACAAGATCCGCCGAGCAGCTCAAGCCGGCGAGAACATCGAGTTCATCTTGGTCGAGAAGGATGATCGGCTCGGCGGGAAGATCTTCACCGATCACGGTGTCGACGACCAGGGGCGCGTGTACGTCGCCGACGGTGGTTCCGACTCGTTTCTTACCGATAAGCCTGCGGTGCATCGGGTCGCAAAGCTCTTAGGGGTCTTTGACGAGGAGACCGGGACTTGTGATGAGAACAAGAAGACGTTCATCGTGAAGGGCGGCAGGCTCGTCGAGATGCCCGACGGCATCATGATGTTCGCGCCCACGAAGGTCCTTCCCATGGCGACCACGCGGCTTTACTCCTGGCCAGCCAAGCTCAGGATGGCGCTTGATCTCGTTATCCCACGCAAGAAGCGCTGGGCGGAAGGGGAGGGCGCCCAGCAAAACGATGAGCCGCTTGAGGGCTTCGTGGTGCGGCGGATGGGGCGCGAGTGCCTCGACCGGCTTGCCGAGCCGCTGGTGGGCGGGGTGAACGGCTCGGATCCTAAGACCATGTCGCTTGCCGCCACCTATCCGATGCTGCTTGAGATGGAGCAAAAGCATGGCTCGCTCATCCGGGGGTTTTTGGCACAGCGCCGCAAAGTGGAGGAGATGCGTCTCAAATATCCGCTCAAGCCAGGCGCAAAGCGACGCACGTTCTTCAGCTCGTTTTTGACAGGGCTGCAGTATTTCACCGACAAGCTCGCAGATGCTGCAGGGCGCGACTGTATTCGGACGGGTGTCGGCGCTACAGGTATCTCGCGTGATGAGGAGGGTACCTACAAGCTCAGCCTTGAGGGCGGCGAGGTGCTTTCCGCAGATGCCGTTATCGTGGCGACCGAGAGCTGGGCGGCGGCAAGCCTGAGCAAGGAGATCGATGCAGGTATAGCAGGGCTTGTGGAGCAGATACCATGCTCGTCCTCGGCGACCGTCGTCATGGCCTTTGATGAGAAAGACTGCCCATTCCCCAAGGATTGGCATGGGATCCTCTCGCCGATGGTCGAGCACCGTCCGCTCACCGGTGTCTCGCTCATGTCGTCGAAGTGGCCGGACCGTGCGCCTGCGGGGACGGTGCTTCTGCGCGGGTTCCTCGGCGGGTCGAGGGATCAGGAGGTGCTTGAGCGTTCGGATGACGAGCTGCTTGAGCTTGCCCGCACGCAGCTTGTCGAGCTGCTTTCGATCGCCGAGGATGCAAAGCCGCTCTATGCGCGCCTGTTCCGCTGGGACCGGGGGATGCCGCAGTATACGATGGGTCATCTTGACCGTGTTGATGAGATAGAGCGGCGCTTAGCCGGGATCGCTGGCTTCGCGCTCGCTGGAGGGGCGTACCGGGGAGTGGGTGTCCCCAACTGCCTCGACAGCGGTGAGGCTGCAGCGGCAAAGGTGCTCGGCGATCTGGGCATCCGCGTGCCGAGCGATGGCGAGCAGCAGGGGGGACGGGGCAGGTAGCGTGGCGATCAGCGTGCGTGCGCATGCGCGCACGTTGCGAGCGATGGTGAGCAGGGAAGGGGTCTTGCGTGACCAGGATTGTTGTGATCGGAGGCGGTGTCGCAGGGCTTGCGGCTGCCTGTAAGGTGCTCAGGGCCGCTGACGGCGGCCAGGATCTAGACGTCGTCCTCATAGAGAAAGACGAGCGCCTTGGCGGCAAGCTTGCTACCGAGCTTGTCGATGACCCCGAAGGCGGGCGCTACGTTGTTGATGGCGGCTCGGACTCGTTTTTGACCATGAAGCCTGCGGTGGCGCGGATCGCACGGACGCTTGGGTGCGAGGGCGATATCACCTCGAGCTGCGAGGAGAACAAGACTACACTCGTCGTCAAGGGGAAGCGCCTGATCCCGCTGCCCGACGGTATCATGATGTTTGCGCCCACGAAGGTCATGCCGCTTGCCACCACGCCGCTCTATTCGTGGCCGGCCAAGTTCCGGATGGGCGCAGACCTGCTGTTGCCGCGCAAGAAGCGCTGGCCGGAGGGCGACACCGCTCAGCAGCATGACGAGACCCTTGAGAGCCTGGTGGTGCGGCGCATGGGGCGCGAGTGCCTTGACCGGCTTGCCGAGCCGCTGGTGGGCGGGGTCCACGCCTCAGACCCTACCCAGATGTCGCTTGCCGCGACGTTTCCCAACCTGCTTGAAATGGAGCAGGAATACGGCTCACTCGTGAAGGGCTTTCTCGCGCAGCGCAAAAGAACCGAGGAGATGCGCCGGAAGCACCCGCCCAAACCGGGCGCGAAGCCGCGCACGTTCTTCAGCTCCTTCTACCTGGGCATGCAGTGTTTCACCGATGCCATGGCCGAGAGGATCGGGGAGGAGCGCATCATCACCGGTATCGGCGTCAGCTCTATCGCCCGCGACACGGATGGCACGTGGCGGGTGGGCATGGCTGACGGGAGGTCCATCGAAGGCGATGCCGTTGTCGTTGCCACCGAGGTCTGGGCCGCCGAGAGACTCGTTAAGCCCGTTGATGCCGGGCTGGGCGGGCTGCTCGGCAGCATACCGTGCTCGTCGTCTGCCACAGTCCCTCTGGCATATCGTGCCGAGGACTGCCCGTTTGCCCGCAAATGGTTTGGGATCCTGACTCCGCTTGTCGAGGATCGTCCTATCCTTGCGGTCACGCTCTCGTCGTCGAAATGGCCGGATCGTGCGCCGGACGGCAGGGTGCTTTTACGCGGGTTTATCGGCGGGCCACGCAATCAACACCTGCTCTCGAAACCGGATGGGGAGCTGGTCTCCATCGTCCATGAGCAGCTGGTCGAGCTGCTGGGGGTCCGGCCTCAAGCCGAGCCGGTCTTCTCGCGGGTGTACCGCTGGAACCTCGGTATGCCGCAGTACACGCTCGGCCACCTCGACCGTGTTGATGAGATCGAGGGCCGCACGACCGGCATCTCAGGGCTTGGGCTTGCCGGCGGCGGCTACCGAGGCGTGGGGATCCCCAACTGCCTGGAAAGCGGGGAGCGTGCAGTCACCAAGGTGCTCGGCGATCTTGGGATCACTCTTGCCGAGGACGTTGAGGCATCGACCGCGCCGCGTGCTCGGCATTAGGCACCCCGCGCACCTGCGGCTTGGCGCTCGACACCTGCACTCGGCGTGTGATGCTGCGCCCGCGCCCGTGTTAGGGGGTGCGGGGCATCGGCGCATAGGTGCGCAGTGCCTCGATGACCATTGCGTCTATGTCCGAGTCGGTTTTTGGCGAAGGCTTCACGTCGAGGCGGTCCAGCTCGTCGAGGACGGCGGCTATTGCCACGGGAAGGGCTGCCTCGACCGGCGGTGACAGCTCGAGCACCCACTCCTCGATCCTTTCGATCTGCACGCCGATGAGCACGGTGTTTTTGGGGGCTTTGCCGATCAGCATAGCGTTTTGCAGCACGTCTGACAGCCGCATGTCATGAAGCGAGTGCATGACCTGGTTGTCAGCGACATCCTCAGGGGCCAAGACCAAGACGGTACCGGCCGCATGTCCCGTGTCTTTGATAGCGTCGACGACGATGAGGTGGTCGATGTCGACCAGCAGGTTGAGTATCGAAAGCCCCATGGTGCCAGCGTCAACCACTTCGACATTGTCGGGAAACGCGTATCCGGCCATTAAGAGCTCTGCTGCGCGGGGCCCTACGCCCTCGTCTCGCATCAAAGGGTTACCGACTCCTATGATAAGGATGCGTTCAGCAGCGGGCATGCGCCTGTCCTTTCTTATGTGTCTTTTGAGGATGCAGGCTCATCTGTGGCGACCCATGCCGATGTGTCTCCTTCGAGTAGGAGCCTGCGCTCATCATACGGGAGTTCTGCCCGTGCCCGGTCACGCGAGTCGTTGGAGCAGGCGAGCGTCTCCCGCATCATCACGAGGAGGAGGTAGCGGCCTTTGTCGGTAAGCGTGATCTCTTCGCGGGTATTGGTGGCGATAGCACCAACGAGCGTTAGAAACGCAACCTCGGCGGCCAGGCCGATCTCGACGGGGACTCCGAAATCCCGCTTAAAGCGTGGCTTATCAAGGCGCAGGCCAAATAGATCGGTTACAAACCGGTAGCGCATCCTGCCAAAGACACCGTACGGCGCACCCTTTTTTGCGACCCCCATAGATCCGGAGCTGATGCGCGCATGGTAGTCGGAGAGCGAGAATGTGTTTGAGAAGATGGTGTCTTGCAAATAGGATTGGGCTCCTGAGCCGATCCCTACGTACTCGGGGTAATCGACAATGTACTCGTCGATCATAAGCGAGGGGTCACGCGAGAACGTCCAAGCGCTTGCCGGCTG
>WRDS01000058.1 GCA_009779675.1 Coriobacteriia bacterium
CGGTCTCGGCAACCCCGGCCTCGACCTCTTTCGCCGCCTGGGTGCGCTGGTAGTTTTTGCGCCCGATCCAAAGGATTGCCACGAATACAACCATCACGGCAAGGCTGCCCCAGCTGATCCTGGACACCATTTTTTGCGCACGATCCATGTTCTCGCCAAGGAACCGCCCGATCAAGCACACCAGCGAGGTATAGCCGATCGCACCAAGGAACGTGTACAGCTCGAACCAGAAGACCGGCATGTGCATTGCGCCCGCAGTTGCCGGCACAAAGTTCCTCACCCCTGCGGCGAACCGAGCGATCAGGATTGTCTTTGCCCCTTCTCTGTGGAAGTGCCCGCGCAGTTCATCGGCTATCACCGGCTTGAGTTTTATGAGGCGCCCGAACCGCATTTCTGACAGCCGCTGGATAAAGCCACGCACCCCGTCGAACCCGACCCTCCTGCCCACGAAGTAGCTGATGTTGCTGCCGACCATGGTGCCTATGACAGATGCCCCCCAGACCCCCAGCAGGCTTTGATCCCTGTTTGCGGCAATCGCCGCTGCCGCAAGCACCACCGTCTCCCCTGGTGTGACCGTGCCAAGCACAAACAGGTTCTCAAGCACCGTGAAGCCAAACACGATGAGGTATCCCCAAAGCCCGAGCAGGTTTAAGAGCCAGTCGATTATCCCGATACCAGTTGAGGCCATCAGTGCCCTATCCTGATGTCAGCGAAGGCCATCAGCGTCTCCCACCTGCGGCATCAAGCGCAACATTGTCTATCAGCCGCGTGCTTCCCACCTTCGCGGCAATTATCGCCCTTGCCGAGCGGTCGAGGGCCGCAAGTGGCTCAAGGGTCTCGGCATCCACCACAGCAGCGTACTCGACCACCACGCGATCCACCGCTGTATCCATGATGCCTCTCATCGCTTTCTCGAGTTCGTGGGCATCACGCTCACCGGAAGCACTAAGCTGCCTGGCAGCCCGAAGAGCACGGGAAAGAGCGAGCGCGCCCCTCCGCTCATCGGCTCCCAGGTAGGCATTCCTGCTCGATAGGGCGAGGCCGTCGGCATCCCTGACAGTCGGGACCGCCTCGATCGCAACGCCCATGTCTAAATCAGACACCACCTTCTGCACGATTTTGAGCTGCTGATAGTCCTTCTCCCCGAAAAACGCCCGATCCGGCCCCACCAGGCCAAACAGCTTCACAACAACCGTGGCCACTCCCGCGAAATGCCCCGGTCGCTGCTCGCCCTCCCAGCGCCCTCCCAGTGCTCCCGGATCGATCATTACATCATGGCTCGGCGCGTACATCTCCTCGGGCCCAGGCGAGAAAAGAAGATCCACGTCCTCGGCGGCAAGCAAACGGGCATCCGTGTCCAGGTCCCGCGGGTAAGACCCCAGGTCCTCGCTAGCCCCGAACTGCAGCGGGTTAACGAACACCGAGACACACACGAAGTCACACTGCGCACGTGCCGCACGCACCAGCGCAAGATGCCCGTCATGAAGCGCCCCCATCGTGGGGACCAAGCCTATGGTGCACCCATCTGCGCGCACTTCGGCGCACACGCGGGAGACGTCGTCTTTGCTGCTTACCCGCCGCACTACCGCACTTCCCCGCGCCCGGCAAGGGACTCCGCCTGGGCGACGGTCGCGGAATCGACATGCGTCGTGTTGGACTCGGCGGGAAACGCCTCGCTTACGACATCATCCGCCCACGCCTTGAAGGCCCGCGTGGCCTCGGCAGAGAGGTCCGCGTAGCGTGTGGCATGCCTCGGCAAGAAGCCGCTCATGCCGAGAAGGTCGTGCGCGACCTGCACCTGGCCGTCGCATGCGCCCCCGGCCCCGATGCCGATGGTGGGGATGTCGAGCCGAGCGGTGATCCGCTCGGCAAGCTCGGCGGGAACGAGTTCTAGGACCACCGCAAAGGCACCCGCATCCTGCAGGGCGGCGGCATCCGAGATCAGCCGCGCCGCCCGGGGCGCGTCCTTGCCCTGCGTGCGATACCCGCCCAACACATTGACCGACTGCGGCGTGAGCCCCAGGTGACCCATCACGGGGATGCCCGCGCCCACAAGCCTTCTGACCGCCTCGAGCGTGGTCGCAGTGGCACCCTCAAGCTTGACCGCGTGACCCCCCCCCTCGACAACCAGGCGATAGGCATTGCGCATCGCCTCGGAAACATCTGACTGGTAGCTCATGAACGGCATGTCGGCAACGACCAGCACGCACTCACATGCCCGGGAGACCGCCGCCGTATGCCGCACCATGTCATCAACGGTCACCGGCAACGTTGAGTCATAGCCGAGCACGACCATGCCCAAGGAATCGCCCACGAGTACCGCATCGACACCGGCCGCCTCGGCAGAGCGGGCCATGGGGTAATCGTATGCCGTGACCATCACGATCCGGCGGCCTTCGCGCTTCTGTGCCTGGAGCGTGGATACCGTGACGCGGGAGGGGCGGGCGGGCGAGGGGGTGTGCGGACGTGCGACCGCGGCTGCGGGGGTGTCCGAGGACGTATCCGAGGGTGCTTCTTGAGGCGTGTCCGGAGATGTGTTCATGCGAGCCTCCTAATGCTCCAGTCCACCGTCGCAGCCAATCGCTTGGTCCACGCGGCGTCTACCGGCCTGAGCGCCGAGTATAGCGCAACATGCCTCCGCCATGTGTCGTCTTCCTGTGGCCTGACCATGGATTTACTGTGAGCCCCGGGTCGGGTGTGGGCCCGGGATCGGGCCTGCATCGGAAATGCACCTGCCGATAAGCCCGTCGGTGCGCCTGAGCTGCACGCCCCCTGGCAACACGAGCGTCGGGGCGATCTCTAAAAGTGGCGTGACGACAAAGTCCCTCTGGGTGATGCCCGGGTGCGGCAGAGTGAGCCGCTCGGTTGAAAGCTCGCACTCGCCAAAGACAAGCAGGTCAAGGTCGATGACTCGCGGGTCGTTAGCGCACGTCCGCACCCGCCCCATCCGATCCTCAATGCCCAAAAGACAGCCGAGCAGCTGCTCCGGCTCAAGAACGGTACAGATCTGGCATACTGCATTTAAAAAATTCGGCTGCTCTGACAGATACGCTGGCTCGGACTCGTAGGCATGCGATACCGCTTGAACCGTCGTCTGCTCAAATCCTGCTATCTCATAAAGCGCCTTTGACAGGTTGCCCAAACGATCTCCCAGGTTGCTCCCAAGCCCGATGTAAGCGGTGCATGTAAGCGCCTGGTCATCGCTGGTCATGGATGTCCGATCACATCGGAGGGCACCTGACCCTGATCGACGCTCGGCACCTGGCCAGCATCAGGCAGCGACTCTGCTGAGCGCTTGGCGATCTCGGCAGCAACCTGAAGCGCCTGGACCGTCTCGGCAACATCATGCGCCCGCAAGATGCGCGCACCGAGCCGAGCGGACTCGAGAGCGGCAGCAATCGAACCGCCCAACCGCAGCGCAGGCGTGCTCTCGCCGGTGATGCGACCGATAAAACCCTTCCTCGACGCGCCGATGAGCACCGGATACCCATGGCTTGCCAGCTCGGGAACCGCAGCAAGGAGCAAAAGGTTGTGCTCAAGTGTCTTGCCAAAGCCAAGCCCCGGGTCGATCACTATGCGCTCCCTTGCAACGCCCATCTCTTCCAGCAGGGCCGCCTGCCTGAGCAAAAACCCGCTGACCTCGGCAGCCACATCATCATAGACGGGCTCGGCCTGCATGGTCTCCGGCATCCCCTGCATATGCATGACGACCAGTCCGGCTTTGGAGGAGGCGGCAACCTCCCGCATCTTGGGATCGCAAAAGCCGCCGACATCATTGATGATGCTCGCGCCACCTGCGAGGGCCTCGTGCGCAACCGTGGCATGCCGCGTGTCCGCCGAGATGGGCACCCCACAGCCAGCCAGCCGCTTGATCACCGGGAGCACCCGCGAGAGCTCCTCGGCGACCGTGACCTGCCCCGCCCCCGGTCGTGTCGATTCACCGCCGATGTCGAGGATCGCTGCGCCCTGGCCGAGCAGCAAACGTGCGTGCTCGACCGCCGAGTCAGTGTCGGCGTGGGTGCCACCGTCAGAGAAGGAATCGGGGGTGACGTTCACAGCGCCCATCACGACTGGCGCGCAAAGCGGGATGCGAAAACGCCCGCAGCACCAGGATGCCGGTGTGGTGCCCGACCGCGCAGTCATCGCCTGGGACGACGCAGTCGCGGCTCGCAGCGGCACGGTCATCGCCCGTGGATGAGCGCCATCGCCTCTGCACGCGTGCGGGCATCGCTCTTGAACACGCCCCGCACCGCCGAGGTGACGGTCCTCGCCCCTGGCTTGCGCACACCGCGCATAGACATGCACAAGTGCTCGGCCTCAATGACAACGATGACACCCGCGGGCTCAAGATGCTCGACGATGGTGTCAGCGATCTGTGAGGTCAGGCGCTCTTGGATCTGCAGCCGCTTTGCAAAGACGTCCACCACCCGCGCCAGTTTTGAAAGCCCGCAGATGCGGCCATCCAGCCCAGGAACATACGCGACGTGCGCGCACCCGATAAACGGTGCCAGATGATGTTCGCAGACCGAGTAGAGCGGGATATCGCGCACGAGCACCATCTCCTGGTGCCCCTCGTCAAACGTCGTCCGGAAGTGCTCGGCAGGGTCTTTCTCGATTCCCGAAAGGATCTCCGCGTACATGCTCGCAACACGCTGCGGCGTGTCCGCAAGCCCCGAACGACCGACATCTTCGCCAATGCCCTCAAGGATAAGCTGGACACCGGCCTCTATCTTCTTGCGATCCACAGCAGCCTCGAATCACGTCGGGTCACGGTGCGCCGCAAAGCCCGGCGCAAGAAGAGTTTACCTGACCGGACGTGAAAGCGTCAGCGGCTCAGGCGTACGAGCCCGGCCTTTACCGCCGCTAAAACTGCTTGGGTACGATCGGACTGATTGAGTTTGCGCAAAATGTTGCTGACATGCGTTTTCACAGTCGTTTCGCCTATCCACAGCTCACGGCCGATCTCTTTGTTCGACATCCCTTTCGCCATCAGCTGAAGCACGTCCATCTCGCGCTCAGAAAGCGAGTCCTCGATATCGGGCCCCTGCGAGCGCCCCGTGATGATCCGACCGGCAACTGCCGAGTCAAAAACGGCCTGGCCAGCTGCGACTGCGCGGATCGCATACACGATCCTTTCAGGTTTGGTGTCTTTGAGAAGGTACCCGCACGCTCCTGCAGCCAACACGCCAAAAAGCTCCTCGTCCTCATCGAAGCTCGTGAGGACCAAGACATTCGTCTTGTCGTTGTTCTCGCGCACCTGTCTGCAAACCTCTATGCCGCCTATCCCCGGCATTCGCAGATCGAGCATGAGCACGTCCGGAATAAGCGCTGCGCATGCGCGAATGGCCTCCTCGCCGTTGCCGGCCCCGCCTACGACCTCAAGATCGCTTTCTGCCTCGATCACCTTCGAGAGCGCATATCGTACAAGCTCGTGATCGTCCGCAAGAAAAACCCTGATCTTGCTCATTCGCCTCTCACTCCAAGCTTCAAATCGACTATAACGCTTGTGCCCTCTCCGGGAACACTTTTGACCACAAACGCACCGCCCTCATGCTCTGCACGCTGCCGAATACTCCGCAGCCCGATCTGCTCGATATCCCCGCGGTATGCCTGTGAGACATCGAACCCCTTGCCGTTATCCCTGACCTCAAGGTGTACCGCATCCGAGGAAAACCCCAAACACACCTCTACTTCGCTTGCCTCGGCATGTTTGATCGCATTGCTCACCGCCTCTTTGGTGATGCAGTAGAGACACGACTCCACAGCAGGCGTCAGCGCCTGCTGCGTGCCGTCTATGGCCAGCCTCCCAACAACCGGTCGACCGATCGTCACCTCTTGCAACCAATATTGGATTGCATTGGCGAGCCCGAGTTCGGTAAGTTGTATCGGGCGTAGGTTGTAAATGACCCTGCGCAGCTCAGTCATGGCAAGCTGCAGGTGCTCTTGCAGCTCATCGAGGCGCTGGGCACAGGCTGCCGGATCCTGCTCGGCGTTCTTTTTGCATACCTCAAGGCCGAGCGAGATCGAGAACAGCGACTGCACCACACCGTCGTGCATGGTGCGAGCGATGCGGTCGCGCTCGCTTGCCACCAGCACCAACCGGTTCTGCTCGGTGAGTTTCGCGTTTTCGATAACCGAAGAGGCAAACGCTGCGACAACAGCAAGGAAATCGATCTGGGCGCTGTCGAACGGTCGCTCTAACTCGTTGATGGCAACAATAAAACCAATGGGTCGGTTCTTGAGCAGAATGGGACTGCAGGCAAGCACCGCGTTCTGCTCAGCGTGGTCCTCGATAATCGGGGCGGTGCCGCCGACGGCATCAAAACCGCGCCTTGATATTTCTTGGATGCACGACTCCCACCATTCCTGGACATGCTGGTCGCGTCGACCGCGCACCACGATGCTGCCCATGTCGATGCCCTCGTCCTGCTCATAGGTAAGCACCAGCACCGCCTTGTCCGTGTTGGTGATACGCTTGACGCGCTCAATGATAACGTTGAGTACCTCGTCGACACGCATAGCCGAAGAGACCGCATCTGCCACCTCATTGAGCATCCCTATCAGCTCTAAGTGTGTTTGGAGGTGCGAAATGCCACCTTCCGCCGAAGACGCAGCACTTCTGCTGCCGGCACCCTTCGACGAAGGTGCAGCATTCTTGCTGTTCCCGTTTGTTACGGACACGTTTTCCACGGTGCTTGGAGGTTGCACGGGCTCTCCATCGGTTGCAGTGCGTCGCGTCATGCAGCAAAAGTGTGCTGCATGCTATGCATCGGCTTTATATGGAGGCAGCCTTACCGGCTTTTTTCATCGCTTTTATGAAAAGACGGCTTTACCGGCTTTCACGCCTTTGATGACCCTCGTCGGTTACAAGCATCCTGCCGCCCGCGGATCACACGTCCTCAGCCGTTACCTCATCCGTATCGCGAGGGGACGAACCGTCCTGCTCGGCAGCGAGGAACTCCTCCCAGCGGTTGTCGAGCAAAGCCGCCAGCTCCTCCTGATCGACGGTCTCCCGCTCGACCAAGACCTCGGCCATCAGGTCGAGCTGCTCTCTTTGCCCCTCAAGGATCGCACGAGCCGTTTTATGCCCCTCGCTGATCAGCCGTGAGACCTCCTGGTCGATCTGATAGGCGACCTCGGGACTGTAGTCAGCGTTCGCCGAGAAATCCCTGCCGAGAAAGACCTCATGATCGGAGTCGCCAAACGCCCGCGGGCCGAGCTTGTCGCTCATACCGAGCCGCATGACCATCTGCTTGGCGATCTTTGTCGCACGCTTAATGTCGCTGTTGGACCCGGTGTAAATCTCACCGATCGAAAGCTCCTCAGCCGCTTGGCCGGCAAGCGCTACTGCTATCTCGGCGCTCATCTGGGCCTTGCTGGTAAGGAACCTGTCCTCGGCAGGCATTGAAAGCACATAGCCGAGCGCCTGCCCGCGCGAGATAATCGATATCTTGTGGACGGGGTCGGCCATCGGCAAAAGGTGCCCGACGAGGGCGTGCCCTGCTTCGTGGTACGCGATGATGCGCTTCTCGTCCTCGGTGATGATACGACTCTTTCTTTCCGGCCCCGCGATAACACGTTCGATCGCCTCGTTGAACTCATCCATGTCGATGCACTTCTTGCTATGCCGCGCAGAAAGGATGGCGGCCTCGTTTACCATGTTCGCAAGGTCGGCTCCCGTGAACCCTGGGGTGCATCGCGCAAGCACATCAAGATCGATATCGTCTGCGAGCGGCTTTCCCCGGGCATGGATTTTGAGAATGCCCAGACGCCCACGGAGGTCGGGCTGATCGACAACGATCTGGCGGTCAAAGCGCCCAGGGCGCAGGAGCGCGGGATCCAAGATGTCGGGACGGTTTGTGGCAGCGATCAGGATCACGTTGTCCTTGATGTCGAAGCCGTCCATCTCCACCAACAGTTGGTTGAGTGTTTGCTCGCGCTCATCATGCCCGCCGCCTAGACCGGCTCCCCGCTGACGACCGACCGCGTCGATCTCGTCCATGAAGATAATGCAGGGGGAAGCCGCTTTTGCTTGCATGAACAGGTCGCGGACGCGTGATGCGCCCACACCCACAAACATCTCGACAAAGTCAGAGCCCGATATCGAGAAGAACGGGACGGCCGCCTCTCCGGCAACTGCCCGCGCAAGAAGCGTCTTGCCCGTGCCTGGAGGGCCAACGAGTAAAACGCCCTTGGGGATCTTTGCGCCAAGCGCTTGGAACTTCCCGGGATTTGCAAGGAACTCCTTGACCTCTTGCAACTCCTCGATCGCCTCATCGACGCCTGCCACATCTTTAAACGTGATCCTCGGCTGGTCACGTGTCATGCGCTTCGCACGGGCCTTGCCAAAGTTCATGGTGCGGGAGTTGCCCTCCTGCATCTGCCTCAGGAAGAAAAACATTGCAGCGACAAGCAGCAGGATCGGCAACACGCTCACGACCGCCGATGGCCATATGCTCGGCCCAGAGTTGTCCACGCTGAAAGACAGGTCGTTTTTCTGTGCGAACTCGGAGAACCGGTCCTCACCGACCCAGGTCGATCTGAACTCGGCAGGTTCCTCCTCTGCCTTTTTTTTGGCCGCAGTCTCCCAATAGGTGCCGGTCAGGCCCCCATCCCGTAAGATATAGCTCACATCTTTGACCCTGCCCTGCTCGACAGCGGCCATGAACTGCTTGGTGGTGAGCTCGTCCGGCTTGCCCTTTCCGCCACCCGCCTGGCTCATAACCGCAAAGGCAAGTGCGGCGAGAATAGCAAGGCATATGAGTACCGTCCTGAAGTTCTTATTCACTCTTTTCTGTCTCCTCGCAGTTTGGGAACGGGATCGCTTGAGGCTTTACCCGTACACCTCTGGCTTCAGCACGCCCACGTAGGGAAGATTGCGGTATTTCTCTGCATAATCCAAACCGTACCCGACAACAAACTCATCAGGAACCTCAAAACCCACATATTTACAACTGATGGGCACCTTCTGCTCGACCTGCTTTTGCAGTAGCGTGACGACCTCAAGAGAGCGCGGATGTCGGCTAGCCAAGTTCTTAAGCAGATATTTCAGGGTCAACCCGGTATCAAGGATATCCTCCACGACCAAGACGTTCCGATCCTCGATAGGATCATCAAGGTCTTTGAGTATACGCACAACCCCTGAGGACTTCGCGGAAAAACCATAACTGGAAACAGCCATGAAATCGAGTTCCACCGAAACGTCGATTGCTCGGGCGATGTCGGCGATAAACAACACTGCGCCACGAAGCACGGCAACTAAAAGGATCTCCTCGCCTGCATAGTCTGCTGATATCTGCGCTCCAAGGCTTAAAATACGGGCGCGGATATCCTCTTCAGTGAAAAGGACCCTGGCGACATCCGGATGGATCTCTCCCAATCCTTTCACCGGCATGCGCTTCTCATCCGCCGAGCTGCTGACCTCATCCACTGCGCCGTCCTTCTCATCCGCCGAGCTGCTGACCTCATCCACTGGGCTGCTTCCCTCTTTCACCGGTCTGCTTCCCTCTCTCTGTTCCACACAAGCCGAACAAACGCCGATGTTGACTCTGTGACACGGTACTCATCGCTTAACCGGATCCCGGCAAGCCAGATGATCCTCTCGCCATCCCGCACCACCGGAATTAAGGCCCGCTTGCGCCTGGGGACTTTGGCATCTATCAGGAGGTCGGACAGCTTACGAGAGCCCTGCATCCCAAGCGGTCTCATGCGGTCTCCCGCTCTTACCGAGTCCACATATATGCCGTCTGCCACGCATTGGGCATCGATCACCACCGCGTCGGCCTGTCCGGACACAGGCGGCCTGCCGCCATCGTCGGAGCCGACACCAGAGCCGGCACGCATATGCTCTCCTGCAGGCCCGGGGACCTGCTCGGCAATGATCGAGCCTGCCCGGCCAAGCTCCACTACCCCCGGCACCTGAAGGCATCCGGGGGGAAGGCATGGGTTTTCGGCTGTTTGACGCACAACCACCATTTTATCGTACTCGGAAAACGCCTTGAGTCCACCCGGAAGATCGTGCGAGAACCTATCGTTGCCAAAGCCCTCAGCGAGTGCCCTGATATGAGCCGACGGGATGCGGGACGCATCTGGAAAGGCATTAAGCAGCGACGAGCGGATCACGCGGCGTGCCAACGCCCTATCAAGCCCCAAGATGCGATGCCTGTCGATGCACACCTCCTGGTCAGGCTCGGTCTCGGCAAGCTCACTCGCAAGCGAATCAGCCAGTCCGGACAGGTAGTTGTCGTCATC
Source organism: Coriobacteriia bacterium (assembly GCA_009779675.1). Lineage (GTDB taxonomy): Bacteria > Actinomycetota > Coriobacteriia > Anaerosomatales > PHET01 > WRDS01. Next base: position 10,252 of record WRDS01000058.1, read on the forward strand.
CGCCAGCAGATCCATGGTGCGGGAAAGCGCAGCGCGAAAAGCCGGGTTGACCTGCTCGGCGGTCGGAAGGAGCGTCGCCCTGATGTGCGCCCGCAAACGGGTTGTGTCGCTGTTGCTTGAGTCCTCCCGCCAACTCTGGGAACGATGGCCAAGCCATTGCCGCAGGGCTAGCCGCTCGGTTTCAAGGAGCGGTCGCACGATACGCCCACGCACGGGGGCTATGGACGAGAGCCCGCCCAGGCCCGCGCCGAGCAAAGCGCGCATGAAAAAGGTCTCGATCCGATCATCAAGCGTGTGTGCGACGAGCAGCCGACCGGATGATGCCGACACACCGAGCCGCTGGCAGTGGGCATCAAGCGCCTCCTGCGCAAAACGGTAGCGGATCCGGCGCCCGGCATCCTCAAGGTTGAGCTTCTCGCTGGCCGCGCAAGCCGCAACATCACAGCCGAGGACACGCACATCGATGCGCAGGCGGCCTGCAAGCTCCCGGACGAACGCCTCATCGCCATCGGACTCCGCATCACGCAACCGATGGTTGACGTGCACGACAAGGGGCCGAAGCTCACCAAAGACCTGCTCGGCTACCATGAGCAGCGCGGCAACCGAGTCCGCACCCCCACTTACCATGACCACGACAGGCACGCCCGGCTCAAACATCTGGTGGCGCAAAGCGAACCCGTGCGCGTCATCAGTAACACACATTACGCAATCCCTCGGCGCAGAACCCCAGGCGCAGGGCATTCGCACACAGTCCCAGGCAGGGCATTCCCAGACAGGGCATTATAGGAGCAAGGCACAGGCAACGCGGCTACTGCCCCTGCTTGGCGGTACAGGCATCGATCTCGAAAACCAGCACCGAGAAGCGCTGGAAGCGAGCAGCGTCATCAAGCCTCATCTCTCCCCACGCATCGTCGTTGCGTTCGAGCTGCATCAGCAGGGTCCGCATGGCCCGACGGGCATCTGCCGGATCACTGACGAGCCTAAAACGCCCGAACGCAACAACCGAGCGGAACGGATGAGCACACTCACCCGTTTTGTAGCCGAGGTCATCGATGACCGTCGCGCATCCACGCGGGTCGGCAGCGATGCGCTCCAGCTTCTTGCCCTCATGCGCGACATGGAAGCACAGCCGCTTCAACTCCGGGTCATAACCATAGCTCAGCGTCACAAGGTAAGGGCTCTCGCCGACAAGCGCGATAGTCGCATACCTCCCACCGGCGAGTATCCCGTCGATGGTCACTGCATCGACGATCTCCCTGTCTTTTCGGCGCATGGAATGATAAGGCACGACACCAGGACTCACCCGCAAGACCCGCTCTCAGGACCTGTTTTAGGATTCGCCCAGATAAGCTTTGCGCACCTCGTCATTTGCAAGCAGCTCGCGACCGGTTCCCGATAGTTTGATCTCTCCCGTCTCAAGCACGTATCCGCGGTCCGCAATCGAAAGCGCCAGATTCGCGTTCTGCTCGACAAGCAGGATCGTTATGCCGTCCTTATTGAGTTTTTCAATGATCTCGAAAATGATCTCCACGACCACGGGCGCAAGCCCCATCGATGGCTCGTCAAGCATCATGAGCTTTGGCTTTGCCATCAGGCCACGCCCCATGGCAAGCATCTGCTGCTCGCCACCGGAGAGCGTGCCGCCGGGCTGGGTTATACGCTCTTTAAGGCGCGGGAACAGTGTGAAGACCTGCTCGATCGAATCCTTGATGCCCACCTTATCGTCTCTCAGGTAGGCACCCATCTCAAGGTTTTCCAAGACCGTCATCCGAGAGAATATCCGGCGCCCTTCCGGAACCTGGACAATTCCTTTGGCGGCCACCTTGTGCGCAGAGATCCCGTTGATAGCCTCGCCCTCAAACTCGATATTGCCCGAAGCCGGAGCAAGCTGGCCAGAGATGGTCTTGAGCGCCGTGGATTTCCCTGCACCATTCGCGCCGATGAGCGTTACGATCTCGCCCGTGTTCACCTCAAGCGAAATCCCTCTGAGCGCCTCGATTTTACCGTAGCACGTTTTGAGGCCGGAAACGTTAAGCACTCTGCTATTCCTCCCCGTCCACATCAGCAGCCGCCGCGGCTTCACCCTGGTGTTCCTCGGCAACCGCTGCGGTGTCCTTCTCCTCGTGCGCTACCCTGTGCTTTTCCATCATCACATCAGCGCCTTTGCCAAGATACGCCTCGATAACCTGTGGGTTGTTCTGGATGTCCGCCGGAAGTCCCTCGGCGATCTTTTGCCCGAAGTCTAGGACATAGATACGGTCTGCGATGTCCATGACGACTTTCATGTCGTGCTCGATAAGCAAGACCGTCACGCCGAGTTCCCGGATCTTGCGGACAAGGCCGTTTAGTGCCTTTGTCTCGCGAGGGTTCATTCCTGCAGCCGGCTCATCAAGCAGGAGCAGCTTAGGATCGGTCGCAAGCGCACGGGCGATCTCCAGGCGGCGTTGGTCTCCGTAAGGGAGGTTTTTTGCAACTTCGTTCGCGAGAGGAAGCAGCCCGACAAAATTAAGCCACTTGGCAGCTATGTCTTCGGTGGCCTTCTCCTCGCGCTTGAACTTCGGAGTGCGAAACACCGCGTCGATCAGGTTTTCTTGCATGCGGGAATGGCGCCCGACCATGACGTTCTCTAGCGCCGTCATGTTCTGGAAAAGACGGATGTTCTGAAAGGTCCTTGCAATACCCATCGCGCATATCTTGTGCGCTTTTAGCCCACCAACCGAGGTACCGTCAAACGTGAGTTCTCCCTCAGTAGGAGGATAGATGCCGGTGAGCATGTTGAAAAACGTCGTCTTGCCGGCACCGTTCGGGCCGATCAGAGCGACAATCTCCCCGACATTGATATGCATGCTCACATCACTTACGGCCTTGAGACCGCCAAAAGCCATAGTGACATTGGTTGCTTCTACCAGAGATGCCATCGAAATGCCCTTCTTACGGTTCCGGCGTAGCTTGACCGGCAGCAGCCTCGCCCACTGCCGCATTATCCACCTGCAATTCACGGGCGCGCCGCTTTGCCGGAAGGATGCCTTGAGGCCTAAGAGCCATCATGAGTACCATGAGAAGGCCAAAGACAAGATACCGGTAGTTCGAGATCGCAGACTGGGCTTCTCCGGAAAGCGAGATGCCGATTACCTCAAGCCAGCCGGCCTGCGCAGCCCCTCGGATAAGTTCGGGAACGCCCTGGATAAACAGTGCTCCTACGATCACGCCCGGTATTGAGCCCATTCCGCCAATAACAACGATGGCGAGC
>WRDS01000059.1 GCA_009779675.1 Coriobacteriia bacterium
CCCTGCTCCTTGAGCGAGACGATCAGATGCTCATCCAGCTCGTTGCTCGCAATGATCTTGGTGCCCTGGAACCCTCCGGCATCAAGGCTTTCGCGGACACGCTGGGAGAGCCAGGCAAGGTCACCGGAGTCGATGCGTACTGCCGCAAGGTCATGGCCTGCTGCCCTCAAGCGTTTTCCCGCCTCCATTGCCCGCTCTACCCCACGCAAGGTGTCGTAGGTGTCGATAAGCAGCGTCACGTTGTTAGGAAGTGCTTGGGCATATGCGTCAAATGCCTCGGCCTCTGTGTCAAATGCCATGACCCAGGAGTGCGCATGTGTCCCCGCAACGGGAACGCCGTACTCCCGACCAGCAAGGACATTCGAGGTCGCGTCGCAGCCTCCCACATATGCCGCTCGGCTTGCCGAAAGACCACCATCGGGCCCCTGGGCACGCCGGAGCCCGAACTCAAGCAACATGTCCTTTTGCGCCGCCAGCCTGCACCGCGCCGCCTTTGTCGCAACAAGCGTCTGGAAGTTTATTATGTTGAGCAGGGCCGTCTCGGCGATCTGGCAAGCGGGAAGGGGGCCTGACACACGCAGCAGCGGCTCCCGCGGAAAGACGATGGTCCCTTCGGGCACGGCATCGACCTCACCGGTGAAGCGCATTTCCGCAAGGTACGCAAGGAACTCTGCCGAGAAAAGCGCCCGCCCATCGTTTCCCGTAAGGGACGAAAGGTATGCGATATCCGTTTCGCTAAAGCGCCAAGACTCAAGCCATTCGATCGCCTGTTCAAGACCACAGGCAACCGTGAAACCTCCCCCAAACGGGTTGTCGCGGAAAGACAGGTGGAAGCAGCCCTCCATGTCTGCAATGCCCGAGGCGAAATATGCCTGCGCCATCGTCAGCTGATACAGGTCTGTATGCATTACCGATGCCGGCGCAATCGAGCCATACGCCAAGTCAGACATCGGGCCCGACATCGAATAAGACACCGAAAACCCACCCCTCTGCCACGCGCTCCTTGGCCCGCGTGACCTATTCTTCCGGCAGGAAGGCTACTCCCCATCCGGTGCCGGTGTGCGTGCAGATGACGGAGCCTGCTTCGTAGATGTACATCTCAACAGCCTCAAACCGCTCTCGAAGCTGGTCGGCAAGCCACTCGGCACGCTCGCGCTTAGTAGCGTAACCGACAGCAAACTTGCCTTTCACTGCCCCTGTCGCCTGCTCGGCAACCCAATCGATCGTGTGCCTGAGAGCGGCCTTCTCCCCACGGCTGCGCGCGACAGGGGCAAAGCTGCCTTTGAGGTCGGTATCCACAAACATGGTCACTTTTAGATCAAGCATCGAGCCTAAAAAGGCTGAGACTTTGCCGATCCGACCGCCTTTCGAGAGGTTGGCAAGCGAGTCAAGGCCGATTATGAGGCGCATTCGGTTGCGGATGCCCTCAAGGCGCTCGATGGTCGCCGAGAGCGACAGCCCGCTCGCCGCCGAGGCGGCAGCCTCAAGGACCTGGATCCCAAGGCCAGCGGACAGGTTGTAAGAATCAAAGACGTGGACGCGACCGGCAAACTGCTGGGCCGCCTGGCGTGCCGCCTCGACCGTTCCAGACAACTTTGCTGCGATGTGGACAGAGAGGACCTCGTCAGCGGTGCTAAGGGCCCGCTCGTATGCATTGATGAACACACCGATCGGCGGTTGCGAGGTCATGGGAAGCTCAGGGGCAGCAGCCATGCGTGCGAAGAACTCGGCTTGCGGAAGCGCCCCGTCCGTAAAAGTGTCCTCCCCGATAGTGACCACAAGCGGAATGACATCGATGTTGTGTGCGGCAGCAACTTCCGGGGCAAGGTCAGCGGTGCTGTCGGTAATGACCGCAAAGGTCATGGCAACTCCTTTTCACAGGCTCGGTCGGTGCGATCCAACAGGCTCAACACAGGCTCGTTCGGTGCGCGGCCTAGCAGGCTCGACCGACGCGGTCTACTCGTATGCGAAAACCGCCTCTATCTCAACGGGGATGTTGCCAGGCAAAGACCCTGCCCCGACCGCGGAGCGCGCATGCCTGCCGCTATCGCCAAACACCTCGACAAAGAGGTCGGAGCAGCCGTTGATTACCGCTGGGTGCAGATCGAACCCCTGGACCGCGTTAACAAAGCCGAGTACCTTGATGACACTGGTAACGCGGTCAAGTGAGCCGAGCTGTTCTTGCAAAGTCGCAAACATCTCCAACCCGATCAGCCGTGCGATGCCTTTTGCTTGCTCCACATCGAACTCTTCCCCCACACGGCCAACGATCAGCGAGCCGTCCTGGCGCATAGGGCTGTGCCCGGCCGCATACGCAAGGCCGCCATGCGTCTTTAAGGTCACGTATGAGCCCATGGCTTTCGGAGGCCCGGGTAAGACGATCCCTAACTCACTGAGTTTTGCCTCGGCAGACCTTGCTTCGGCAGACACGCTATCCCCCCTTTTGTTGCTTGAAGTAGGAGCCTTGGTCAAAAGCCAACGGCTTGGCCTTATGCTGCTCCCCACTCCCCGCGGGTCACTTCCCGCTCTCAGTATATGCAACCGCAAGCATGCCTGGGCCGACATGCGTCCCAATAACAGGCCCTATCTCACACCGCTCCATCCGCAGGTCCGCCCGCTTGCTTGCGATCATCTCTTCGAGCAGGCAGACATCGTCCTCACAGTCAGCATAACCGACAAACAGGAGGGCATCCTGCGGAGCCCCACTGGCGTTGTCGGCCAGCGCCTTGATCGAACGCTTCCGGCCACGGACAACCCCGTTAAGCGTCAGCTCCCCTACAGCGGTAAAGGTAAGCATCGGGCGGATATCAAGCATCGAGCCAGCGGCGGCGGCAACATCCGAGATGCGTCCTCCCCGCCTCAGATGCTCTAAGGTATCCAGCGTGAAGTGGCCTATCGTGGCATCTCGGGCACCAAGCGCCCAAGAGGCGATGTCTGCTGCCGAGGCTCCCTCGTCCCGCATGCGCACCGCCTCAGCCACAAGGGCACCCTGGGCAACAGAAGCGCGTCGAGTGTCAACGAGGTGCACGCGTGCATCGGGCTGCTCGGCACACACCATCTCTTTTGCGAGCCCCGCAGATGAGAAAGAGCCTGAGAGCGCTGCCGCAAGGCCAAAGTAAACGACCTCATCGCCGTTGCGCACATGCTCCGTGAAACAGTCTACATAAGCGCCTGGCGATATGCTCGAAGTGACTGAGACCGCCCCTGAGCGCATGGCACCGTAAAAGCCGCTCATCGTGTCCCCTACGCAGGCGAGACAGCTCTTCCCATCGATCACATAGGGGAAGCCGAGGACTTGCAGCCCGCCGGCTTTCTCGACATAAGCAGATGTAAGATCCGCGGCGGCATCTGTAACGATCGCACAACGGGCGCTCATCGCATGGGTTCCTCGGTCTCGTACACGACCCCGACAGCCGGTCCCACATGCAGGCCGACCACCGGGCCGATAGGCACCACCGGCACGGTCGACCCAACGATCCCATCAACGACCTCACGGGCAAACCGACGGGCAGCGTCGATATCTACGATACCATGCACCGCCGCACGACGAAAACCGTACTTCTCGATGTCCTCGCGCATCCGCGTACCGATCTCGGCAAGTGCCCGTGCCCGCGTACGCACCTTAGCGACCACCACCACCTCGCCTTCCTCGACACTCAAAATCGGCACGATGCGCAAAACGCTGCCGAGCAACGCCGAGGCACCTGAGATGCGGCCTCCCCGGGCAAGATATTCGAGGCTTTCTGGGGCGAACAGGAACCGCGTCCTGCGTATAGCCTCCTTCGCCGCCTCTGCACACTCGGCGAGCGAGGCACCCGAGGCGGCCTTCTCGGCAGCGCGAAGGGCAGCAAACCCTTCCTGCAAGCAGTTCGAGGCGGAATCGACCACCATGATACATGCGTTGGGCAGCCGTTCCCTGACCGTCTCGGCAGCAAGCTCAGCTGTCTCCACCGTTCCGCTCATTTTGCGCGAGATGAAGACACCGAGCGCATCGGATCCATCGGCCACAGCATTCGAGAAGACCTCGACGAGCTTTTCAAGTGATGGCTGCGACGAGGTGGGGATGACCCGGGTATCTGCAAGCCGGCGATAAAAGGCATCCAGATCGATCTCGGTCTCAGGGCGCATCTCGTCCTTGTCATGCACGTACAAAGAGACCCTTGCGACTCCGAGCGCATCGAGTTCCTCTTGGGGGACATAGTTGGAAGAATCGGTGATAACCCGGACAGACATGGATCACATCCTTGATCGAGGCCGACTAAGACAAGTTCCCGCTACTCCCTATCATACCGTAGCCCATTGGTAGCGTGCCATCGGGCACTCGCCAGAGAGCGGTTCCTGCGAATATACTGTGTCATCGGCCTACTCGTGTCATCGGTCGTGTGCCACGCCAGCGATTGACTAGGATGCCCATGCGCCTGACCCGTAACAGCTCGATCACCGCTATTGCCTTCTTATCGCTCGCGCTGTCTCTTGCACTGCTCCTTGCCCCGTCCATGTTTACGCCTCCGAGCAGGCCTTCCGACATCGCCGAGAATGACGGGCACCTCGCGGACGGGTTGCGGACAGACGGATTACAGGCTCCGGCAGCCTCTTCTGTTGCGGATGGCCCCAACAGCGGGTATGGCACCGACCCCACCACGGGCGAAGTGGCGGTCGCGTACGTACCGGGGCAGCGCGAGGCCGCCATAGCGAGTGCGCAACGGATCGGTGCCACGGTGACAGATACGAACGACAACACGACTTTTATCCTGGTCAAGCCGCCAGCAGACGTAAGCGAAGATGAGCTCGTCCAGAGTCTTTCCGATGCCCCTGGTATCCATTTTGCAGAGCCGGTTTACAAGCGCCATATCCTTTACACCCCCAGCGATGCCTACTGGAGCAGCCTCTGGAACATGCGGCGTGTGGGCGGCCCCGATGCCTGGGATATAACCCGTGGCAACGGCATCAAGGTCGCAGTTGTCGACACGGGCATTCAGACCGACCATCCGGATCTCGCTGCCAATATCGATCCGAACAAAAACAACCACATGGATTTCGTCGACAACGACCGCTACCCCTACGACGGACACGGCCACGGGACCCATGTGGCGGGAATCATTGGGGCTGTTGCAGGAAACGGCATCGGGGTGGCCGGCATCGCAAACCAGTGCACGCTGCTGCCAATACGCACATTCGATAACAGTGGCAACGGGTCAAGCGCCACTTGCGCAGCAGGCGTCCGATGGGCGGCAGACCATGGTGCCAAGGTCATTAATATGTCATTCGGCTCGCCAAAAGAGTCAAAACTGGAAAAAGAAGCGTGTGAATACGCCGTCTCCAAAGGATGCATCCTTGTCGCATCATGCGGAAACGGCAACGAAGCCTATGTTTACCCTGCGCTGTTCCCTGCACGGTATGCATCGGTACTTGGTGTCAGCTCCACTAATGAAAAGGACGGCTACACATTCCCGAGCGGCTCTTCCCCTAACTACGGGCCGCAAGTCGATATCTCGGCACCTGGGGCCGACATCTACTCGACATACCGCAACAACCAATACCGATACATGAGCGGCACCTCGATGGCTGCACCGATGGTGAGTGGCGTGGCGGCCCTCGTCGCCGCAAAGCAACCCTCATGGACCGCCGAGCAGATCCGGGCAGCCATCCTGGCAACCGCAGAAGACATCGGCGCATCGGGGTATGACGACACGTTCGGCTTTGGTGTTGTGCGCCCAGACCTGGCGGTCGCGCTTACCGCCCCACCGGCAATGCCAAGCAGGGGCGACGCAGATATACCGGGTGTGCCCATGCCGAAATCACCGGTCAACGACAGCCTCCGGATCCGGTTCGACATGAACGATGTCTATGCTGTTGAGCTACAGGTCGGAGAGATGCTCGGTGCCAAGGTCGTTCCCGGCAGCGGCTTGGACGCAGCACTTGCGATCTATGGCCCTGACGCAAAGGCTGTCGATTCTGACAGTCCTTTGGTCGAGTCCCGTGAGCAGAAGTACACAGCACAGACCATACAGGTCACCGCCAGCCGTACGGGAACCTATTATGTACGTGTGTCCTGCCGAGCCGGACAAGGGGACTACGAGCTCACATACGGGAAAACGTCGGTCGACCTCACGGCACCAACGCGGGCGGTCTGGGATACCCCTGTGTCTCTGACTGCGTCGGTCGACTCGTTTGACGGGCCTATCGGCGGGACAGCAGTGAGCCTGCAGCAAAGGCCGATCTCTGGCAATGGCAACTGGGTGACTGTCGACACGCAGATAACTGGATCCACCGGCACGGCTACCTTCTCCCGAAAACTGAGCAGCAGCACCCAGTTCCGTGTTTTGGCAACTATTCAATCCCGCAGCTACACCTCTGATATACGTAACATCGCGCTGGTGCCGCTCCTCACCATCCAGGCATCCCCTACGGCAAGCGCCGGCACAAGGGTGACGGTCACCGGGGAACTTAATCCCGCAGGCCGTCAAGCAGGTGGCAAAAACGTCTGGATACGCTGTTATAAAGATGGCTCGCTCGTGAAAATAGTGCGTGCAAAAGATGTAATGAGTGGCCCACGCGGAGATAAGGCATATTATCGTGCACCCATCGTGCTTGACGCCAAAGGCATCTGGACTCTTAGGGCATATGTTGACAAGCTTCCAGGGCTTTATGACGAGTACCTTACTGAGAGCGTTCAGGTCACGGTCGACTGACCGCAGCCGACCGCTCGCTGGCCGTGACCAACCGCTGGCTGGCCGCAGCCGACCGCTCGGCAGCCCTTTAGACGACAGCTCTTTTTTTGCATCAAGGTTTCTAGTACACTGCTCAACCTGCACTGAGCAGAGTGCGAAGCGGTTTGTGGGATCTCTTACATCAGGGGGCTCTTTTTGAGCATGGGTACCTCGCTTTTGATCTTCACAGGTTTTCTGGTTATCGCCATAGTGCTTGGGCTTCTTCTTGTGTCGCTTCCCAAGGTTTTGGCCCCACGTCATCGCACCAAGAAAAAGATGCAGGCTTATGAATGCGGCGAGCCGCCTATCGGGAACCCCTGGGTGCGTTTTAGGGCCGGTTATTACATAGTTGCTTTGGCCTTCGTCCTTTTTGATGTCGAGTCGGTTTTCCTGTACCCATGGGCGATGGCTATTAAAAAACTCGGGGCATTCGGCTTTGTGCAAATGGCTGTGTTCATCGGCATCTTGCTGCTCGGCCTTGTCTATGCCTGGCGCAAGGGGGCACTCGAATGGGTCTGAGCGACTCGGCTGACACCCGGCTTTCGCAGGAAGGTGCCGCAACAGTGGCCGCGGATGACCCTGCGATGGCCGCTGACGATCGTAGCGGGGTGCTGGTAGCCCCTTTGCAGACGATCATGAACTGGGCACGCGGGCACTCCATGTGGCCGATGACCTTTGGCACGGCATGCTGCGCTATTGAGATGATGACGGTGGGTTCGCCACGCTACGATACCGACCGCTTTGGCATCTTTTTCCGCAACTCGCCGAGGCAGGCCGACTGCATGATCGTAGCGGGAACGATCAGCCTTAAAATGGCACCTCGTATGAAACTGCTGTATGAGCAGATGGCGGAGCCCAAGTACGTGATCGCTATGGGTGCCTGTGCGATAAGCGGAGGGCCATTCATGCACGGGTACAACGTCGTCAACGGCGTAGACCAGATCATGCCCGTTGATATCTATATCCCGGGTTGCCCCCCGCGCCCCGAGGCACTTATCAACGGCCTACTTACCCTGATGAAGCGCAATGCCGCAGGAGAGCTATCGGCTGCGCAGCGCTACCGCCTTGAGACAGAAGGACACCTGTAGTGGCCGCCCCAGACCCGGCGCACACGCAATCGAGCCCTTCGGCGACCGCTTATAAGGCCGGAAGCGGGATTCTGACTGCCCTCGGCAACCTAGTGGGCGAAGTCGACACCCTCGGCCCTGGAGGCATGTACTGCGCACAGGTCGCGCCAGAAGCGCTTTTGGGTGCGGCGACTACCCTGCGCGACAGCTACGGTTTTCGCCATTTAAGCCTTCTCACCGCCATTGACCACGCCGACGCGCAAGGTGGCCTCGACTTACTGTACTCCTTTGTCCGCAAGACCGACGGCGTTGAGGTGGCACTTCGGTTGACGCTTGCGAAAGACCCACTTGTCGCCCCCTCGATGGCACCGGCCTGGCCAGCTGCAAACCCCCTGGAGCGCGAGGTCTTCGACCTGTTTGGTGTGCGCTTTGAGAATCATCCGTTCCTTCGCCGGCTGGTGCTTCGCGACGATTTCAAAGGCCACCCGCTCCGGAAGGGCTTTGAGATGAGTCCGGACGGGGTGCCTGCGGCGGCCTCGCAGGCTGCGATCAGCGATCATGGGCTTGTCGGCCCTGCGGGCAACGACGATGTGCCGGGCTTCCCTTTCATGGCCGAGGCAGGCGGCGGGGATCCGCTGATGCATTCCGAGCGGATTGTCCTAAACGTCGGTCCCCAGCACCCCTCCACCCACGGGGTGCTGCACCTCTATGTGCTCCTTGACGGCGAGAAGGTCATCGGTGCCCAGCCTACCCAAGGCTACCTGCACCGTTGCATAGAAAAGCTTGCCGAGTCACGCACCTACAAAGCCGTTATCCCGCTCATGGATCGCTGCGACTACGTCTCAAGCTTTCATACCGAGCTTGCCTACGTCCTCGCCCTCGAGGAGCTTCTCGGCGTGGAATCGACCCCGAAAGCCGACTTTATCCGCGTGCTCATGAGCGAACTGGTGCGCATCACGAGCCACCACACCTGGTATACGGCCGCCGGCCTGGACACCGGGGCGCTCACGCCGTTCCTGTACGCGTTTATCGACCGCGAGCTCATCCTCGACTTCTTCGAGGAGGTCACTGGCGGTCGCATGATGTTCAACTACTTCCGTCCCGGCGGCGTTAAGGATGACATCCCACCTGAGTCCGCCGAGAAACTCCGCAAGATGCTTGCGAAGTTCGGCGAGTCGGTGGACGGTTATGAGGATATGCTGACCGGCAATGAGGTCTTCCGCGTCCGCACACGCGGTATCGGCATGCTTTCGTGCGAGGAGATCGAGGCGTACTCTGTCACCGGCCCGATGGCCCGTGGCAGTGGATACGATATCGACCTGAGGCGTGATGCGCCGTACGCGGCTTACGGCCGCATACCGGTCAACGTTTGCCTGGGGACAGCCGGGGATACGTTTGATCGCTATCGGGTCCGAGTGTCTGAGATGCGCGAGTCTGCGCGTATCGCACTCGCGGCACTCGACGGCATGCCTGAGGGGCCGCACATCGCCGACGGCCTCCCCAAGAGCATCAAGCCGCCGGCGGGGGCAGCCTACCGCAAGGTTGAAAGCCCGCGGGGCGAGCTCGGCGTTCTCGTAATGAGCGATGGGACCGCTAAGCCATGGCGGGTGAAAGTGCGCTCCCCTGCGCTTTCCAACCTGCATGCGGCACCCTGCATGCTCAATGACTGCCAAATGGGGGATATCATCCCCGTGGTCGGTTCAGTCGACGTGGTAATGGGAGAGATTGACCGATGATAGCGCTAAAGACGCTACTGGGCGTTGTCGTTATCGCCATCGTGGTGCTTGTCAACACGATTGTCGTGATGTGGTGCGAGCGCAAGTGGCTCGGCCATATGCAGTCGCGCCAGGGGCCGCTTCGTACCGGATGGCATGGAGCACTCCAGCCGTTCGCCGATGCGATCAAGCTTTTGGGCAAAGAGGACATCGTCCCGGCCAATGTCGACAGGCCGCTCTTCCTCATCGCCCCTATAATCGCATTCATCCCCTCGCTTCTCACCTACGCGGCGATGCCATGGATCGAATCGTTCGTAGGGGCATCGCTTGATGTCGGCATATTCATGGTCTTTGCCATCACCGCGATCTTTCCGGTATCGATGCTCTTTGCGGGATGGTCGTCGTTTAACAAGTACTCGCTCATCGGGGGTTTTCGCGCAGCTGCCCAACAAGTCAGCTACGAGGTTCCAATGGCGGTCGCCATTGCCGGCGTGGTGATGCTGGCCGAGTCTATGCGCATCTCAGACATCGTCAATGCCCAGCATGGCCTGTACTACATCATCTTGCAGCCTTGCGCGGCAATCCTTTTCTTTATCGCAATGCTTGCGGAGATCAACCGTACCCCCTTCGACATGCCTGAGTCCGAGTCGGAGCTCGTTGGCGGGATCAACACCGAGTACTCGAGCATGCGCTTCGCGCTCTTCTTCGTCGCCGAGTACATAAACGTGTTCACGTGGTCGCTCATCTTCTCCTTGCTTTTCCTCGGCGGCTGGAACGGCCCGCTGTTTGGCGGGTGGGACGGCCCGCTCGGCATGGTTTGGCTGTTGCTCAAGACCTACGCAGTCATCTTCATGGTGTTTTGGGTGAGGGCGACCCTGCCGAGGGTCCGCATCGACCAGCTGACCGCCCTTGGGTGGCGGATCCTGCTGCCGTTTGCACTTGCGAGCGTATTTATCACGGCAATCGGCGTGTTCACGAACAACTTTGTGCTGATCGTGCTGGAGGTGATCGCCACCGCCGCACTCGTGTGGCTTATCGCCCGCATCGGCGAGCGTGCCGGTGAGGCACGCCGATCCGAGGCAAGCGCCCGGCGCTGCTCGGACGGCTCGGCGATCATTCCCGACCCTGGCTCTAGCCCTGGCTCTGCCTCAGGCACCTCGCACACGGAGGTGGGCGCGTGAAAGGTATGGCAAAGGGGTTTGCGAAGACACTGCGCCACCTCATGAGGCCGGCGTTTACCGGGAAATACCCTTGGGAGCCCAAGGTCCTGCCTCCGCGCAGCCGGACATCGTTTGAGCTTGCCCTAGACGAAAACGGCGTTCCCACTTGCCGAAGCTGCGGCCTGTGCGAGCGGAACTGCCCGGACGGTGCGATCCACATCGTCTCTGAGAAGAATGCCGATGGGCGGGGGCGGACGCTGAGGCGCTTCGAGATCGACTTTGGCATCTGCATGTTTTGCGGACTCTGTGTCGAGAACTGCCCGTTTGGAAGCATCGTGCATACGGGGGACTTCGAACTTGCAATGACCAGACGGGAAGAGACCCATGTTGTTTTATACGGCATGGGCGGGGGCGGCGGCACCGACGCTGGTGCTAGCGGCACTGCGGAAAACAGCCAAGCCGAAGATAACAAAGACGGAGGCCGGGAATCATGATCCAGACCTTCCTCTTCTATTGCTATGCAGCCCTTGCGGTGATCGGGGCGATCGGGCTTGTCAGGGCGCATAAATTGCTGCACTCGGTCGCGTGGACGCTTCTTGCGCTTTCCGCAGTTGCAGGACTGTATTTCTCGCTGGGCAGTGAGTTCTTAGGGGCGATGCAGCTGTTCGTCTATGGCGGTGCCGTCACTATCCTCACGCTGTTTGTGGTGATGCTTACGCGGCAGGGGGCGCAGGAGCAGGAAAAAGAGGATTCCTCTGCGAGCGCTCCTGCCTCGGCAAGGGTCCCGGTAAAGCGCCTGGCCGCCCTGGTCATATCGCTCGTGCTCTTTTGCGTGCTGACGATCGTCTTTGTCAGCACGCCGTGGGAGACCGTCGTGCCTTCGCCGCAAACATCGGCATCACTTGCCGAGATCCTGTTCTCCCGCTACATGCTGCCCTTCGAGATCGTCGGCCTCGCACTCACGATAGCCCTGATAGGCGCAATCGTGCTCGCCCGCGAGGACGACCCGGGCGACAGTGCCGATGCCACCGATGGCGTAGCCGGCACCGATGATGGCGGCACGGCTGATGGCACCGTCGCAGCCGACACTGATGATGACCCGGGCGATGCCGCCGAGGAGGGGAATGCGCTGTGATCACCCTCAACCACTATCTGGTCCTGGCAGCCGTCCTGTTCTGCATCGGGCTCTACGGCGTGCTCACCGCACGGGGTGCCTTAAAGATCATCATCTGCGTTGAGCTCATTCTTAACGCCATCAACCTTAACCTGGCAGCGTTCTCTGTATTCGTCGCCCCGAATGAGGCGGTGGGTGCCAGTTTTGTCGTCTTTTTAATAGTGATGGCCGCAGCCGAGATCGGATTGGCGCTTGCGCTCATTATCCTGTTGAACCGCAAGAGCAACATCTCGGCGGTCGACTCGATCCGGCGGCTGAAGGGATAGCGGCATGGGGCATCTTGCATATAGCTGGGCTCTTCCATTGATCCCTCTTGCGGTCTTTGCAATCGTGCTTGTAACCGGACGGGGACTGCCTGAGCGGGCGGTCTCAGGTCTTGGCATAGGTGCGATGACGGCGGTGTTCGTTTTTTCGCTCGGGTCGCTTTGGCAGGTAGCGCACGGCCATGCGTTCCAAATGGACTTTGAATGGCTGCGCGTCGGTCAAAACGCATTCACCCTTGGCATCCAGGTTGACGCGCTCACCGTCGTGATGCTCATAGTAGTCTCGTTCGTAAGCCTGCTCGTGCAGGTCTATTCGATCGGCTATATGCATGGCGACGAGCGCTTTCGCTGGTTTTACGGTGCGATAGGGCTTTTCTCGGCGGCTATGCTCGGGGTCGTGCTCGCAAACAACTGGCTGCTCATGTACGCCTGCTGGGAAGTCATGGGGCTCGCAAGCTACCTGCTTATCGGCTTTTGGTACCAGACAGCGGAAGCCCCCCCTGCCGCCATGAAGGCGTTTTTGGTGACGCGGACGGGAGATGTCGGATTTGGCCTGGCGCTCGTCCTCATCTGGGCGAACTTCGGGGACTTCCGCTTTGACAGGGTATTTGAGGCAGCCGAGACGGCAAGCCCCGCAGTGCTCGCTGCAATCGCATTGCTGCTTTTCGCGGGAGCTATGGGGAAAAGCGCGCAGTTCCCGCTCCATGCCTGGCTTCCAGATGCCATGGCCGGCCCGACCCCAGGCTCGGCGCTCATCCACGCGGCGACCATGGTCGCCGCCGGGGTCTATCTGGTCGCCCGATCGTTCCCCCTTTATGAGGCGGTGCCTTGGACGCTCGCGGTCGTAGGGACCGTGGGCACGATCACAGCCGTCATGGGGGCCTTGATCGCTCTTTCTATGAACGACATAAAAAAAGTCCTTGCCTATTCGACGATATCCCAACTGGGCTATATGTTCTTGGCGCTCGGCACCGGCAACTGGGTCGCTGCTGTGTTCCACCTGATGACCCACGCTTTTTTCAAGGCGCTTCTGTTTATGGGAGCCGGCTCGGTCATCCATGCAACTGAGACCCAGGACTTACATGAGCTTGGCGGGCTTGCTAAAAAAATGCCCTGGACCACAGCCGCTTGGGTCGTCGGCGCGCTCTCCCTTGCAGGCATACCTCCCCTGGCGGGGTTCTGGAGCAAGGATGAGATCCTGCTCTCAGCCCTCACCTCGGGGAACTGGTGGTTCCTTGGCTTCGGGCTTCTGACCGCACTGCTCACCGCGTTTTACATGGGGCGCACAACCCTGCTGGCGTTTTTCGTGAAGCCCGGGAAGAAGAGCCGCGCCTCGCACGCACATGAATCGCCCTGGGTGATGGCCGGCCCGCTCGTCGCGCTCGCAGTGCTTGCGGCCAC
>WRDS01000060.1 GCA_009779675.1 Coriobacteriia bacterium
CATCCAGGTCTATGGCGGCAGCAACGTGGTGTCAGATGCCGTGTTCAACACCCTGAAGGCGATGCTCATCGACTAAGGGCAAGACGGCACCAGCAAGGCAGGGACCACCAGCAAGGCCAGACACGTGGGCTGCGACCCCGGACGGGGATCGCAGCCCACGGCCTTTGCGCTGACCAGTCTTTTCGATGCCATGAACATCATTTCGCCAGGCATGTGAAGCGACCGACAGTGCACTGACACGCATAAGTGTAGCACCTCAATTGAAATGCCCATTGCGCTCATTTGAGTCTATGGTGTAGACTGTTTTGCAATTGAAAAACCTGCCTGTGACGGGGGATAGTACGACGGCACTTGAGTGAGGTACTTGAGTGGCAGAGAGCTGGGGGCGGTGGAACCCCGGTACTGAAGGTCGTCGGAATGGGCCCCTGAGGCTCTGGGACAACGGCACGCGCATGCATACGGGTGCGCATATGGGTGCTTACTAGTTCCGGCGGACTCCCACCGATACAAGGGACCGGGTATGAGCGGGGCGCATGCTACGGCGTGTGCGCCAAAGTACTGACAGGATAAGTGGGTCGGGCTGGTATTCAGTCCGACCAACGAGGGTGGCACCGCGAGAGAGGTCTCTCGTCCCTTGGAGGACGGGAGCCTTTTTGTTTGCCCGGACTCCAGAGCGGGAACCGGTGCCCAGGAAGGGTTGATGCGCGTGGATACTGCCAAATAAGGAAGATTGCCAGACAAGAAAATGTTTTCTTGAAAGTACCGTCTAAGAAGGGAGCACACATGCTATCCGAAAAAACCAGGTTCGGGCTTGATGAGACCGCAATCCCAGAGCAGTGGTACAATATCATTCCCGATCTTAAAAGCCCGCTTGCACCCCCGCTCGCACCTGATGGGGGCCCGCTTGATCCCGGGCAGCTTGCTGCGATCTTTCCGATGGAATGCATCAAGCAGGAGATGAGTCCTGAGCGCTACATCGATATCCCCGGCGCTGTTATCGATGTCTATAAAACGTACCGCCCTTCGCCGCTGCTACGCGCCAAACAGCTCGAGAAGGATCTGGGTCTGCCCGCCGGCGTGCGGATCTACTACAAGTACGAGGGCGTGAGCCCGGCCGGCTCGCACAAGCCGAACACAGCCATCCCGCAGGCGTACTACAACAAGCAGGAAGGCATCACAAAGATCTCTACCGAGACGGGTGCAGGTCAATGGGGCAGCGCGCTTGCGATTGCCGGTGCCTTGTTTGGCATCGACATCGAGGTGTTCATGGTCAAGGTCAGCTTCGAGCAGAAGCCGTACCGGCGGATCCTTATGGAGACCTATGGAGCCACTGTCCATGCATCGCCCACCAACCTCACTGATTCGGGTCGGCGCGTGCTTGGCCTCGACCCGGACTCAACGGGATCGCTTGGCATTGCGATCTCTGAGGCGGTCGAGGTGGCTGCAAGCAGGCCTGACACGAACTATGCCCTCGGCTCGGTCCTTAACCATGTCTGCCTGCATCAAACCATCATCGGCCAGGAGGCGATTGCCCAGATGGAGCTTGCCGCCGATGAGCCTGACGTTGTTATCGGCTGTGTTGGCGGCGGCTCGAACTTCTCTGGCCTTGCGTTCCCGTACTACCGCCGCAAACTCGATGGCAAAAGCAGCGCACGTCTTGTAGGCGTGGAGCCAAAAGCGTGTCCGACGCTCACGGCTGGGGAGTACCGCTATGACCTGGGCGATGAGGCGGGGATGACCCCGCAGCTGCTCATGTACACGCTCGGCCATGACTTTGTGCCCGCAGGCATCCATGCTGGCGGCCTGCGGTTCCACGGGGACTCCCCGCTCGTGAGCCAGCTCCTTCATGATGGCGGGATGGAGGCTGTTGCAGTCGATCAGACCGCATGTTTTGCGGCAGCGGTCCAGTTTGCCCGCACGGAAGGCATCTTGCCAGCACCAGAGTCAAGCCATGCTATCCGTGCAGCCATTGACGAGGCGCTTGCTGCTCAGGCAGCCGGGGAGGACAGGGTGATCCTGTTCGGCCTGTCCGGGCACGGCAACTTCGATTTAGCAGCGTATGCCCAGTACATGTCCGGAGACCTTAAGGACTTTGACTACGCTGCCGGCGTGGTGCTCGGCGGGAAGTAAAAGGTCGAGCAGCATCTTCGGGGCGGGCGCCACGGGCATCATTCCCGTGCGTCCGCCCTGGCAGCCAGTGCCGTGCAGGCTGCAGAGACCTGGGGCGCAGAGGTTCGGCGCTGTGGAGTCTGGGCGGTGTAAAAAATTTTAACAAGAAATTTTGATTTTGATGGCAAAACAGTGCCAGTTGGCACGGTTTTCTCTGTATGTCAGTGTTGGAACCTCATCGGGGACACGCGACCGCCGCATCTCTCGTCGCATATGTTCCTGGCAAAGCTGGCGGTATCTTACGATACTTTGAGTGGCAATCAGTCGGCGTGCTTCCCCGGGAGGTTCCAGTTTTTGTTACCGACAGCTCCTTTCCAATGCCGCAGTGGGGGTGCTATGATGAGAAAAGAAACGCAAAGGGCTTGAGACAAGGACTTGAAACCTGAATATGAGACATGAGTTCCCGAAAGGGAGTAAATAGGGAATCCGGTGTGAGTCCGGAACGAACCCGTCACTGTGATAGGGAGTTTTGCGCATTACGCCATTGGCGGCAACGCCGAGAAGGCGCGCAAAGCGTTGATCTTAAGTCAGGAGACCTGCTTTGTGTCTTGCTCAGTTGCTGCGGTGATCAGCACGCTGAATAAAACAGAGTGAGTGTCTTCTGTTCAAGCGTACGCGTTAAAAGCAGCCGAATGGCTGCTTTTTTTGTTGCGTCACAGGAAGAGAAAGACAAGGGATGGGAGTGAAGGGAAGCGAGCATGCCGTATACAAAATCAGAAAAAGGACTGCTGGTAGCATCAGGTGTGCTGGTGTTGGCTTTCGCATTCCCCGAGGCAGCTAGCGCCATGCACATCATGGAGGGCTATCTGCCGCTTGTACACTGCGTTGCATGGGGTGTCGTCTGCTTGCCGTTTTTGGTGGCCGGTACAATCAGCATACGGAACACGCTAGAGCAAAACAGACGTCTTTTAATCCTTCTTGCCATGTCCGGCGCGTTTATTTTTGTGATCTCCTCGCTTAAGATCCCGTCGGTCACGGGCAGTTGCAGCCATATGACAGGAACGGGGCTCGCTGCAATCCTGTTCGGTCCTGCCGTGACGAGTGTGCTCGGCATCATCGTGCTGATTTTCCAGGCGATCCTGCTTGCCCACGGTGGGCTTACATCGCTTGGCGCAAATACGCTCAGCATGGCGATCGTCGGACCGGTCCTTACATGGGGCCTGTACGCATTGGGCAGGAGGGCAGGCCTGAACTGGAAGGTCAATATTTTTATCGCTGCTGCATTGGGAGACTTGTTCACCTACTGTATTACCAGCATGCAGCTCGCAATCGCGTATCCGAGTGCGGCTGGCGGCATCATGGCGAGTGCTGTCAAGTTCCTCGGCGTATTCGCGCCCACGCAGCTTCCGCTTGCAGTTATCGAAGGCCTACTGACCGTCCTGATCGTGATGGGTCTGAAGGGTCTTGCGGAGCCAGAGCTCCAAGAAGTCGGGTTTTTAAAGGTGAAGGTGGGGTAAGGCATGAATAAGGGCATGGATAAGGATGCGAGAACAGCCGCCGTCCTCATCGCGGTCACCCTGCTGATCGCGCTCGTCCCACTCCTCGCGCTAAAAGGGGCGCAGTTCGAAGGCAGCGACGGCGCGGGCAGCGAGATGGTAGAGGAGGTCACAGGCGGGGAGCATGAGCCGTGGTTCGAACCGGTTTTAGAGACGCTGATCGGCGGTGAGCTGCCGAGCGAGATGGAGACCCTGCTCTTTTGTGTCCAGACTGGCATCGGTGTCGGTGTTATTGCCTATTGCTTTGGCTACTTGGTTGCTCGGAAGAGGTATTCTGCCGAAGGGGCGACAGAAGCAGGGGCACAGCCGCACGAGCGCCAGCGGCCTGAAGAGTCGCTTGCATGATGACCGCAGCTCTTATAATGACGGTTGTCTGGTGCTTGTTATATGGCCGGGTGCCATCAGTAGCGCTTGCCCTGGCCTGTGCCGTGCTTGGGGTCGCCTTTTCGCTGCTAGGGAGGCATCGGCACAGGCCGTTTGTGTTAGTTGACGTCCTGGCGCAGAGCTCACGTCTAAACAGGGTCAGCCCCTCGCTCAAGCTCTGGGTAGTGTTGGTGCTCATGGCATTGTGTGTGTCGGCATCCAACTTGGTCGTAGGGGTGTTCCTGGCCGTTGTAGCGCTCATCTTGATCGTGCCTGTTGGCGGCCTTAGGTTGCGCGACTACTTGCATCTGCTGGCGTTGCCGGTCTCTTTTTTAATGATAAACGGGCTTGCCCTGCTTTTTGAGCTGACCGCGCAGCGCACAGGGGTGCTAGGTATCCATGTGCTCGGGTCTTGGTTTTGCGTGAGCGCTGAGGCGCAAAGCCATGCGGCGCTTGTTATGGCACGCGCGCTGGGAGCGGTCAGCTGTCTATACCTACTCAGCCTGACGACCCCAATGTCAGAGGTGATCGGCACTTTGCGCCGGGTGCGCTGCCCTGGCATCCTGATAGACCTGATGTATTTAACCTACCGCTATATCTTCATCCTGCTTTTGATGTTTTACACGATGCGGGATGCCGCGGCGAGCAGGCTGGGTTTTGTGGATTATCAGACGAGCATACGTACAACAGGGCATCTTTATGCCGATCTGCTCTTGCGTAGCTATCGGCAGGCGTACAGGAATTTCGACGCGATGGAGAGCCGGTGTTACGGCACGGGAATCCGTTTTCTGGAGAATCGGAGAGAAATGGCCGGCGGACATGTTGCTACTGCAGTGGGCATAACGGCCATCACACTGGGTCTGTCCCTGTCGTTTCGCTGAGGCGATGGATATGAAAGAGCTACTGAGGCTTGAGCACATCCATTTCAGGTATGAGGAGGAATACCCGGCGATAAAGGACGTGTCCGCTACGCTTTACGAAGGCGAGCGGGTTGCAGTGCTTGGCGGCAACGGCGCGGGGAAAAGCACCTTTTTCTTATGCTGCAACGGTGTTTTACAGCCTCAAAGCGGGAAGATGTTCCTAAAAGGGGAAGAGGTAACTGATTCCAAGAAAGATGTCTTTCGGCTGCGGCAGGCGGTCGGGCTGGTGTTTCAGGAGCCTGACAGTCAGATCATCGCGGGAACGGTGGAGAACGAGGTCAGCTTTGGCCCGATGAATTTGCGGCTTGAGCATAGCGAGGTGTCACGTCGCACCATGCAAGCGCTTACAAAGATGAACCTTGGCGGGTACCAAGACCGTGCACCGCATTATTTAAGCGGTGGCGAGAAAAAACGGGTGAGCATTGCCGATGTTCTCGCGATGCAACCCGACATGATCCTGCTTGATGAGCCGACGGCCTCCCTTGACCCTGAGAACGTGGCGCTATTGGAACAGACGTTGAACGAGCTGAGCCGCGCCGGCATCACCCTGGCCATTTCTACGCACGACGTGGATTTCGCCTGGCGGTTTGCGACACGGGCTATTGTGCTCAGCGGCGGCAGGATCATAGCGGACGCATGCATCGACGAGGTATTTGCATCAGAACCCGTGCTTGCGGAAGCCAGGCTTAAAAAGCCGCTGCTTTACGCGATGGCCGAGCTGCTGGAAGGAAATCTTTCTGGAGACAGGGTCAGCTGGAGCCCGGGGCGGGAGGCAAGGCGAAAACCAAGGCGCATAGAGGAGTTCCTCGGCTATATTGACTGTAGTAGTGGGCGGCACGGATCGGGTGATCTCAGGTAAACTTGGGTGTAACAACTCCAAGCTATTGGGAGCCGTATGCGTATCGCGCTTGCGCAGATAAACACTACTGTAGGAGACATCCAGGGCAACCTTGAGCGCGCACGTAGAGCCATAGGGATCGGGCGCTTGCATGGGGCTGATGTCACACTGCTGCCCGAGCTCACCCTCACCGGGTACCCTCCTGAAGATCTTGTCTGCAACACGTGTTTTGTGAAAGACAACCTGAGTGCGCTTAACGAGATCGCCTTGGAATGCGAGGGCGATGTAGTCATCGGCTTTGTCGACCAACACCATGACAGGTGCTTTAATGCTGCTGCCGTGCTTGGGGGACGCTCGGTCAAGAAGGTCTACCACAAGCGCTGCTTGTCCGACCACGATGTCTTTGACGAAAGACGCTATTTCGCTTGTGGAAGTGCTGATGAGGGAGGCATTCAGGCAAGAGAAGCCAGGAGCGCCGGTGCCAAAAACATTAGCTGCTGTGTGGCTATAGGCGAGGACATCCGGGCGGACCGTGTAGCAGCAGAAGCCGCAGAATCTGGCGCACGGGTGCTGTTGGGCATCGCCGCATCCCCATTTTGCGAAGGACAAGGATCCGAACGGGAAGCGATGCTTGTTCGGCAAGCTCGGGACAACGGACTTTGGATCGCATGCTGCAACCTCATAGGCGGTCAGGACGAAACCGTCTTTGACGGTCGTAGCGTGCTCATCTCGCCCGAGGGGGAAGTCGTTGCCCGAGCGGCCTCTTTTGCCGAGGAAGTGCTTGTCGTAGACATCGACCTGGAGTCGGGGGCTGCCAGCCGAGTTGCATCATACGCTGTTGCGCCATGCGTTGTGGGCTCCGTCGGGCAGGGGCGTACGGCAGCGGTGCAAGCTGCAGGGCTGGCGGTGGCCCGGCAACCAGCAGGGTCACGGGCGATCGAGCAGCCGATCAGAGAGCCCACCGAGGAGACATACCGTGCTATCATGCTCGGCATCTCCGATTATGTGCGCAAAAACGGCTTCTCAGACGTTGTGCTCGGGCTTTCAGGCGGGGTGGATTCGGCGCTTGTGGCAACGCTTGCGGTCGATGCGCTAGGCCCCGGGCACGTGCATGGCGTGCTCATGCCAAGCAGGCACTCCTCGGCGGGAAGCATCGATGATGCGCTGGAACTCGCAGCGAACCTGGGGATCGACACCCGCCGCATGCCGATCGAAAGCATCCACCAGGCCTTTCTCGATGCGCTCGAGCCGGCGTTTGTCGGCTATGCGCCAGGGGTCGCCGAGGAAAACATCCAAGCCCGCGTGCGAGGCGTCTTGCTCATGGGGCTTTCGAACAAGCTTGGTTGGCTTGTGCTGACAACGGGCAACAAAAGCGAGCTTTTGGTGGGTTATGCGACGCTTTACGGGGATATGGCGGGCGGATTTGCCCCCATCAAGGACGTGTTCAAGACGTGCGTGTATGAGCTGTGCCGCTGGCGGAACACGCAGGAGGGCGGTCCCGTGATCCCAGAAGCAACGCTTGAGAAACCTCCGTCGGCCGAGCTCCGGTCGGGTCAGACCGATCAGGACCTGCTTCCGCCCTACGATGTGCTCGACGCGATCCTTGAGCGCTATGTGGATCTTGCCGAGAGCTGCGCTGCGATCCTGGAAGCCGGCATGAAGGCTGCTGGCGATGTGGCGACTGCTGGTGCGGTGGCCGGTGGCGATGCGGCGACCGTTGATCGCGTTATCGAGATGGTCGACGGTGCCGAGTACAAGCGCCGGCAGGCTCCGCTCGGCGTGAGGCTCACCGCTCGGGCATCTGGGAGAGGCCGTCGCATGCCTGCAACGAACCGCTACCAAAAGTGAGCCTGGAAGGGGGGGTCAGGGGCGAGTCTGGGGGTCAAAAGCTCGGTTCGGAAGGGGGTAGCAGTGGGTCCGAGGGAGCAAAAGTGAGTCTGGGGGGATCAGCAGTGGACGCACAAGGGAGCGGGCTTCGCATTGATGCCATAGACAGCTCGTGGCCGAGGCTCGGCGAGGTCGAAGAGCTGATCTACGGTATCTTGTACCGTGACTTTGGTGTTGCCCGCGATGACGGTTGGCGCCAGCCCGTCGACGAGGGAAGTGCGTTCGTCGCGCTTGACGACGACGTTCTCGTCGGGTACGCGATTCTGCTCGGCGGAGCCGGGGATGCCGAGCGCCAGCTCCGACAGATGGCGGTGGCCAGCGAGGTGCGTCGCCGTGGGGTCGGTCGGGCGCTTGTCGGCAGGCTTGAGGAAGACGCTCGGGCATCCGGCACCGGGCTCATCTGGCTTAACGCTCGCGAGACGGCCATCGCTTTCTATGAGCGGCTAGGGTACTCGTGTGTGGGGGACATGTTTGTCAGCGAGCTCACAAAGATTCCACATCGTCCAATGAAAAAGCACACCTGAATCAGCCCAGAGTGGTATATCCTTTAGGTATCGGTTTTGCCTTTTGGGAGGAGGTACTGTCCGTGTTACGCATTACACCCGAGCTGGTCCGTGTACCGGCAGATGTGCCTGATGAGGCGCGGGCCCTATATGTCGAGAGTTATCTGAAAGCGACTCACGGCACTGGCAGGCTGATGCTTTACGCCTGCGACCAGAAGATCGAGCACCTGAACGACGATTTCTATGGCGAGGGCATCCATGCCGACGATGCCGACCCCGAGCACCTGTTCCGGATCGGCAGCCAGGGTATCTGCGGAGTACTGGCCGGACAGCGCGGCCTGATAGCCGCATATGCTGCTGACTATCCGGATATCAACTATCTCGTCAAGATCAATAGCAAGACGCACCTCGTAAAGACCTCGCAGGAGGATCCTTACAGCCCGCAGCTCTACGATATCTCGGCGGCTGCCGACCTGCGCGACAACGGCGTGAACGTGGTGGGCGTTGGCTACACGGTCTATCTTGGCAGCGAGTACGAGGCATCGATGATGGCCGAGGCAGGCCAGCTCATCGCTGATGCGCACGCGCTTGGGCTTGTCGTCGTGCTCTGGATGTACCCGCGTGGCAAGGCGGTCGCCAACGAGAAGGACGCGCACCTGATCGCTGGGGCTGCTGGCACGGCGCTTTGCTTGGGAGCGGACTTCGTGAAGGTCAATCCGCCCAAAAGTGATGACGTGTCGTCTTCTGCCGAGAAGCTCAAAGAGGCGGCGGCGGCATCAGGGCGGACGGGACTTGTCTGCGCCGGTGGCTCAACAGTGGATGCGCAAACGTTTTTGGCGCAGCTCTACGACCAGATCCACATTGGCGGGGCAGTGGGCAATGCGACCGGTCGCAACATCCATCAGCGTTCCCTTGGCGAGGCCGTGCGCCTTACAAAGGCGATCAGCGCGATCACGCTGGGCGACTGGGGTGTTGCCGACGCGCTCGCGGTGTTTAACGGAGAGAAGGACTTCAGCTTCTCCTGACTGAGGTCTCTCTGATCGGGACGGCAAGGCAGCATGCTGATGGCAGACGGCTCTCTTGGTGAGGGGGTCGTGGTTGCGTGTACCCAGATGCCACCGATGACAAGAATTTCCGTTTGCGCTAGAAAGCGAGTGCGCCATGTTCGAGCAGTTTTCCCGCATTGGCCGTGACATCTACCTCGCCGGGCTGATATCGAGCCATGGGGGCAACATGAGCGTGCGTGTGGGCGACCGCATCCTTATCACGCGGCACGGGGCGATGCTCGGGCGGCTTGCCGGGCACGACATCGTCGAGACCGCGCTTGATTCGAGCGGCTCGGACGACGCATTGGCCTCTACCGAGATCGTCGTGCACCGTGCGATCTATGCAAACACCGCTGCGATGGCGGTGATTCACACGCATTCACCCCATTCGATCTTGCGATCGATGATCGAGGATGAGGTCGTGCCCATCGACTCCGAGGGTAACTTCTTGCTGCGCAAGGTGCCGGTGTACTCGTTTCCACAGACGATCGGCTCCCCGGATGTTGCTGCTGCTGCTGCATCCGGCCTTAGGGACTATCGGTGCATGCTCGTGCGTGGGCATGGGCCTTTTGCAGCAGGCGCCGAGCTTGAAGAGGCGTTCCAGTGGATCACCAGCCTGGAGATGTCGTGCAAGATACTCAACCTATGCGACCAGGCCGGCGCAAAACCCATTGGGCACGAGTTTTGAGAGAGAATGGGCAAAACACCCTCTTCAGCGACCCCATGAGGATTATTCTGGGTCATGGCACTATGAGGAGCAGATATCCGTGGACGGTGGCGTAAAAGACCACAGCGCAAAAGACTTCAGGTTCGGCAAAAGAGCCGATGCCTACGACGATGGGTTTGAGGGGAGGTCCTCTCAAAAGTTCTACCGCCTTGTGCTTCGCGAGATCGAGGTTCGGCCAGGGGCTTTTGTCTTGGACGTTGGCTGTGGCACGGGGGCTTTGCTGAATAGAATAGCGAGCGTCCACGAGATAAATGCTTACGGCATTGACATGGAAGAGAACATGATAGCCGTAGCGAAAAACAAGCACCCAGAAATGGACTTTCGGCTTTCCCGCTGCGACAACATGCCATTTGAAGATCAGACCTTCGACGTTCTGGTAGCCTGCATGGCATACCACCACTTTTCGGGAAAAGAGGAATTCGCAAAAGAAGCCGCACGGGTATTAAAGCCGAGCGGGGTACTGTATATTGCCGACCCGCGTTTTCCGGAGACCTTGCAAAAGGCCCTTAACGCTGCCTTGCATCGCTTGGGAATCGGGGGGGAGTTTTTCAACCCGCAAGAGATAGCCAACGCTTTTGTGCCATACGGTTTTGAGGAAAACGGGGTTGCGTTTGACGGTCATGCGCAGATTGTGAAATTGAGGCGGTCGCCGTAAGCATGGGTCACGCATACAACACGGTTCGCGTTTTTCAAACGAGGGGAGTCACTGTATGGCCGGGGCATTTGACTTCAAAAAAGAGCAGGGAAGCCTCTATCTACCCAAAACAACGCCGAGCGTAGTCGATGTTCCCGAAATGGCCTTCATCATGATAGACGGCAAAGGGGATCCCAACACTTGCGATGAGTATAAGAGCGCTCTGGAAGTGCTTTACGGTCTTTCGTACGCCATCAAAATGAGCAAGAAGAGCGGGATGCAGCCAGAGGGCTATTACGAGTATGTTGTCCCGCCGCTTGAGGGACTATGGTGGGGGACGGACGGGTATTTCGATGGGGTAAGCGTCATAGACAAAGATAGGCTGTGCTGGACCTCAATGATCAGACAGCCGGAGTTTGTGACCCAAGAGGTCTTCGAGTCAGCGAAGCACGTCCTCGGCAAGAAGAAACCCGGGCTCGACACGTCGCTTGCGCGTCTCACGCTGCTTGCCGAGGGGCTATGCGCGCAGGTCATGCACGTAGGCGGTTACGATGATGAGTCGGCGACGGTCGGCATCCTGGAGGAGTTTATTGCGGAGTCAGGATATCGCAACGATATCTCCGAAGGGCGAAGGCATCACGAGATCTACTTGGGCGACCCTCGCAAAACCACTCCCGAAAAGCTGAGAACGGTCATCCGTCACCCGATAGCCCGGAGTGACAGTTAGGGGCTAGAGAATGCTTGAGATCCCAGAGGCGCAGACCATTGCACGGCAGCTTGCAGAGACCGCTGTCGGCAAGACGGTCACTCATGCGCTTGCCGCCGCATCGCCCCATGGTTTTGCGTGGTATTTTGACGATCCAGCGCGTTATGGGGAGATGCTCGACGGTGAAAAGATAACGGGAACAGCAGCTTATGGCGGACGGCCTGAGCTATGGGCTGGGGACATGCGCATATCGTTTTGCGATGGCGTGAATGTGCGGTATTTTCCTGTTGGCGCTAAGCGTCCTGCAAAGCATCAGCTTCTTTTGGAGTTTGCCGATGGGGATGCGATTTGCTGTACGGTGCAAATGTACGGCGGGCTGTGGGTGTTTCCTGACGGCACGAATGACGACTTCTATTACCGGGTCGCGAAAGAGAAGCCGTCGCCGCTGTCGGCTGCGTTTGACGCAGCGTACTTTGACTCGCTTTTGACCGACGACACGAGGAAACTGTCGGCGAAGGCGTTCCTTGCGACAGAGCAGCGTATCCCGGGACTCGGCAACGGTGTGCTGCAAGATATTTTATGGAGCGCGAAGATACACCCGAAACAAAAGATGTCCACGCTATCAAGCGCCGAGCTCGAGACGTTGTTTCTTGTGACAAAAAGCCTGCTTTCCGAAATGACGGCAGCAGGGGGTCGTGATACCGAAAAGGACCTGTTTGGTGATCCGGGCGGGTTTATCACGGCTATGAGCAGGAAGAACGTCGGCATGCTCTGCCCCGCCTGCGGCGCTTTGGTTAAGCGTATGGCTTACATGGGGGGTGCGGTGTACGTCTGCGAAGGCTGCCAGGGGCCCGGGAAATAGCCGAGCAGTTTCAAACGCATGGCGTGCGTGCAAACAGGGCGTTGCCTGGAAATAAATGTTTCCCATTGCTTCCGAAAAAATGCGTAAATCCCCGTGGCTTGCTCCATAGATCCGCAAAGAAGCGAGCCAAGAGTTCACTTGCTCTACAGCTTCTTCAAGCGACAGCTCGACATTTATGGATGTAGCTGCAGAGTGATAATCGGCACCCCAGTGCGGGTGGGCAATAGTTTGTGTTGGCCAAGTGCGAACTGGATGATTCAAAGTTGTCGCTTCTTTACCTCTTGTCTTGAAAATGTCTTCAATAACTGACCTAATTTCAGTGCTGCTTGGCTTCCCGGCCCCTTTGACCAGATCTTCCAGTAGAATCAGGTCGACTACATCCCTGGGGCGCTCATTGATGAGGTCGGGCAGATTATGAGGACCACTGGCAGCGTGTACTTTTTGGGCAATCTGATAACTCATCGCCAGCCCAACTAGCTGTTCTGGAGTTGGCAGTCCAAAGCCAGCAAGGGATGGAGGGAGATAAGCTTCAGATGTTGCTCCTGCTAGGTAGTGTTTACACGAGATGACTGGCATGACCGGGCATCCGAGGCCAGGGGGTGCCCAGTATGGAGGGCATGCGACGACATGGTATGCGTGACGAGGCATGGAGGCTCTTGCAACCGCTGCCCCCAGGGCAAAGAGGCCAACGGGGCGGGACAGCCGGGGGCGGCCAGGGCACGGGGGCCACAGAAGGGGTCCCGGCCCAAGATACGCCTGGCCGTGGATGCGCACGGCATGCCGCTCAGAGGCGCCGGCGGGGCATCGCCACACGCTACGCGAAAAGTACCGCCCCCCTTGTTGCCGCCGCCCAGGCCCGGTGCATCGTGCTTTGGGCGAACCTGTCTGCCGTATAACTCGTGTCAACACCACCTAGCATCCCTCCATCCGGAATGAGTCCAATAAGCATGCGCTGAGGCTCATTGGTCCTTCCTGTCGCCTCTGCATCGCTCAAGGCATTACGGGCTCTTGTGGCTCTTGTGATCCCTGCTTTCTTGTCAGCTGGGACGGGCTCCGTGTCCATCAACCGCCTTTCGTGAGGCGCATCGTCTGCTTGTGCCGGTGCCAAGCCAGCCGTATCATTTGCTAGAGTAGGCCGTAGTGCTTTTACGTGAGCAGACCCCGTGAGCAGACTCGGCCAGCAAAACAGTGAAGATGTGAGCCGTTTGGACATAAGGAGGAAGCCACATGGATCAGACCTTTAAAAAAGCAGCGGGCACGAGGAGGCGGGCACGCCTCTCGGTGCTCCTGTGCCTCGCACTCGTCCTTGGCGCGCTGCCGGGGACGGCGTGGGCGGG
>WRDS01000061.1 GCA_009779675.1 Coriobacteriia bacterium
CGGCTCTGATGCCGCGGTCTCTTCGGGTGCCGAGGACGCAGTGAAGGCCCTTGGCACACGGCCAACGGTCAGGCGCATCTCTGGTGCCACCCGCTATGGGACCGCACAAGAGATCGCCGCTTACGCTTTTGAGAACTCCCTTGCCACCAAAGGCTTTATCGGCATTGCTACGGGGGCGGACTTCCCCGATGCGCTTGCTGGTGGAGTAGCGACGGGCAGGCGTGGCGGCATACTTGTCATCACCGCACCGGATGCGCCTTTGCGTGATTGGGCGACGTGCTTGTCCGATGCTTGTGCGATTGCCAAGCCGGATGTCCAGATCTATGGAGGAAGCAATGTGGTACCCGACAGCGTAATGGATCGTCTGCATGAGCTTCTGCCAGGGGTTTCGGCCTATGCGATCGGGGAAAGGGGCTCCGTCCCAGATGGGACGCAGATCCTTTTCACTGCCAGTCAGCAGGAGGGGCAAATAGATGGTTATTCGATAGGGAGCATCTGGGTGCTGACATCCATGGACGAACTGGATGCCTTCTTGGATGCAGGTGGAAGAATATCCCACACGTACGATCAAGCCTTTTTCAAGGACAACGCGATCATAGTTATGCTCTCGCCCGGTTTCGGCACGTACACCAGCGGTGTGGTAAAAATGCAAATAGACTCGTTGACCAGGAATAACAATGAGATCTGCATCGAAACAGCCCTGCTGTTACCTTCTGTTATCACTACTGATGTGCGTTGCTGGTACAGCGTGATCGATGTGAAGAAGGCGGATATCGAGGGAGTAAACGAGTTCAGCTATTTCCTGAAGTACGGAACCTATTAGTGACTTAGAGATCAAGCTACGGGGGATTGTCAGGTAGAGCGAGAGCGTACGCCCAAGCCCACGAATAACGGAGTTTGGGCATCCACGCTTGTTCGGCGTATGAAAGTCGCGATCATTCGCAAGTGTGTAAGCAGTGCATCGGCAGGTAGCACCATCGCCGAGCAGGGAGGCGGGTTTAACAATGCGTACAATCCGGGTCGGGCTGATAGGACTTGGCACCGTCGGGTCAGGGGTCGTGTCGATCCTTGCGAAGCACCGAGAGGACTTCCTGAGGCATTCGGGTGCCGATGTCGAGATCGTGCGCTATGCCGATCGCAACACGGGTCGCTTCTCTGACCTCGGCTTGCCGCCCGATGCCTGCACCACGGATGCTGCCGACATCATAAACGACGACAGCATCGACATCGTCGTCGAGCTCGTGGGGGGGATCGGCGTTGCGCACGAGATGGTGCTCTCGGCGCTTTCTGCGGGCAAGAATGTCGTCACGGCGAACAAGGCGCTTCTTGCGAGCTATGGCGAGGAGGTCATGAAGGCCGCCGAGTCGCACGGTGTCGAGATCCGCTTTGAGGCGAGCGTCGGCGGCGGCATCCCCATCATCGAGCCTCTCAAGCATGCGCTCACGAGCAACGAGATCAGCACGGTCATGGGCATTGTGAACGGGACTACCAATTACATGCTCACGCGTATGACCGAGGATGGGCTCGACTACGACACAGCGCTTGCCGAGGCCCAGGAGAAGGGCTTTGCCGAGGCCGACCCGACCGCAGACGTGGACGGGCATGATGCGGCCGCAAAGATCGCGATCCTGTCGTCGATCGCCTTCAACAGCCGCGTGCACATGGATCAGGTCTTCACCGAGGGCATCAGGAGACTCTCGCCCGTTGACATCGAATACGCCGAGCGCATGGGCAACACAATCAAGCTGCTTGCAATCGGGCGGCGTGTTGGCGACGAGATCGATGTGCGCGTGCATCCCACCATCATCCCTGGCTCGCATCCACTTGCAAGTGTCAATGGCGTATACAACGCGATCTATGTGATCGGCGACGCGGTGGGTCAGACGATGTTCTTTGGCGAAGGAGCGGGCTCGCTCCCGGCGGCCTCGGCGGTCGTCGGCGACATCATCGAGGTGTCGCGCCGGATCAACTCCGGGTGCGCGCCTGTGGCCGGATGCACCTGCACCGACAAGCTTGAGGTGCGCGCCATAACCGATCTGGAGACGCGCTACTACGTGCGGCTGGTCGTCATCGACCGCCCGGGCGTGCTTGCAGCGACCGCGAAGCTCTTTGGCGACCATGGGGTCTCGCTCGCGAGCGTGATCCAGCAGGAGACAAAGGGCGAGATCGCCGAGGTTGTGTACGTGACGCACAGGGCTCGTGAAGCTGCTGTTCGTGCTGCACTTGAGGCGCTTGCCGCTCATGGCTCCGTTGAGGGTATCGAGTCGGTCATCCGGGTCGAGGACCTGTGAGGCTGGCGTTATCCTGGTCGGCTAGAGGCAGCAAAAAGCAGTTAAAAGCAGCTGAAGGCGATGCGCATCGGCACTTGGGCTCTCGGAGTTCAGGTTCTTGGGCTAAGGCCTTTGGGATCCGGATCCTCGGTGCTCGGGCCCGGGCAGCTCGGACCCGGGACTTTACGCATCGGCTGCGAAGGCGCTAAACTCATAAAACAGTCGCAATCATGTGACAATCATCAATGGAGGCGAATATGGCCGAAGGCTATCCGCCAGTCCCACCCGTGCAACCACCCGGACAATATCAAGGCGCAATGCCCCCGCAAGGTGCGGTGCCGCCCTATGGCGCGATGCCTATGCAGGGTGCGGTACCTCCGCAGGGCGCGATGCCCCCGCAAGGCGCAATGCCGCCAGGCATGACCCCACAGCCTGTCGCTCCAGCGCAGCCTGAAAAAAAGCAGCGCGGCTGGGTCGGGTGGGTTATCGGGATCTTGCTTGTGTTGTTGATGACTGGCGGCATATGTGTTTGGCCTTGTGCGCTATTGAGTTCCAGCGGCGGCTCTTCTCGCAGGAGCAGTGCCAGCAACTTCTCGTCTGCGTATCGCGATGCAGTTGCTGTCATTCACCTGAATGGGGTGATTGCAGGGACAGGTGATGCCTATTCGGGCACGATCACGCCGGAATACTTTTATGAGCTGATTGACGATGCAGAAAGCAACGCCAATGTAAAAGCGATCCTTCTGCGCGTGGACTCGCCCGGTGGGACCGTAGCGGCAAGCGAGGAGATATCCGAGTATGTCGCCGCTTGCAGCAAGCCGGTTGTCGTGTCCATCGGCGATGTGGGTGCCTCGGGTGCCTACATGGTTGCCTCGCAGGCCGATGAGATCTGGGCGAACAAGGGCTCGGCGGTTGGAAGCATCGGTGTTATAGCGCAGATTCCTAACGTCAGCGGGCTGATGGATAAAGTCGGCGTTGAGTTCGAGATGATCACTGCGGGTGAGAACAAAGACACCGGCAGCCCGTACCGCAAGCTTACCGATGCCGAGAGGGCGCTCATCCAAGGCGAGGTTGACGAGGCATACGATCTTTTCATCGATATCGTCGCCGAGGGGCGCAACATGAAAAGAAGCGAAGTTGAGAAGCTTGCCACCGGCTGGGCATGGAGCGGCATGCAGGCCAAGGAGAAGGGCCTTATCGACGAGCTGGGAACGTATCAGGATGCGCTTGATGCGGCTGCTGAACTCGGCGGCATAGAGGGCGTTTACGATGTCGTGACTCCTAACAGGAACCCGCTACTGGATGTGTTTGGCTCGATGTTTTCGCTGACCCGACAGTTTGGGGGCTTGGACAGCCTTGGCACAGGCACCGGTGTTTCCCGAGAGACGTTGACGAGAGAGAGCCTGCCGCGATAAGAGGAGGCTGGGATAAGGGAGGATTCGCTGCAGCGGCTTGGAGCCTCACAGTGTGTCGTCAGAGGCGCATCGTCAGAAAGAGAGCATCACTGAATGGCGCACGATGAAGGCGGTTATAGATGTCACATGAATGCCGCTTTTGCCAGCTTTAGTAGACATTGCTAAAAGCGTGATATAATACCTGTCGACCCCACGTCCGCAAGCCTGCGTTTTGGGAGAGAGCGTGTTGGCGCGTTCCGTGGTTTGAGAGTTCCATTGCCGCAAGATCGCGGCGTTCCGTAAATTCCAACAGCAGCGCCTGGACGGAATGGCTCCTATTGCATGCAGACACCAATGACACATCGAGCACAGTGGCGATCCCGGGTGCACTGAGAGCCCGACACAGCGACGACCGCTCGGCAAATAACCCTTTCTGAATAATTGAACAGCGATCCAAAAAGTAGCGATCCTGGAAGGATCCAAAAAGGCCCAAAAAGGGCGACAAGGAGGACTTAAGTGAAATTCTTCCTGGACACAGCAGACATTGCTGAGATCGAGGAGGCCGCGAGCTGGGGAGTGCTTGCGGGCGTTACCACAAATCCCACACTGTATTCGCGGATAGGCGGCAGGCTCGCCGATTTCCCTGAGCACATCAGGCGGATCGCCGAGGTGTGCAGCGGGCCGGTTTCTGCCGAGGCCGTCGGCCTTGATCGCGAGAGCATCGTCAATGAGGGGTTGGCGCTTGCCGGGATTGCGGAGAATGTGGTCGTAAAGATCCCTACGATGCCCGAGGGGCTTGCTGCCACCCGTGCGCTTGCGTTGCGCGGCGTGAAGGTGAACATGACGCTATGCTTCACCGTGCCGCAGGCATTACTGGCTGCCCGCTCTGGTGCGGCATATGTCTCTCCGTTCGTGGGGCGGTTCGATGACATTTCCGAAGACGGGGTCGCGCACCTTGCCGACATCGTTGAAGCGCTTTCCAATTATGACTTCGAGCACCAGGTCGAGGTCATAGCTGCTTCGATCCGCTCGGCGAACCACGTCACCCAGGCGGCGCTCATGGGTGCTGATATTGCAACCGTGCCGTTCTCGGTGCTTAAAAACCTCGTCCGCCATCCGCTTACGGATCGCGGCCTGGATGCGTTCCTTGCCGACTGGGAGAAGGTGAAGGGCGCATGACACCTCGCCCGAGAAAGCGGAGTCGTCGCGGAAGCGGCGGGTACGAGACCCCGCCACAGCCTTCTGTTACGCGTGAGCAGCTCTCTGAGTTGACGGTTGCCGACCTCAGGGCGATGGCCGCCGAGATCGAGCTTGATGTCCGAGCGCTTCGGAAAAAGGACGACATCGTTGATGCGGTTCTTGGGGCGAAGGTCAAAGCAGAAGGGTTCATCGACATCGAAGGCGTGCTCGATGTGCTTCCCGAGGGTTATGGCTTTGTGCGGACCACCGGGTATCTGCCTGGCGACAAAGACGCGTACGTCTCCATGTCTACGATCCGTCGCAATGGGCTTAGGCGGGGCGACCGGCTAAAAGGGCAGGTTCGGCCTCCTAAGGAGAGCGAGAAGTACCCCGCCCTGCAGCGGCTCGGATCCATAAACGACCGGGATCCGGAGAACGCTCACAAGCGTGCCCGCTTCGCGGATCTCACGCCGGTCTATCCGGACGAGCGCCTCCGCATGGAACATGGCTCGCAAAACCTCACTGCGCGCACGATCGACCTCGTCGCCCCGATCGGCAAGGGTCAGCGTGGGCTCATCGTCTCGCCGCCAAAGGCCGGTAAGACGACGGTGCTCAAGGACATCGCTGCTGCGATCTCGGCGAACAACCCCGAGGTCCACCTCATGTGTCTGCTCGTTGACGAGCGGCCCGAAGAGGTCACGGATATGGAGCGCTCTATCCACGGGGAGGTCGTCTCCTCGACCTTTGACATGCCGAGCGAGAACCACATCGCCGTTGCCGAGCTTGTGATGGAACGGGCGAAGCGTCTTGTCGAAGGCGGGGTCGATGTGGTCATTCTGCTCGACTCGATCACGCGTCTTGCGCGTGCGTACAACCTTGCGACACCGGCTTCAGGCCGCATCCTGTCTGGCGGTGTCGACTCGCAGGCGCTCTATCCGCCCAAAAGGTTCTTTGGGGCTGCGCGCAACATCGAGCATGGTGGCTCGCTCACCATCTTGGCGACGGCGCTTGTAGACACCGGCTCAAAGATGGACGAGGTGATCTTTGAGGAGTTCAAGGGCACCGGCAACATGGAGCTGCGGCTCGATCGCAGTCTTGCCGATCGGCGCATATTCCCAGCGATAGATGTCATCGTCTCGGGCACGCGCAAAGAGGAACTCATCCTCGAGACCCAGGAAGCGCCCTTTGTCTGGGGGGTGCGCCGTATCCTCCATGGGATCGAGAGCCCGGATCGGGCTATGGATATGCTCCTTAAAGGGCTCAAGCAAACGCAGAGCAATATGGAGTTCCTTGCCAAGATGGCCCGCCGAGCAGGCGACAAGAACAACGGGGTAGATTTGTAGCAACCGCCGCGCGGTCGAGAGGGTCTATGGCTTTTACGCCCGAGAGAAGCCCATTGGCAGCCTTCGGAAGAGGGTTTATGGCTGCTGTGCTCTACGCGTTTGCTGTGCTTGCCGGAGCAGGGCTGATTGCGAGTGCAGTAGTGCATGTTTTGAGTCTCGTGGGAGCTGCTTTTCCTTTTCTTATCACCCTTCCGGATTCCGTTTTCGCGCTCCATTTTGGCATTTTTATTGTGTGGCTCCCGACGGTTCTTGCCTCCAGCAAGATAACCGAGCGCTCCCCTGAGAAGGATTTCTGGAAGACCGCGCTGCGCGGAGCACCGAAATGGGTGAGGATTGCCGCCATCGTTTTTTCCGCCTACGCACTTGCCAGCATGCCTCTTGGTATCATTTTTCTCTCTTTTGCAGCGTCGGATCTTGCCCCAACAAATGAGGTCGGGGTATTCTCGGCTTTCTGGATGGCGTTTTATGCGGCTGCAGCAGCAACACTCTACTCGGCGGCGAACATCCTGCGCTTCGATCTTGTGCGCCGCTGCACCCAAGGGCACCCCGTTGTCTCGTTGGCCGCTGCGTTTTGCGAGCAATGCGGTTCTCCGGTTCTCGACAAGGTCGGTTTTGGCATGGAGGGCTGAGAGAGGCGTTGTGCTGGTGGTGGCGATGCAAAATGAAACCGCGCCAGGGCTTTTGCGGTCAATCAAGCCAGCAAGCACAACTGTTCGTACAACGTTTTCTTCGGGGATTTTCTGTGCACAAAGGCTTAACGCTTAACGTTTGACGTTTGACGAGCTACGTCGTATTTTCTTTTTATGATCAAATCATTTGCGAACTCAGAGACAAGGAAAATCTTTTATCGTCGGTTTTCAAAGAAGCTGCCCGGCGATATTCAAGCGACAGCGCTGCGCAAACTCAGGATGCTCAACAATGCCCACTCGGTTAACGATCTTAGGAGCCCACCGGCCAACCGGCTTGAGAAGTTGGTCGGAGATCGTTTCGGGCAATACAGCATCCGTATCAATGATCAATGGCGAGTGTGTTTTGTGTGGCAAGACGGCGATACTTGTGACGTGGAGATCACGGATTACCATTAGAGAGGAGGCTTACTTATGGCGACAGAAAAACTCGCGCCTGTTCACCCTGGCGAAGTGCTGCTTGAAGAGTTCCTCAAACCGCTTTCTTTGAGCCAAAATAAACTTGCACTCAGTGTCGGTGTGTCACCGCGCCGTATAAACGAGATCGTCCTCGGCAAGCGCCGCGTGACCGCCGAGACCGCGCTTCGCCTTGCACGTTACTTCGATACGACTCCGCAGTTTTGGCTTGGGTTGCAGACCGACTACGATTTGGACGTGGCATTTGAGGAGCTTGGCGACCGTCTGGATTGTGAAGTCCGGAGAAATGTTGCGGTAGTGCCGAGGTAGGGGTGAGCGCCTATCCGATCATAAGCGCAATGTCGCAGGCATTTAATGAGTGCTATAATCAGCACCGATAAATAAGTGCTGATTGGAGATATCGTGCTGCGCACCGTGAGATTCTCGGAAGACGTTATCCCGCTCGGAGACTTGAAGGTCAATCCTGGCAAGGTCGTCCGTCGTGTCGGCGAGACCGGTCGCCCAGTGCTGCTTACCAGCCATGGGCGCGGGGTTGCAGTTATGCAGGCTCTTTCCGAGTATGAGGCTGCCCAAGAGGAGCGCGAGTTTATGCGTGCGGTAGTCACGGGACTCGCAGATGTCGAAGCCGGACGTGTGCTCTCGTCAGGAGAGGTCAAACGCTTTTTGGGTCTGGACTGATGGTTGATCGTGTCTGCGTCAAGTTCTCTCAGTCTGCCTACGATGATCTGCGGGGCATCCTTGATTGGTACTCTTCAAAACAGTTGCCAATGGTCGGCGTGCGGCTTGTTGCCGAGATCCTTGCCCGCGTAGATCAGCTGACCACGTCTCCTGAGAGCGGGCGGGTCGTTCCAGAGTTTGAGGTACCATCACTTCGGGAACTCAAGTATCCGCCGTTTCTGATTGTTTATCGCCATGCCGAGGGTGCAGTCACTATCGTGCGGGTGTGGTGAAGTGAGCGCTTGATGGATTCAGTGCCCGAAGACGCAGGCATCTAACAGGAGCCTGATCCTGATGTCGCAGGCATCTAACAGGAGCCTTACGCGTTTAACCGGAGCCTTACTTGCAGGTTGGAGGAATTTTGAAACGCAGAAAGTCACGTCGGTTTTTATGTCGCGTGTCAACATCCCATAGCCGTTTGCCGCAGGCGGGAATGAAAGCAGGCGGATGCCCTATCTTCGTAGCAACTTTGGTATTGATGTGCAGTTTGCTCATGGTGCTCGGCTTGCTGGTTGGCTGCAGGGCATCCAAACCTGAAGGCTCGGCAGATAGAGCAGAGCCGTTGCTGAATCAGCCCGTGCCCGATACGCCCGCTTCTGTGATAAACCCTGACGGCGCGATCTTAAAAGACCGCTTTGCACCGCCTGACGGTTTTTCCCGGATAAAAGCCGAGCCTGGCAGTTTCGCGGAGTTCTTGCAGGCGCTTCCGCTAAAGCCTGATGGCTCCAAGGTGAAGTACTTCGATGGGAGAGAGAAGACAAGCGACGTTTACTTGGCTGTTGTGGACTACACCCTCGGCGATAGGGATTTGCAGCAATGTGCCGATGCGGTCATACGGCTTAGAGCCGAGTACCTTTACGCTGTCGGCCAGCAGAAGAGCATCCGCTTCAATTTCGTAAGCGGGTTTACGGCGGATTTTTCCAAGTGGGCGAGCGGGTATGACATCTCAGTCAAGGGGAATAACGTCTCGTGGGTAAAGAACAGCCGCAACAATGGCTCGTATGAGAGCTTCACGAAATACCTTGATGTCGTGTACGCCTACGCAAACACGTACTCGCTGGAAAAAGAGCTGGTCTCAAAGGATGTCTCTGGCATAGCGATAGGCGACGTGTTTATCGTGGGCGGTTTTCCGGGACACTGCGTTATCGTTGTCGATATGGCCGTCGATGAGGACTCGGGCGAGAAAGTCTTTATGCTGGCCCAAAGCTATATGCCCGCGCAGGATATTCAAATCTTAAAAGGCGACAGCGAGGATTCGCCCTGGTATAGCGCGGATATAGATGACCGTCTCGTTACGCCTCAGTGGGGGTTCGACAAAACCCAGCTCAGGGCCTGGCGATAATGCGCATGTGACGCGCACGCATGCGATAACACATGCGACAGCATGTGATGCGCGTGTAGCCGCAATTTTCTCGGCATGGTATCCTACTCCGGCTGCCCTCGCACCTGGTCGGAAACCAGGGCGGATAGCGGGGCGGTTGACCTGGAGGTGCGAAAGCGTGAAAACCGAGATCCACCCTAAATACCTTCCTACGACGATCACTTGCTCATGCGGGAACCGCTTTGAGACCCGTTCGACTGCCGGCGGCAAGTTGCACGTGGAACTCTGCAACCAGTGCCACCCGTTCTTTACCGGCCAGCAGAAGTTCGTCGACACCGGTGGGCGTGTCCAGCGGTTCTCCGACAAGTTCGGTTCCGCCGCGAGCGCTGTGCTCGAGCGGGAGGCCGCCGAGAAGGAGGCGCGTCGCAAGGCCGCCGAGGAAGCTGCCGTCACCGCTAAGCAGGCACGTGAGGCAAAGGCCGCCGAGAAGGCCGCCCGCGCCGCGCAGCACGAGGCCAAAGCCGTGCGGAAAGAGACTGCCGCAGAGGCATCCGAGCAGGCCACAGCTGATGAGGCTGCCACGACGGAGGTCGCCGAGGCCGCTGAAGCCACAGAGGCTGCCGAGGTCGCCGAGTAGGGCGGGGCTGGTCGAGCCGCACAAAGTAGCGGGGCTGCTGCGCGGGGGGCTGCTGCGCAGGCGAGCCTTGGCTATGTAGGCGGGATCTTGCCGGTTTGTGGGTGCTGACCCCGCTCGTTGATGATGCTTTTTTTGAGGATCCGCATGGACGTTCGCCTGCTCTCACACACGCCTGACCCCGAGCGCTTTGTCGCCGTCGCCGCACGGTTGTGCTACGCCCCGGTCGGAGCCGCCGAGCTCATGGGGCACATGGGCGATGAGGCGGTGCGCAAAGTGCTCGCCACCATCATGGAGAGCGGCCATTTCTCGGCGCTTGAGCACGCGAGCTACACGTTTGCGATCGACGGTGTCTCGCGTGCGCTCACGCATCAGCTCGTGCGGCACCGCCTTGCGAGCTACAACCAGCAGTCGCAGCGCTACGTCTCCTACGCCGAGGAGCCGGTATTCATCGTCCCGCCCGACATCGGTTCGGATGCCGAGCAACGAGAGGCGTTCCTCGGCGCGTGCGGTGAGGCTTTTGCGGCGTATCGTCGGATGCTCGGCGCGGGGGTGGCACCCGAGGATGCACGCTACCTGCTCCCTAACGCGATGGAGACCAAGATCGTTGTGACGATGAACATCCGTGAACTCCTGCACTTTTTTGAGCTGCGCTGCTGCAAGCGGGCGCAGTGGGAGATCCGCGACCTGGCCCTGCGTATGCTCGCACTGGCGGAACCGACGGCACCTGGCATCTTTATGGATGCTGGGGCGGCGTGTCGGCGTGGGTCATGCGCCGAGGGGAAGATGACATGCAGCGACCCTTACGAGAGGGCGCCGAAGCGAGGAGAGCAATGAGCGAGCAGCAGGAATTGAGCGCGGCTGCGGCTGCGGAGGAGCAATCAGCGGACGGGCAATCGGCCGATGGGCAGCAGGTGGGTGCACCGGACGAGCAGCAGGAAGCGAACGAGCGGGAGGCCGGTGCCGCCGCGTGCGCGGTCACCCATACGCACATCGGCGGCCAGGCGGTCCTTGAGGGCGTGATGATGCGCGGCAAGCTCAACTGGGCTGTCGCGGTGCGGCTGTTCGACGGTTCGATCCACGTCGAGGAGCACGATCTTGCCAGCGGCACGAAAAAGCACGCATGGATGCGCTGGCCTGTCGTGCGCGGGGTGGTAGGGCTTGTCGAGTCGCTGTCACTTGCGATGAAGGCGCTTTCGGTTTCAGCATCGGTGCCGATGGCGGGTGAAGATGAGGTCGCGGGCATAGAGGGCAAGAGCGCCGAGGTCGCACGCGAGGGTGCCGAGAGCGCCGAAAGCGCAAGCGCAGGCGAGGAGCCTGCGGGCGCGTCGCAAGCTGCGAGCGCCGAGGTCGCACGCGAGCAAGGTGCTGCGGGCGAGCAGGGAGTTGCAGGTGAACAGCGCGCCGCAGACAAGCAGGGAGTCGCAGGCGAGCAGCTCTCGGCGGCAGAGGTCACGATATCGGCGATCATGGGCATCGGGCTCGCCGTTTTGCTGTTCATCGTGTTGCCTGCAGTCCTGACAAACTTCATCGTGGGCTCGGCTGCCGAACGCCCTCTGCTATGGAACCTTGTCGACGGCCTGCTCAGGGTTGTGGCCTTCTTCATATACATCTGGGCGGTCAGCAGGATGAGAGACATCCAGCGGGTGTTCTCTTATCACGGCGCGGAGCATAAGGTGATACACGCCTACGAGCAGGGGCTTCCGCTTGAGCCCTCGGCGATCCAACGCCACTCAACGCAGCATGTGCGCTGCGGGACATCGTTCCTCCTCATGGTGATGATCATCGCGATCCTGGTGTTCTCGCTCGTTCCCGTGCGACCGCTTGCCGCATGGATCGGGCTTTCGGGCAGGCTTGGCGTGCTGGTTGTCGCGATACTCTCCCGGCTGGTGCTGATCCCGGTTGTCGCGGGGCTTGCCTATGAGGTCACGGTGAAGTGGGCGGGCAAGCACGCCGAGAACCCGGTCGTCAAAGTGCTCCTCTGGCCGGGGTTGCAGCTGCAGCGGATGACGACCCGGGAACCTGACGACG
The DNA here is from genome assembly GCA_009779675.1 of Coriobacteriia bacterium. GTDB lineage: Bacteria > Actinomycetota > Coriobacteriia > Anaerosomatales > PHET01 > WRDS01. The sequence goes on from WRDS01000061.1 coordinate 11,993, forward strand.
AGATGATCGAGGTTGCGGTCGCGGCGATCATGCCGGTGATCGACCGGGAGGCGCGAGAAGGATCTTGCGGATTGACCCAATAGCCCAGAGCGGCACGTTTATCCTCCGTTTTGTTCTAATCATAAGCATTATTCCCTTGAAAAAAGCAGTTCCATGGCGCATTTTTCGATTCTAACTGGGACTGGCGAAGAGAGTGTCCTGGCGAAAAACGGTGCTGAAAGCGGTGCGTGCCGATGGACACCCCGCCGACGGGTGCGTGCCGATGGGAACACCGCCGATGGACACACCACTACATGTTGTGCCAACCACAATATATTGTGGTGTGTCCATCGGCAGAGCCATTGTAGTGCGCGCCGGTCGGTTTCACGGCAAACGGATGTTGGATTTGGAGTTCCATTTAAGCATCGACTTCCACAGCGTTGCGTGTAGCATGGTGTGGTTGCGCATATACGGCGGCTCATATACGCTGTTTCCGGATCCGCAAGGGTGCGGGATGATCCGTTTAAGCAAGATGCAAAAGCAGGTGTCGCAGGTTCTAGCCCCGGGAGGTCTTGACATGCACAAGGGTATGTTCGGAGCGCCGAGCAGTTGCTCGCAGAGAGAGAGAGAGAGAGAGAGAGAGAGAGAGAGAGAGAGAGCTTAAGGCCGTGAGGTGGGCGGTGCCTGCTGTAGCGCCTGTGGCCCGTGGAACGGATGCCCGCCGCCGATCGCACCTGGTCTCGCTCGTCCTTGTTCTTACTCTTGCCCTGAGCCCGGCATCCCATGCGTTCGCCGGACCCTTCGCAACCTCAGCGCAAAGCGCGCTCACTCCAGCACCAGCGGCCGTGGAGGCAGCAAGGCCCGCTTCCGCCCTTTACTCCGCGCTCAAAGGCCTGAACCCCTTTGCTGTCGAGGCCGCGTACGCCGCGCCGCCCGAAGGGGAGGCGCACGCATCACCCCCGCCCGAAGGGTCGGCGCAGGGAGGCGCGCAACCGGCATCAAAACAGTCGCTCGTGTCCCGCATGAAGGCGCTCTGGTCGTCGGTCTTCCAGGCATCCGAGGCCTCTGCCGCCCCGGCAGAGGGCACGCCTGACGGCCCCGTGCCTGGGGCCATGGCCGAGATCACCGGGAACAGAACGCCCTTCAGCCGCGAGTACCGGATGGGCAACGGCAACATACGGGCCCAGTACTCCAGCATGCCGCTCAACTATGTGGACCCTGCGACCGGTGATCTTGAGCCGATCGGCACGGCGCTTGAGAGGACAGAGGGCGAAGGGGCGGCACCCGCGTCCTGGACGAACGCGGCCAACGCGTTCACGATAACGCTCCCGGCCTCGCTCTCCGAGGCCCCGGTGACTATCGAGGCGTCCGGAACGTCGGTCTTTATGCGCCCCGTCTCATCGGCGCGTGCAGGCGGCGCGCATGCGTCCGAGGGGATCGTGTCCGCACGCCCCGACGGCGGCACCACGCTCTCGTACCCCCAGGCGTTCATCGGCTCGACGCTCGAGTAC
>WRDS01000062.1 GCA_009779675.1 Coriobacteriia bacterium
GAAGCGCGGCTACGATGATTATCCCTACAAGGTGAGGCATCTGGTGGAAAATGCTTTCATGCGAATGAAGGAGTGGCGTGGCATCGCAACGCGCTATGCCAAACGTAGCGCATCCTTTCTCGCTGCCATCCAGATTCGCTGTATCGCCCTCTGGTTGAGTATCTTGTGACGACACGCTCTAGAAATACCCTTCATCGTAGGGGTACCACTCTACGTCTTGCTTCTCGTCTTGCGTCGCCAGATATCCCCAGGCTTCTTCTTCGTGCGTATTCCGGTACATCCAGGCAGGTATTCCAAAAATGATCCACTGCCCTGTCCCCTGCGGTTTAGGAAAGACATCCGGCAAACACTACTCGACAGGCATGCTTGGCAGCACACGGGCTCGCTCGAGGCGCAGCCGCACCGCCGCAAGCTCGTCCCCCGAGTAAACATAACCCGGCCTAACGATCCCCTCTGAAGCAAGAGCCGAACTCAGAGTCGGCCCTGCAAGCAAGGGTGTCCCCATCTCGCCAAGAAACACGCATGCTTCCCGGTCTTTGTGATGCGCCACGACTGCGCTCCCGAACGCTGCACTCGTGCTTCCATCCGCATAGGTGCCCCCATAGTCCCCTCCCCCGGCAATAACACGATAGGAGAAGGGCTCGCCGCCAAACCAGTCAAGCAAGCGATCGAGGGCTGCAAAGAGTGCGACCTCGTCGATCGCAGGGCCAGAAAGAGCCGAATATCCCCCGGGGTCAAGCAGAACAGACATCGACTCCGTGACACCAGGATGCCCATCTTGTCTGCCCCTTCCTAAAATAAGACACCTGCCAGAAGACTCAAGCGAGCCCCAAAGCGATTTGTTGCCAACATCTGCAACGAAGTGGGCATCTTCCCATCTGCTATTGGTTACGGGGAAAAAACCCTCCGCCAAGACTATTCGACCCGATCTAGAGTCCTGAAGATAGGAGACGTACTCCCTGAACTGCTTGTCCCCACCGGACAGGAAGTAGCCAGGCTTCTCTATTTGCTCGGCCTGCCTAACAAGGTTGGCTTCGAGTTCTGTCAAGGCGATGGAGGTTGCCTGGGTCGCCTTCGCCGTTATCTCCTCACGGCGCACCTTGCTCACGCTATCGCCCTTGAACCATCGGCTCCCCACCACAAGGGGAGCCCCGACAAGGTCTTTCTGAGAAAAGCTGCTGTCAACATCGAGATAGAAAAGTAGCTGGGCATATTCAAGGCGCAGCCGCACCGCAGCAAGCTCGCCCCCCGAATAAACGTAACCTGGCTTGACAAGTCCACTAGATACGGAAACCGAAGTTCCAGTCGGCCCTGATGCCTCAAGGGCACCCGCCTCAGCAAGGAAGACGCACGCCTCCTGATCCTCGCGACGCGCGACAACCGCATTCCCGTAAGAGTTATCCTCCCCAGCGATGAAGCGAAATGAGAAGGTCTCTCCACCAAACCAGTCAAGCAAGCGATCAAGGGCTGCGAAGAGTGCGGCCTCGTCGATCGCAATTCCGCGAGCATTGCTTTCGTGCCCGCCATGTGCTTGAACAAAAACCGCTTCTTCGACACCGGCGAGCTCATCGCCCCTACTCCTCCCTAAGACCAGATATCCTCCAGTAGGCACAAGCGAGTCCCAGAACGATCTACCACCGGTGTCCGGTATGAAATGCTTTTCCACCCACCTGCTAGTGCTTTTGGGGTAAAACTCCTCCACCCAGGTTATTCGATCCGACCTGGAATCCTTGAGGTAAGAGGCGTGCTCTCCAAGCAACTCGCTTTGTCTGAAGAGATAAGTCTCGACCTCGGCCAAGGGGATTGATGTGGCCTGCGTTGCCTTTTTCGCTATCTCCTCACGGCGCTCCTTGCTTATGGACTGGCCGACATCAGACGGCGAAATACCATCCCCCCATGGGACACCATCACTCCCGCAACCCGCAAGAAGAGAGACTGCCAAAAACGCGGAGAGCAGCAGGCTTATTTGGTTCCGCACAGCCACTCAGTCCCAGTTGTAGAGATGCCACTCTACGTCAGTTTTCGTGAATTGCATCCCGATATACGATTGAGCTTCTTCGGAGCCAACACCCTTCCCATCTATGCGGTATACATTGTCAATTCCATCCTGGCAACATAGCTCATCGAAAATGACCTTCCCTTTTGAGAACCGCTGTATTTTTAGCACCTCATTTAAGCCCGCACCGCCTGAGCTAACAAACGAGGCATCCGTCTTAGGGCCATTCATGCCCCTGAGGGGGAAGACAAAGCCGTACACGACACCATCCTCATAATGAAGCAACACCCTGTCGTTCGAGCAAGACTCCTCTAATATCAGCTCAGTGGCTCCGTCTCCGTCCATGTCGACCACGCAGAACTGGCTGTAGGAGTTCCCTCCCTCCCTGTCACCGTTATCGGTATACTCCATATCCCCGTTATCGTTAATAAACAAATAGCTGGCAGAGCGGAAATCCTTGAAGTACACAAACTGGCCAGTCTCGGTGCACAAGAACTTCTTCCTGTTCAAAATGACGTCCCTTATCGCGGGAAGGACGCTGGCGGTTCGTTTTTGGAATTTTCTAAAGCATAGTAGACGTTACTGAGGGTGCTGATCGACCTTTCGCTGACTGGTGGCCCGTTAATAGATGCCTCATCTTCGGAAGAACTCCCTTGGCTGGACACATCACTAGACCCCAGGGTGCATCCTGAAAAACAGGTCGTTGCGAATAGGAGAGCGCATACTGCATAATATTTCTTCATCTTCATTCGACATCACCTATTACCTGCCAGCAGGGTAAGCTCTGGCACACAGATTGGCTGCCGCAATCCGTTTGTTATTTGCCGCAGCAGATGCCTTTCACACTTCAAGGCTTGCGCCTCTTCACCCGAAACACGCCTCGCCGTAGGGGTACCACTCTACGTCTGTCTTTGTGAATTGCACCCCGATATACGCTTCAGTTGCTTCCGGGCTGACATTCTTTCCGTCTATGCGATACACATTGTCAAACCCATTCTGACAACATAACTCATCGAAAATGACTTCTCCTTTTGAGAACCGCTGTATCTTCAATACATCATTTATGGTCGCACCATTTGAGCCAATAAATGTGGCATCTGCTTTTGGGCCGTTCATGCCTCTAAAGGGGAAGGTATAGCCATATACAACACCGTCTTCGCAGTGAAACAATAGTCTGGTACCCGCGTGAGATTCTTCTAATATCAGCTCTGGAATTCCATCCCCGTCCATGTCGATCACACAGAACTGACTGTAGGAGAGCGCCTCCTCTCTTTCACCGTGATCGGTATACTCTATTTTTCCATCATCGTTAACGAATAGGTAACTATCAGACCGGAAATCCTTGAAGTACATGAGCTTGCCGGTTTCAGTGCAAAAGAATTTCTTCTTATTCTGAACAACATCCTTTATCTCTGGCGAAATACTCCGTGCTTCATTTCCAGAATAGCTGAGGGTGCTAATCGGCGATTCACCCATAGGTGCCGCATTTTCAGAAGCACCCCTTTTGTTGAGTGCGTCGCCCGACCTCAAACCGCATGTCGAAAGACAAACCATTGCAGCCAAAAGAGCACATACCGCTGTAATATTTTTAATTTCATTCGGCATCACTTATCGCCTGCCGGCAGGATAAGCAACGGCACAGGCATTAGCTGCCGAAACTCGATCTTTCATACTCGCATTGGGATTTCTCGGGTTTTCGTACTCCTTACAGAAAGCTTTTGTTAGGGCCTCAATGTTGCCTGTTGTTTTATTAAACCTAGCCCACTCGCTTTTGCAGAGGTTTTTTCTCTCCCAGTTGAAATAATCAAGTTGCACTGCCATATCACCTACATCAAACCAAATGTACGTTTTCTTCATAGCATAAGCATTTGCATGCTTCATGAGCGCAGCTTTCCTTGGAGCGTAAGTCCATTGTAGAATTCCCCAGCCTTTTCCATCTTTAGCACTGTAGTTTCTGATATAGGCAGGGGCATCTGTCCTCAAATTTTTTTCTAAGGTAAGTGAGCTGAATCTGCCTCCGGTCTCGACAGAGATGTTTCCTAGTATTGCACATGCCTGCTCACGGGTAACACCCATCGTATTCCGAAGATAGGAATAAATGACGCTTCGTTTGTCCTTCCAGCTGCTTATATACGTCCAACTTTTCAATCGATACTCGAGGTTATAAGTTGCACGTTGGTTTTTGTTTAGCTTGTTCACATTAAAGTTCTTTACTTTGTATCGAACCGTCCAATTTCCTGTCGGATCGTAATTGTTTGCCGGATCCCCGCCACAGTACTGGAACGCACTCTCTTCGCCGTTAGACTTTGCGGGGTCTTTCGAGAGGAACTGCATAGTGGTCGGATCGTAGTTCCTCGCAGAGCAGTAGTAGGTTTTTGATTCGGCATCCCAAACGTATCCTGCATATCGCAAGACCTGACGCTCTGCTATGAGTGCAGCGAGCGGCGCAGAGATCGATGTCGCCGCCTGGGTCGAAGTAGCAGTGGGGTTCCCCCATTGATCGTAGCGGTAAGCCGCAAAAGCAGATCCGTTGCTCGCGAGAAGCGAGACCACGTCACCACGATCCGAGGTAACCATGTAGAAAGGAACCTTGTTGCCAGATGAATCTGTATAGGTGCCTGCGTATGGGCACCCCGCCCCGTCGTAGAGATAGGTAACGCACCAAGTGGCGTTATCGCTCCTGCTTGCAGAGTAGCAAAGAAGCTGTAGGTCGTCATAAGTCCAATCTGCGGTCGTGGTTTTGCCAGTGGTATCGTTTATGACGCTCTTTCTGCGCTGACCGAGTGCATCATAAGTGTACGTAGCACTTGGAGCGCTTGCACCAGGCGTAGCAGAGGCGGCAAAGCTTCCTAAACGACCGGTTTTTAAGTAGCTAAACCTTGTTTGGTACAGATTTGAAGCGGGGCCTTGAGTGATGCGCTGCCCCGATCCGTCGTAGCCAACCATAAGCGGCGTGACACTTCCCGCAGGCATAAATGAGCTTAAGCGATTGTTTGCTGGGTTGTAGTTAAGCGTGGTTACACCTGAGGTGTTAGCCGCACGTTTGATGTTCCCTGAATCATCATATTCATAAAATGTCGTGCCAACACTTGTGCGCGCACTTGTAAGCCGCTCATTCAAGTTGTAGCCAAAAGTGGTCTCTATGGAGCCGCCATAAGTTGCAAAAAGCTGCTCTGAGGACTTCTTACCGGCATCGTTGTAAGCGTAGCTTCTGTTGACCGGCTTAGTTGTAGCTATTCCAGACCCCCACTGGCGCTCCAGCCGCCCGGAGCCGTCATACTCGGCATTGAGAGACGCGGTGTTTACGCCACTGGTAAGCGTAACAGCCGTCTCACGATCGCCAGCATCGCGTGCGCTCACCGTGCGGGTGAAAGCGGTGATACCTGGGCTTGTAGTTTGCCGAGTGGTCTCAAGATCATTTGAGTCGATTACTACCGTAGTCGTAACGTCACCGTAAGAGTCGGTGCGTGTACTTACCCCAGGAGTGTTTTGGGGATAGGAATAGAAGCTTTCATAGGTTTGCACGGGAACCCCAAAGACGCCTCGATAGTAGTTCTCGGTAAGTAGGCGTCCAAGCGAGTCATGCTCACGCGACGTAGACTTGACATAGGCAGCGGACGGGCTCCCCTGGTAGTCGAAGTGGTGCTCGCTGTGGACGTTCCCAAACAAGTCGTACTGGTACTCGATCTCGCGGCCATCCGGGTCTTCTATCCTGCCAAGACGCCCCTTGCCGTAGGTGTTGGAGGTGGTCTTGCCGTCCACCGTCACAAAGACGGCATCACCTAGCGCATCATAGCTGCGTGCGGTCACGACACCGTCCGCATCGACCTCACGGAGCGGCCAGCCGAGCTCGTTGTAGCAGGTGACGGATGCGGCCTGCCCGCTCCCGCCGGCAGAGACCTGGCGGCCTGCGATGTCATACGTGTACGTGGTCTCCACGCCCCCGGGGACCATGCTTCTTATCATGCGCCCGCCGAGGTCGTAGGCGTACGAGGTGCATGCCGTCCCCGTGCCTGCAGAGGACACCTCAGCCGTCGTGTTCCCTGCCGCGTCATAGGTGTACGTAGTCGTCTTGCCGCCGGACTCGGCGTTTGTCGCCACGCGCCCGCCAGGGGTGTAGGAGGTGATGCTTGGCGTGGCCTCCCCTGATCCGAGCGATGAGATCACACGCCCGTCCGCGTCATAAGTGCTCCGGTGCGCACGTGCGGCATCGTATGCCGGCACCCCTGCAGGCCAGCTCTCTGTGACGTTCCCTGCCGCGTCGTAGTCGGTGCGTGCAAGCTGGCCTGACGTGCACGAGTCTGCGGCGAAGACGGTGCGCCCAAGCGCGTCGTATGTGTACGTGGCAGTGGACGCTACCATAGCCGCGGCGGCAGACTCCTTGAGGTATTTCGTCTCGGTGTCAGGCCGGCCGTTCGCCCCGTACGTCCACCGGGTAAGCCCCACCTGCCTGCCTAGTGCCGCGCTCGGGTGCATGCTGTATACCTCCGTCTCACGCCCAAGCTCGTCATAGCTGTACCAGGTCACCACGCCGAAGGGGTCTGTCGAGGATATGAGGCGCCCGGAGACCGAGTAGGCGCTTGTCGTGGCAGCGCCAGGAAGATTGGAGGTTGACGGCAGGTACTCGTCGGTCACGTTCCCGAAGGCATCGGGGACGCGGTACGTGTAGATGGCAGCGGCGGACGGGGCGGTCGGCGAGAGCCTCGCGTACTGGATCGTGGCAAGCGGCCTGCCGGTCGTACCGAAGCCTGAATAAAGCGTCATAGCGGACTCGGTCGCGTTAAGCGAGCGTACCTCGCTCGTCACCACCCCAGGGTAGGACGCGTGCCCGTAGGCATAGGTGGTAAGCGAGACCGTGCCGGACTTGTCAAGGACGCTGCTGTCCGAGATGAGGTTCCCTGACGCGTCGTAATCACGCGTGGTGACCGCGCCTCTCGGGTCGGTCTCGCGGGTGCAGAGCCCTTTCGCATTGTACTCGTACGAGGTATGCCCCTTGTCCGCGTCGTACTCGTCGCGCACAAGGCCGAAGCCGTCCACGCTCTTCCTCGTGACATGCCCGAGCGGACTCGTCTCCTGCACCACCTCGAGCGTGGGCGAGTACGTATAGCGGCGCATGCCTGATGCCGTTGCCTCGTATAGGCACGTGCCGTTCGCGTTCAAGGAGAAGGTGTGGGTGATATACGTGTTGTTGGCGTTCCCGACCCTCCCATAGTAGCTTGCCACGGCTCCTGCGCCGCCCATATACCCAAAGCCTACCTGACGGTAGATGTCTGCACCATAGCCGGGAAGCTCCGCACGCATGACGGCCCCGCCTACATCATAGTCAAAACCGATCGAGATGCCTGAGACCGCATGGGAAAGCGAGGTGAGCCGGTTACCTGTGTAGCCGAGCGAGAGCGTGCGGTTCGCGGAGTCCCCGACACCGTAATAGTAGGTGACCGTCGGCGAGACACCGGCCGCATACGTGATGGTACGGGTACCGGCGGTCGTTGCATACGTCGCACCCGTCACCACGCCGGCCGATGTCCGGTTGACCGTGATGACGTGCCCGTTGCCAACCGCCGCGATCTGCACGTTGTTGCCGACAAGCGTGTAGAGCACGGTGTTGCCGTTCGCATCGCTTTCAGACTTCAGCCGGCCCGTGACCCCGTCAAAGACAAGCTTGCTCCCGTCCTTGTAGGTGATCTGCCAGTCCACCAGCTTGGTGAGCGTGCCGTAGAAGCCGTGGGCGGACACCCAGGTGCCGCCCGAGTTCCCGAAGCGGTGCGCCTCGCCTGCTGCGTCGGTGTAGGTCGCGACGTTCCCTGCAGGGTTAAGCGTGAGGGACTGCTCGAAGTTGAAGCGCCAGCCCTGTGCCCAGGAGCCGGCAGTCGTGCGGTCGGAGGAGTAGTGGCGCTCAAGGGTCGCACGCGGCCCCCACCAGTCGATCTCCAGGTCTGTGGCAGAGAGCCTCACCGCCCCTTTGTCGAGCAGCACCTCCGCGCTGTGGCCTAGGAGCCCGGCATCCCCGATGTCATACGTGGTATGACGTGGGTCACCGTTCACACGATGGGTGCGGTTGGCGAGGGTGACCGAGACGGTGGCACACTCGCTTATGGCCGGCGCACCTGCAAGGGATGAGACCGGCACGACCTTGAAGAGGTAGTCGGTCCTGTCATGCATCGTGTCTGCCGCGGCCTTGGCATAAAGCGGGCGCGGGTCGTCGCGGAGCTCGGTCAAGGCATAGGGCGACGCGTACGGGTTCACGAGGTACGTGTAGCCTGCAGGGAGCGCACCGATCCCCGAGTCGAGCGGGAAGAGCCCCTTGCCCGCAGTCGTCCAGCTCGTCCCGGTCGTGGAGCCGACCTGGCGGAATATGTTGCCGTCGTGCAAGTATATCTGGTAGGAGGAGGCGAGCGGGGTGGCCTTCCACGAGAGGGTGGCCGCGCCGCGCCCCTCGTTGGTGGCGTTGTTCTGGTTCGCAGGGATCAGGTTCCCGCCTGTATCGGCCTCGGTGAAGAAGTACGTCGACACCGCTGTGGTGACGCTCGTCTTGAGCATCTCGGGCGACTTGATCGCGAACGCCTTGGCAGGCGACCACGCGCTCCAGTGCAGCAGGTCGGTGTCTTGCGGGGTGCAGGCGGAGCGCACGCGCACATGGTAGGTGTCGCCTGGGACAAGCCCGCCGGGCGGCCCGGGGACATCGGCCGTCCCGGTCCCATTGTTCAACACTATCTCCTTGCGGTGCACGCTCGCGACGGCCGGGCCGGTCGCGGTCTCCGACACCTCGATCTCATATGCCTGCTGCCCATCGCCGAGCGGGTGCGTGTACGTCCAGCTGATCGTGGGTTCTGTGGAGACCCAGCCGCCGAAGGACGGCGAGACAGTGATGGTCGGGCGTCGGCGTACTCGATGTCCCAGAACGGCTTGTTGGAAGCGCTATCGGCCGAGTTGAAGCACAAGTTGGTGCCGTCGTCAACGGAAAGGCGCACGGTCGAGCGCGCCTTGGTGGTGGCAGCATCCTGCCAGTGGGACATCATGCGCGTCACGTCAAGCCTCGCCTGGGTGCCGGCGGACGCGACCCAAAGCTCAGGGGTCTTATGGTTGGCCGAGACCTGCCCGACCCCGTTGTTCGTATAGGCGTTCCAGGTGATGGTGCTCAAGTCGACATCCGCGTCCGTGACACACATCTCACCCGTGACGCCCCCGGGGGCCCTCCAGTAGCCTACGCCGGGAGTGGCATAGAGCTGCAGGTGGGAGTCGGCTACATAGAGGTCTTGGCTCTTCTTGTAGGCCAGGTCGTCGACAAGGGTCTGCGGGGGGTGAAGGTAGATGTACTCGGTGCAGGCGAAGCCCGGCCAGTTGTTGTTCGCCCACAGGTCGGCCCAGCCGACGTAGTTGTCGTTTTGCTGCGACGGGCCCGAGGAGATGAAAGTGTCGTCCGCGCCGAGCGTGTACGGATAGCCTATCAAGAGCGTGGAGGGGTCGATGTACACCGGGTAGGCGCGTGCCGGGTCGGTGAGCCACTTCAGGTCCGCCACCACGTCAAGGATGTAGCTGCCGGGCCCGTCCCCTTCCTTGAGCTCATAGTGGACGGCATCAGAGCGGGTCGGCCTGGAGGCCGGTGTGCCTGCATCCTCCATGTACGGTGCCGGGATGGAGAAGACCGCCTCCCCGCCGCCTGTTTTTTGAAGCGTGATCGAGCCGTCGGCCTGGGGCTCAGGCGTAAGGCCGTCGAGCCCGAGCTCGAAGCTGTAGATGTGCTCGCCACCTTGAGGGGCCCGGTCGAGTACGATCGTCTCCTTGAGGCCGGATGGGACGGACTCGTACTCGAGCGTCGCGTCGGCGAACGCACCTGCGTACGAGACCTTGGCATCACTCCCGCTGTCGGCCTTTGCAGGCATGGCACCCTTGGGACCCGGGGCGGCACCCGTGCGCCCAGAGGACGCAGGGCGCATGGACAGGGCCGTGCCGGAGCCCTTGATGCTCACCGGGCCTGATGACAGGGCACCAGGGAGCACTATCTCGAAGACGTTCGCCTTGTTCGTCCAGAAAATGCGGGTCGGGCATCCCCATCTGCCTCGACCCTCTCAAGCGCCGTGTCGATCGGCTCGAGCCTGCCGGTGGCCGCATCCTCGTAGTGTACCGGCTCATAGAAATACTGGGCCCGTACCACGCCGTTATCGAACAGGTACTCGCGGCTGAACTCCGTGCGGTTCTCCTCGATCTCACGCACGACCTCTGGCTCAGGGAGGATGGCTTCGCCTGTCGGAGCCTCGACTCCCATTCCCGCCCCAGTAGGCGCACTGTCAGGAACCGTGGCAAACACCTGGGACACGGAACCCAAAAGGAGGACAAGGGCAAGAAGGAGGGAGATGGCGTGCGCCTTCCGGCGGCGTGCTTGCTTGCGCATGAGTAAGTCCTTTCGAAGAAGCGGCTTGCTCTATCATGGTGTGTTACACGCGATACGGACACATTACCAGGAAATTTTTAGTGGCGCCAATGCACTGGCATGCATTTGGAGGCCGTATTTGGAGGCTCATTCGGAAACATTTCCGAAGCGATCCGTAAACAGCATTCTTGGCAGGAGCAGCGGGCGTGCTGTGTCCGCCGAGAACCCTCTCTCACACCATCGGTCGTCTGCTCCTCAACCCAAAACAGGCAGAAGGAAAAACACCAGGACAACGACTGTGCCGTTGTAAAGCGCGTGCAGCGCTATGGCGGGCCAGAGAGTCCGATGGCGGGCAGCAAGCCACCCGAGTGCCACGCCCAAAACAAACGTGGGCAGCGCCACCCAAAGCGAGAGATGGCACAGGGCGAAGACCACTGCGGAGAGCACGATGCTCGGCCACGTGCCTATACGACCCCGCAACGCACCGAACATGATGCCACGGAAAACAACCTCTTCGACAACGGGCGCAGCAATAACAACCATTATCACCGTAAGCGCAATGCCCACCCAGCCGCTGCCGAAAAGAGTCGTGGTGAGTTCAGTGCCCTCAGGGGGCTTCCAACCAAGAATGCGCACGGCGAAGTCCCCCCAGACGGCAGCTATCGTCCGCGTAAGAATGAGCAGTCCAGGAACCGTCACTATAGCCTGTATGGCGTCTGAGGCGGTCTGTGCCGAGCGCTCGGCATCCTGGGCCTTCAGGCCAAGCGCGCCGAGCACCTCGGTCGAACGCCATCGGGACATCCAGAGAAGCGCCACCGCCTGGAGCACATACGCCCCGCCGAGCGTTACCGCACGCACTGCGATCCTGTTGCCCGGCGGCATCGACTGCACCGCTGCAGTCCCCAGGATCAACCCGGCCACAAGCGCGCTAAGGGGCACAAGCGCCACCGCTACTGACGCCTCAAGAAGCCCCCAGGGAGCACCCGGCCTGGCGGATGCCTGCCGAGCAGACGTGCGTTTCCTGAAAGTCGCCTCTTTGGCTTGGGCCCCTTTTGCTTTCTGGTCGCCGAATCCCGAAGGGATCCGCCGCCATGAGCCCTTTTTTTTCGCAGCAGCGGCTTTGCGCAAGGCCTTCGCCTCTTCCCTGGATCCGACCACGACCCGGGAGATGTCAGCGTCCTCAGCCCGGGTAATGGCCCTCTCCGAGCAGGCTTCGACACACCTAAGGCAGGCAGTGCACGCAGCGGAGTCGATGTGGACATAGCCGAGCCCCGCACGCACCGCCTGCGCCGGACACACGTACACGCAGAGGCCACACCCCTTGCAGCGTTCGGGGGCGACCGCCAGATGTGTTCCGAGCGCCGTCGCGGCTTGTCCGCCGTCGGGCCTGCCTCTCACTGCGGCCCACCCGTCATCACAGCCCGCCTGTCATGATGATCCGCTCCAGATCCTGCTCGGAGAGGACCGGCACGCCGAGCGCGACCGCCTTGTCATGCTTGCTGCCAGCTGCCTCGCCCGCTACAACATAGGAGGTCTTCTTGCTCACACTGCCAGCCACCTTCGCGCCAAGCCCTTTGAGCGCAGCAGCCGCCTCCTCCCGCGTGTAGCTTTCTAACGCACCCGTCAGGACAAACGTAAGCCCCTGGAGGGTCTGCGGGCGCGCATGCGTACGGGATTCCTCGGCGGTCTGCGCAAGCCTCACGCCTGCCGATCGCAGTCTCTCAAGCACCTCGAGGTTGTCGGCATTGCCGAAAAACGCACGGACGCTTTCTGCGATCTTCTCGCCAACGTTCTCGACTTCGGCGATCGCTTGTGCGTCGGCTTCGCCCAAGGCATCGAGCGAGCAAAACGCCTCGGCCAGCGCCTCGGCGACTGTGATGCCGACATGCCGTATCCCCAGGCCGAAAAGCAGCACGGACACCGGTCGCTCCTTGCTCGCGTTGATCTGCCCAAGGATCTTGGTGGCAAGCACCGTCCCCAAAAGCGTAGGAGTGCCATCGATCTTGGTCCGACCCATATCGAGCCTGGCCAGGCCGTCGGCGGACAGGTAGTAGAAACCGGCGACATCGGCAACCATGCCCTGCTCGATGAGACGGCCGATGATCTCCTCGCCAAGACCCTCGATGTCCATGGCACCACGGCTTGCCCAATGGGTAAGGCGCGCCAGGCGCTGGGCCGGGCAGGCGACGTTTGTGCAACGGGTCGCCGCCTCACCATCCTCCCGCCAGAGCGGGCTTTTGCACGAAGGACAGCATGTGGGCATCGAAAAGGCGCGCTCGGTGCCGTCCCGCAGCCCGACGACAGGGCCGACGACCTCGGGGATCACGTCGCCGGCCTTGCGGACAATGATCGTGTCGCCGATCAAGACGCCTTTGCGCTCGATCTCGTCCTCATTGTGCAGCGTCGCTTTCTGAATGGTCGAACCCGAGACGGTGACCGGCTCAAACACCGCGAACGGGGTGACCGCACCGGTCCGCCCGACACTCACATCGATGTCAAGCAGCTTTGTCGTCCTCTCCTCCGGCGGGAACTTGTAGGCGATCGCCCAGCGCGGTGCCTTTGCGGTATGCCCGAGCTCCTCCTGCAAAAGCACCTCGTCAACCTTCACGACAACGCCGTCTATCTCGTACGGCAGGTCTTCCCTGCGCTCCAGCGCCTGCTCGCAATAGGCGCGAACGGCCTCTGCGTCAGCGCACGCGGCAACATCAGGGTTCACATGAAAACCAGCAGACGCAAGCCAGGCAAGCACCTCACTCTGCCGAGAAAGACCGAGGGTCAAAGGGTCGCTTACCGCGTACATGAACGTTGCAAGGTCCCGAGAGGCCGTAGTCGCAGGATCCTTTTGCCGCAAGCTGCCCGCTGCAGCATTCCGCGGGTTTGCGAACCGAGGGCCGCCAGCCATGTCC